>JBEEIB010000537.1:0-6488 GCA_041167675.1 Verrucomicrobiota bacterium
CGCTCGAACCGAGGAAATCCCGGGCCTGAAGGTCTTGGCCGGCATCGAAGAAAAGCTGGCTAACTTGCCGCTGGCCTTTGGACCAATCGGAAGCATCGGTTTTGAACTTGCAAGCGGCCTTCCGACGGCGACCTCGACCAGCGATCTCGATTTGCTTATCCGCGCTTCAGAACGTTTGCCGATGCAACTGGCGCAAGAATTGATAACGATTTTTTCTGGGAGTCCTTGTCGCGTCGACGCACAGCTCGAAACGCCTCGGGGCGCAGTATCCCTGGCTGAATATGCGAGTGGCCAAACGCCGCTGCTTTTACGACATGCCGGTGGTCCGGTCCTTATTTCCGATCCGTGGGCGTGACGAGTTCGAGAACCACACCTCATGAGCGTTGCTTTCCTCTATCCAGGACAGGGAGCACAAGTCCCGGGTATGCTTCACCAGTTGTCGGACCGCGCCGAAGCGACTTGGACATTGCAAGAAGCAAGTCAGGTTCTTGGTCACGACGTTCTAACTCTCGATACGAAACAGGCACTTTCGTCAACCGTGTCGGTTCAACTTGCCCTTTTTGTTTCCGGGGTTGCCGCGACCCGGATTATGCAAGCCGAAGGAGTAAAGCCGGATGTTGTTGCCGGTCTTTCGGTTGGAGCTTTTGCCGCTGCCGTTGCCGCCGGGGCGCTCGCCTTCAAGGACGGTTTATCTCTCGTGAAGGCGCGAGCCGAATTGATGGAGAAAGCATATCCCAAGGGATATGGGTTAGCTGCAGTTATTGGATTAAGCGAAACGCACCTTTCTGAAATAGTCAGTGCAATCAATAAGCCCGAATCTCCGGTCTTTGTGGGGAACTTGAATGCACCGACCCAATTCGTCATTGCCGGATCCGATTCCGGAATGGAAGGCGTGCTCAATCGCGCCAAAGACGAAGGGGCGCGCACCGCCAAACGTTTGCACGTCAGTGTCCCTTCTCATTGTGTTCTATTGAAAAGTGTTGCGGACGAATTGACCCGTCGTATCGCCAAGATCGAGATCAAAACACCCAAAGCAATTTATGTTAGCAACCGGCGCGCTCGCGCGCTGCGCGATCCGGATGGAATTCGAGAGGATTTGGCAACCAACATCGCCCACCCGGTCCGTTGGCACGACGCGACGACAATTGCTTACGAGCGAGGTATCCGTTTTTTCTTAGAATTGCCGCCGGGCCACACCCTGACCGACCTGGCGTCCACTGCATTTCCAGATGCTCGATCGATCGCTTTGAGTCAGATGCAGATCGACTCGGCCGTTAAGCTGATTAAGCGGCAGGCAGAGAAAATGGAGTGACGGCGGCACGCCGGCAGAAATTTACTCTAGGCGACTCTCTAATTTCACCGGAACCAAAGCCCATTCCGGCTTTCCGTTTGCTTTTGCAGTGCTGCAGCATCGCGGAACTGGTTCCATCACTTTATTTTATTTGGGTTTTTTATTACAGGACACAAAACAAACAATTTCACTAATTCAAGGCCAGGCAGGTAATTGGGCTGTTAGCAAATGAGTAGCCCATTGGCAAAACAAACTTTAGCGCCGGTTTCGATACCTGGACAACGCGACGCCATGAGAGGCGGCGGAGTATCGAACTAGTCAAGCCCGGGATGACCAATCCGGCCGAAGGAAAAGATCATCAAGGCTCTCGAAACCCTCGGCGCCGGCTATCGATGTCGAATAGTTCATACCCACGGAACAATTCAACCAGAAGCCCTCATTGAAAAACACTAATATGAAGACACAAGAACAAACCAATCTAACGACTCATTCAGATCGAATCATGAGCACTCTGTATTCCACCAAAGTTACCGCAACTGGCGGCCGTCATGGCCAGATCCGCAGCGAGGACGGGCTGCTTGATCTGAAGCTGGCCCTGCCCCGTCAACTCGGCGGCAAGGGAGATGCAACCAACCCGGAGACGCTTTTTGCCGGCGGCTACGCCGCCTGCTTCGAGAACGCCCTCCTACACGTAAGCCGTGATGCCGGGCTGAGATTTGCAGACGAAGACGTCGAAGTCATTGCTGAAATTGGTCTCAGTCGCAACGATTCGGGGGGCTTCGTGCTGTCCGCCGCACTCGCGGTTACTGTCACAGGAGTGGACCAGAAGAAGGCCGAAGACCTGGTTGAGTCTGCACACAAAATCTGCCCCTATTCCAATGCTATTCGGGGCAACGTCGAGGTTGGGATCACCGTTTCGGCTCGTTGAGCAGGATCGGACCAAACAGTGGAATAGGATCTTATTATGATTTTCAATAACCTCAAAAATTCCTTCGTGTCAGCTGCCGCCTTCCTCGTTCTCGCCGGGACGGCGGTTCCCGTGCTGGCTGCACCGGTCAAGAACATCGTGCTAGTGCACGGTGCCTTCGTCGACGGCTCGGGCTGGAACCCTGTCTACGACATTCTGGTCAAGGACGGGTACAGCGTCACCATTGTACAACAGCCGCTGACCTCGCTGGAGGAGGACGTCGCCGCGACCAAGCGTATCCTTGATCGCCAACCAGGCCCGTGCATCCTGGTTGGCCACAGCTACGGCGGGGCCGTCATCACCGAGGCTGGCACCGACTCCCATGTCGCCGCCCTCGTATACATCGCTGCGCATGCGCCGGAGGAGGGGGAGACCGAGGCCGCCAACGGTAAGAAGTTCCCCAACGCCTCCAAACCGCTGGTCAAGACACCGGACGGTTTCGTCTTTCTCAATCCCGCCAATTTCCCGGCAGACTTCGCTGCCGACTTGCCGCGCGAGCAGGCCGAGTTCATGGCGCACGCACAGATGCTCACTGCGGCTAAGGTGTTCACCACACCCATTACCAACCCCGCCTGGAAACTGAAGCCGAGCTGGTACCTGGTCGCAAAGGACGACAAAACCATCAACCCCGACCTGGAACGCATGTACGCCGAGCGCGCGCACAGTCACAAGGTAGAGATAGAGGGAGCCAGCCACGCGGTCTACGTGTCACATCCCAAAGAAGTGGCGGCGCTGATTGAGCAAGCCGCGCAGCATGCCATACCCTAGCGGCTGGCCACGATCTCGCCTCCTCTGTCGAGGCGCATGAGCCGCGAGCGGCTGCATCATGGCTAGACACCTTCTGTCGTGGGTCGGTGCTGGTTTGGTACGATGCGCATCACATTACCGGTAAGACTGTTTTGCAACGACTTAGCCGGTTGCAGCAGACATCACTCCGGTTGCTGGCACGTTTCTCGGATGGCGAGAGGAGAAGAATCCAAAAAGGAAGACCCGGCAGTTTGCACCTACCGGGCCCGCTAGCTTCCTATCGCTGGATTGTTTGGGGAACCTTAGAACGTCAGCAACGCCTCGGCCCGGACGTAATGCCAGCTGTTGTCGTCGGCGATACCTGACCCGCGAGTCGCCTGACCTCCATACAGGTTCGTCAGATTCCAATCGATGCGTCCGCTCACTCCCAGGACAAGGAAGTCCGTGACGTTGTAAGCGATTCCGAAGCCGAAACCTCGCATATTCAAACGTCCAATCATGGCGTCATCGAAAGACAGGTTCGGGTCAACCGCTGCGATACCGATCTGGCGGTAATCGACGTACGCCGAAAGGTCTCCGGCTTTCTTGTTGTCGCCAATCTGTAACCCCAGTAACCATGCCATCTTATCCTTGTCTGACGGCTGCGCGAGATTCCTGTAGGCGATCACGTTGCCGTGAGAATCAGTGACCACTTCGCTGTACAAACCAGCAAACGGGAAGGTAGTCGGATTGGTTCCATCACGCTGAGTGATGATCAGGCTCCCGGTGCTAAGCGACGTACCGTTGAACAATGTGCCCGTAGTCATTTGTTGGCCGGCGGTCCCAAGCAGGCTGAAACGTTTACCTCCGTCGAAGTTATAGGCAAAATCCCAGTAGAACTTCACTGGAATTTTGCCCACTTTCACGGTGATATCTCCAGGCGCTTGAACGACAAACAGGTCACGCTCTTCCCCAGTGCCATCCAGGAACTGCAGGAAGGCGGTGCTTTTGGCCGGCGCAGTAAATCCTCCGGTATTGACCGAGGAGAAGTTGCCGGCCGGGCCATTGGCCACCGTGTCGTGACCGTAACCGGCGGCATTGGCAATAAAGAGCGACGGAGCTACCGTGATCGAGAACCAGTCGGTCTTGTAACGAGCCAACAACTGTTCTTCAAACAGGTAAGAATCGTTCTTCAAATCGGAGTCGAAGTTGTATTCGTTGTTGTCGTAAAAAATGAACTGACCGGCAATAAGCGCCAACTCGAAAGCGCCGTGGTATTTAGCTGCTGCCGGGGGTGGAGCTTTGCCTTCCTTGCTGTAGCTAACCGGTTCGCCACCTGAGTTCCAGCCAAGGAGCTGATCAAAATCAATCCGTTCCACTAACCCTTGCGGAAACATTTTTGCCGCATCCCAGAACAGAGTGGTAGCATAGAAGGGGAGATCCTGCTTACCGGCGATAACGGTCAGCCCGGGATAGCCGTTCCAACCCAAGAATGCCTCTCTTATATAGATGTTGTAGTTCTGGAAACCACCAGTGTAAGTCTGAAAATTTGTATCGGAGAAGTTACTAGTCGTAAGGCTAAACCGGCCAAAGAAGCCGGCGTCAAATTTGATGTCTGCATTCAAGAACAATTTGAACCGCCAGCGCGAGCGGGTCGCTACGTGATTGCGGCCGTTCGGGCTGGCCGTCAGCGTGGGAGTGGGATTCCGAAGCGAAGGACTCGGCGTCGGAGTCGGAATGCCCGGAGCGGCCGAGGGCTCTTGAGCCTGTTCCTCGTCCCATTGGTAACGGAGAAGCAGGTTCCCGCCCAATTTCAGTTCCTTTATCCAGGGAGCCAGCTTGAGTGAGCTACTTGGAGTTGTCACCAACGAGGGGTTTTTCGATACCTCACTTTCAATCTGCTCGGCGTCTTTCTGCGATAGGATCCCTTTACGAACCAGAGCATCAATGAGAGCCTGGTCGTCTGCAAAGGCGGCACTGGTGGTTAAGGCAACAAGACCGGCCAGTGCCAGAGCAAACCTCTTGTTTAGGATCATCGGTTTTCTTTCCTTGGTCTTTGACGATCGCGCGGTTGTACAAAAAGAAGGCCCGGTGGGTGCACCTACGGGGTCCGCTAACTTTCTATCGCTGGATTGTTTGCCAGATTAGAACTTCAGCAACGGGTGTCGACTCGGATGGAGTGCCACATATTATCGTCAGCTATATCAGAGCCACGGATAGCTTGGCCACCATAAAGATATTTATTTTTTATGCCGGAAGAATCTGGGCACTGAAGCCGGAGAGCAGAGGAACCACTTTGCCCGGCCATACAGGCCGTTGGAGCGAGAATTCCAGCCTAACCGGCCCGAGAGGTTAGAAGGTTCGGTCAACAATTGCAGCGTCTCGATCCGCCTCAAGTTCTCCATGATCTCCGATCGCAGGCTGAGCGCGGATGATCACGCAGGCCCTCCGGTGGTGGGCGAGTGCGGATTGAGCAGACGCGTGACCGTGGTTGGTCGAGACATCCGCGGAGTGCTTCGTTCGCTTTGGCTAACTAACTATTAACCCAGATATCCTTGTGCACTAGAATGGCTACTGGTCGTCTCCTCTTCGGTAAGGAGGGAATGGTCCTTTCGGATAGGAATAAAACACTCCTTCTGCTGATGGTGAGGCCAAAAGCCGGATGTTAACCTCGTGTACGGCCATAGTTGAAAGACAACTAACAAAATCGATCTATTCCAGACAGGAGAAGGCCAGAGGAGCAGAATCTATGAGCGACAACGACAAGGTTTCAGAAGTTTTAATCCCGATCCCAGTTGATCGGCCGGAGGCCTGTGATCGTCGCCGGTTTATTGCCGGTGCCTCTGCGGTGTTGGCCGCCGTAGCTCTCAGCTCTCGTCAAGCCGCTGCGCAAGATATTCAGAAAATCACCGAAGCTCAACATGGGCAGAGCGCGAGCGATCCAGGACCAGAAAACGAGCTCTTGCGTCAAGCCAGCCCGAATAGCCTCTTACCCCCTCCCACCGATCAGGGAGAGGTTCCATCATTCTGGAATTCGTTTTCAGTCCAACATCGTCGCGTACAACCAGGTGGCTGGTCCCGGCAAGTGACGGTGGCAGACTTTCCAGTCTCCAAGGATATCGCCGGAGTGAATATGCGCCTGACCGCAGGCGGTATTCGCGAACTTCATTGGCACGATGCCGGAGAATGGGCGGTGATGCTCACTGGCGCTGCGCGGATCACCGCGCTTGACAACGAGGGAAAGAGTTTTGTCCAAGACGTGCAGGAGGGCGATCTCTGGTATTTTCCAAGTGGTAATCCTCATTCGATTCAGGGCCTGGCGCCGGATGGCTGCGAGTTCCTCTTGGTTTTTGATGACGGAAAGTTTTCCGAAGGCAACACCACACTCATCTCGGACTGGGCTCGACATACGCCTCGAGAAGTGCTCGCGAAGAATTGGGGTGTACCGGAGAGTGCATTGGACGGAGTATATTCCGTGCCAGCGGAAGGCCATTATATTTTCCA
>JBEEIB010000538.1:0-7523 GCA_041167675.1 Verrucomicrobiota bacterium
CGGCGACGTTTACCCAGAACAAATTAGAGACCTGCGCATGGGTGATCTCCTGCCGCTGGACTGTGGCCGTCGAAAGCCCCGCATCCTGAAAAATACGGAGAAAACCCATGACGGTCGTAACCATTGCGACCAAGCCGAAGTCCTGCGGCACGAGCAGTCTGGCCAGCGCCATGATGTACGCCAGATTCAGGAAGAACTGCGCGCCCTGCGCCGTCGCAGTGACGAATCCGCTCGAGATCGTGCGCTGCCTGAGATTGGTCAGCAGATGGTTTGTTGCAAAGTGTTGTTCGGAGGCGCTGGATGTCGGCGGAGTTTCAGAAGGAACGGCGCACGCGACCTCATTTTTCACTGCATTGGAAAGATCAACCGTCATCACAATGCACTCAACGAACGCTGACAAGCCAACGCCTCCAACTGCGCCATGACCGCATCCATCACTTTCTCAACACTGATCGCGGTGGTAGCGCTTCGATCGTCGCCGCGCTTGTAGAAAAACCTTTCCAGAAGAGGGGAGACAATTTTTTTCTGCAATCCGTACCCATAGATTTCCCATGGACTGGTACAGGTAAAAATGGAGACGCATCGCAGGCCGCTGCCCAGCGCCAGGTGCATGGGCAAGCTATCGCCAGAAACCAGACAGCGGTGGCCTTGCACATCGCCCAGATGCTCGAGCAACGTGGGCCGGCTCTGCAGTATGTTCACCTTTAAGCCTCTTGACTCCAGTTCGCTCTTCAACTCGTCATAATACGCCCATTTTTTCATCGGCCAGACCGGGCCAGCGGTCGATGAGATAGCCACATCTCCTTGCAGGCCGGTTGGCCGCAGCGGCGGCAGATAGTATGCTTCACCGCTAAAGCCAAGGCCGAGGCCCTGGAAGATCAACTCCTGGTAAGTGCGCCGGTTCAAGAGTTTCAGTCGATCCGCTTCTTCCCGTCCGTAAGCGCTAATCAAGCTTAAGTCGAACCAGCCGCGCGAATCTGAAGTATAAGCGAGTTTATCGTCTCCGTTTAGATAGGCGCCGAAGAGTTGTTTGAACTTTAATTCCTTCAAAAACGAACTCGTCTCCCGATCGTCCTCCAGATTGATTACAAGATCGTAACCAGTGTTCGCCACGCGCTTGCGATTTTCCCACGAGACACAACACACTTCCGGATCGATTCCTTCGAGCGTCGCGAGATTGTTTTCCGCCGTGACCCAGCTAACCGGTCCATCCAATCGTCTCAACAACGGCGTCGTCCGGACGACATCGCCGGTGGCCCCGAGCTTGATGATCAACACGCTCATTTAATGATCTGATCGTTAGTACGCCGCACTGGTTTGCGGGCCACATCAAGCATAAGACACGGTCGAAGTCATTCTCTTAGCCGGGCAACCTGCTGTGGCGCTCAAATGAATACATCATCTTGTCCCACGCTCTTAACGCGGACGACTTACCACGATTGTAGTATAATTGCGCATGCTTCGCAGCCGCGTTGCCGAAAAGCTTTTCAATCCAGGCATACTTCCACGATGCCTTGGGAGGAGACAGTTGGCCTCCCAGGCTGGCGGCAAGTTGTTGCGCTTCCTGCACCAGGTCAGGTCGGTTCGGATAGAAAGCCGGCAGCCAGGTCTGCAAATAGGTCACGCAAGCCGCGCGGACGCGGTCGCTGTCTTCCCGCGAATGCAGATCTCCAATCTGCAGCTTCATGCTGAGAAACTGCGCTTCTATTTTTTCGTGCGATCGACCGATATGACTTAGGCGACTGCTTGGCATGATGCGGTAATAGACCCTGCTCTGCGGAACAAATCGAATGCCATTGCTGGCGTTAATCACACGAAAGAAATATTCCCCATCGTCGTCTCCCAGGAGCCGCGTATCCCATGGTCCGGCCGCTTCCGTCAGCTCCCTGCTGACGAGCCAGGTTGCGGTTTGCATATGCAAATTTCCTTCCCACTTCCTTGTCAGCCACTCAGTCGGATCAAGGTCGGACCAGAGCGGAGTCGGGATGAACTTTGCCTTGGCTGGGCGAGACCGAAAAGAAGCCCATGGAGAAGAAAAAAGCATCCGTCCATCCCTTGCCTGCCCGGCTGCCTGCATCTGGTG
This sequence comes from Verrucomicrobiota bacterium, assembly GCA_041167675.1. Lineage (GTDB taxonomy): Bacteria > Verrucomicrobiota > Verrucomicrobiia > Chthoniobacterales > JAFAMB01 > DASTDH01. The sequence goes on from JBEEIB010000538.1 coordinate 2,084, forward strand.
CGCGACCTTGTCTGGGGAAAGCAGGTCGTCCGCGTCGAGCCATTGAATGTAATCGCCGCGACTCAACGAAAATGCTTTGTTTCGCGCGGCTGCCGCGCCTTGATTGGGTTGCGTCACCACCCGAACCCCTTTCGACTCAAACTGCCGCACGACCGCCAGGGTCCGGTCAGTAGAACCATCATCGACGACAATGATCTCCCTATGGCGCCAGGTTTGGCCAAGCGCCGAGGCGATAGCAGCGCCGAGCCACTCCTCGGCGTTGTAAGCGGGAATCAGGATGGAAACAAGCGGTCTCATGTAATGCTCTTGGATCAGAAAAAGACTTGTACGACGATAACAAGAACTTCACTCGCCGCACGCTAAATCGTAGCAAGGGCCCGGCATATATTTCCTCGTTTCCTCTATTTTGGACAAACACCCGGAAATCAGAGAGGAGACGCTAGTCATTCACCGAGTTTTCTTTGGCCCTTCCCCATTTCCACGTTTTTATCTTTTTAGCCTTTCTTTCGTTTCTCTTGTTAAGATCGTGCTGGGAGCTCGGCGTGGGACCTACTGTCTGCCTGGATGGAGATGCGGAGCTGCGTAGCGGATGCGGGTACGTGTATTTCACGTAGCCAGGTTTGGGTTCCAACTTGTAATCTCTTCCCGCCTGAATGTAATTGCTGAGCAATTGATTGTTTCCACAGGGATCGGCGGATTCCGCATTTAAGCCGACTTGATTTCCACCAGTGCCGCTATTGCTCCAGATGTAAACGGGTTCCAAGTAAGTGTAATAATTAAGTCGGCCATAGTTGGAGCCAGAGTAATGTGAATAGGACACCGCTCCAGGGCCGTAACCCTGCCCGAGTTGGTGCGGCGCGGGATATTTTGTCCAACAGGGATAACCTCCCGTGTTTATTCTTATGTTTAGAACGCTAAACAGGATGTTGCCCTTGTTGCCCCAGGAACATGAACTGATCGCTGGAAGAATGTTATCCGTAATGACACCCGTTCCGCCGCGCATCCAGAAAAACCAGTTAACGTTTAATGTGGTATTCGCGTCGCAGCCGAAGTTATCGAAGATCAATTCATTATCATAGAGTTCAACGTGGCGCAGTCCAATCGGGCCGGTGTCTGCTCCGTGGGAACTCAGGCCGGAATTATCGAATACATTGTGTCGTGCTACTACCCGCGAATTACTGTCAGTGTCGCCCCAATTTAGATAAGCGTGAAAGTCGCAATCCTCGACATAGAAATTCGTTGCGCCATTGGTGTCAGCTGCGCCCATCGTGGAGTTCGTTGACCACGACGAAAATGAGGCACTACTTTCTTCCTTCCATGAGAACGCTGACGCTGCCAAAGTAAATGGGTCGTCAAAAGAGCAGTTCCAAACCAATCCCTGATTCGTGTTAGAATAAATAGCAGTAAGGTTTCCGTTGTTTTCAATGGAGCAATCGTGAATCAGAACTTTCGGCATGATGTAGGCCGAAGCAAAAATGCCAATGAAAGACGACGTGCTGGGGCTTCCGAGGAATCTTATCCCACTGAGTTCAGTATTGCCGCTTAACGCACAATTTAATCTCAACATGGGATCAGAGGTGTTTCCGTTCCCGTGATAGTTGTCGATGATCGTGGTCGCGGGTTGAGTGGCAATCCACCAAAACGTCCAAGTGCCAGAACCGCCAATGTTGGTGACGTTCAAGACTAGCGTCGTTCCAGAGAAACTCGTCACCGTGCCTTCCATGTAGTTCTCGCGCGCCGGTATCCCGCCCGAACCCTTCGGCATCTTGGCTATGCGCAACGTCTGCCCTGCTACAATACCTGGAATCACCCTTGTTGTTGTGAACGTCTTTGAGCCTGTCCCGATTGTGACTTGGCTTTTTGTGTTACCAATGATTCGCCCGCTACCTTGCCCTTGCAGCCTAATCGCCTTTGAAATTGTGACCGGCGTTGACCAGGTGAACGTTCCGGCAGGAAGCGTGATCGTGTCGCCGTTTGAGGCCTCCTTGTGCTTTGCCTGCACATCAGATGCTGATCCGTTTGAATCGTGAATCGCGCCCTGTGCGCAAAGAGTCGCCAAAAGCAGAAGAGATAAAACTGTTGCGATCGTTTTCATGATCTGGGGGCTTCACCCCCCTCGAGGCGCGGAGCTTGAAACAGCGCAGAGCGTATGCCATCGAAACCTGCTGATAAGATTCCATTCACGGCGTTTACTTCGCAAGCAGCACACGTCGATAAACCCCATCCAAAATCTCTCCCACCCTTGTCCACGAGTTCCGCTCGTTTGCAAACTCTCGGATCCGACTGCGGCGCGTCTCCAGATTTTCGTATAAATCACTCGCAAAATAAGTCCTGATTGTCTTCGCCAGATTAGTCGGATCCTTTGACCGGCAAAGAAATCCCGTCTTCGCCTCTATGATGTCGTTTCTCAAGGAGCCCACGTCAGTGGCGATTACCGGCAGTCCGAAACCGTAACTTAAGAACGGGACCCCGCTCTGAAAAATCGCGACGTAGGGGATTACCGCGACGTCGGCTGCCTTGAAGTAAAGCTCCACTTCTGCCTCGGGAATGAATCGGACATGCTGAATAATGCACTTCTCCAATCCCGTCCTTGAGATTTGACTCCGGATGGCGTTCCAATAACTCGCATAGCCAGGCTTGATTCTTCCGGCAATAACCAGACGGAGATCTTTGTCTTCCTTCGCCAATTCTGACATCGCTGCGATGAGGTATTCAAGACCCTTGTAGGGCGCGATCTGGCCGAAGAAAAGGAGAGTCTTTTCATCCTGGCCTATTCCAATTCGCTGTCGCGCTTCGCAGCGGCTAAGTGTAGTAACCGGGCAGGTATTATTGATACCAAAAGGGATGACGCTAACTCGCAGCGAGGCAATGCCGAAATTGGCGACTAGTTCATCCTTCATCGCAGTGGTGTGCACCAGGATATGGTGGCAAAGCCGATACTGGATGCTTAACGAAAGGCGGTTGAACCAACTGTCGCGACCGTCCCGCTTGCGGGTATTGACATTATGCGCCGTAAGGATGACCCGTTTTCTAAAAAAACGGTAGTAAAGCATCAACAGAGTTCGATCGAAATGCTCGAATTTGTTATTCCATAGGATATGAAAGATCCGCGGCTCCGACCGTACGACGTATTTCGCCAGGCGCGCATAGTAGGCCAGGATACGAACGAATTTGCGGTGCAAGGGAGCGTCCTCCCTCTGATCACCGCGCAGATTCAGGAAGGTTATGAATGGTTCGCGGTGCAACTCGGGTGCGTCCAACTTATTGCTGCCGATAAAATCAATACTGACTCCTTGTTCAACTAGAGCGGAAGCCATGCCGAGTGCATAAGGTCTGTCGTCCCCTCCGGTAAGAAGACAGACACGAACCGAGGCGGCAGGGTCGAACGGCATCGTATCAACCGCACCATTGCTTGTCGCGGCAGCATACGATTGTTTCAAAATCGCACTGGATATCCTCGACTCTTGCTCAGCGGCCATCATGAGTTACGATCTAGTTATTACTTCCTGCCGTGTAGCAGAGATCTCTCTTGGGATTCCATTTAACAAAAGCCGCTCGATGGCTTCGAGGGTGAGAATAGCATTCAGCTCTCGCACGTAGTTCACTCGCCCTGAGATGTGCAGCTGGGCACAAATTTCGGCGGCGTTCTTTCTCCACCATGGCGCCTGTCTGACTCGTTCAGTGGAGAGTCGCTCCATCACGATCGTCGGGAGCCGCGTTCGAAACCAATGCGCATAATGCAAATATTTGTGCGACCCGAGAATTCCCAAACTTGACGACACGCGCCTAAGCGTGGGATCGAGATGTGAAAGAAAACGCGGTAGTCCTTCGCTGTTGTAATAATCAATTTTAAAGGTGGCTTCGGCAAGGACACGCCGGACCAAAACCTCCAAACCTGAATTATCACCCGCAAATCCGCGATCCGTGGGAATTTCGCTCAGGGCCGGGTTGTTAGCCTTGACGAGTCGTGAGGCTGGCAGCGATGATTTCCGGAGGCACTCAGGCGCGCGATAGGCGAGCGCAACCAATTCGTTGTCGAGGTAAGGCGTCCGGAATGTTATTTGGGATCTGCCTGCTGCCACACCTCCGAAGAGCTTCCAGGGTATCTCTCGGAAAGCCGCAAGGCTAACAGGGTGTTCCCGCGAAGCCGGCGCTTTAACGGAACTATTGAGGAAACGACTAAATTCTGGATCAAGAAGATCAGGCGAAAGGCCGATTCGCTTAAAAGTGGATACCCCTCTTAAGACTTCGCTTCCAAAATTGCCGGTCAGTCGCACCGGCGCCAATAGGCGGGCGTGCGCGTTGAAGTATATCTCGTGCGCGCCCAAGATTCCAAGGCAGCCATCTGTGATGTAAACCGTTCGATCGGCGTAGGCCGCAAAATCTGAAAAGAAATCCGAGCCAATGCGTAATAGCTGGTGCTCAAGGCCGCAGGACTCGGCCACCCGCGCCGCCAGTCGATCATCCAGCGTTAGACCGTCCTGTCCCGAAAAAGTGTAGCAGACCGGATTCTCACCCGTCTTCGGCCGGCAGGCCATGATCATCCGAGTATCGAAACCGCCGGTTAGTGACATGCCTATCTTGGACTCAGATTCAAAATAACATGGCAGGATCCTATTGAAGGTTTCCTGAAATTGAAATTCAAACTCCTTAGGGGTAAGCGCCAGTTGTCCCTCCCACGTTTCAGGTGAAAAATATTTTCGCTTGTGACACTTGCCATTTTCGAACGACCAGGCCGAGCCTCCCGGGAGTAATTGAATGTCTCTGAATAATGTTCTCTCTCCCAGTGTGCACCCGTAGGTTAGAAATTGGGCGACTCCTTCCCGATCAAATTTCCTTAGCTTCGGCAGTATCCGAAGCAGCGCTTTGGCCTCGCTTGCGAAATAGAAATTGCCGTCTGCCTCGTGATAATAGATTCGCTCGGCCCCATAGCGGTCGTTGAACAGAAAAGCCTTGTTCCGCCTCTTGTCGATCAGCAGGCCGCTAAAGAGACCGTTGAGTTTTTCGAAAAACTGTGCGCCTTCCCCTTCGTAGAGATGAACCAGCCAGCTCCCGACTGCTTCTCCGAGTTCATGTCCTTTCTGTCCGAGCTCGGCGAACGTTTCGGGATCCGCAAAGCACTCTCCCGAGAAAAGGAGCGCAATATCCCTCTTCTCATCGAAGAAAGGCTGCCCGGCGGCAAAGGAAATCTCGTGCGCCACCCAGCCCGCGTAAATCCCCATCTCGGGCGCCAAGTACATGCCGGAATCATAGAAAGGCTCGTGTTTCATGCTCTGCAGCATCGCCGCGAGGTCCACCGCATGGTCCGCAGCGCGTTCCCGACTAATGATGCCTACTAATCCTGGCATTGTGGCTGTCGTCGGTGCTGCTATCGATACCTTGGCGCGTGTTTAATATCCGCGTCCGCTCCGACTCGTTCGGGTCCCTGAGGCGCGCGATG
>JBEEIB010000539.1:0-18139 GCA_041167675.1 Verrucomicrobiota bacterium
CTGTCGCCGTTGCTGTCCGACATGGGAAAGTGCGAGCAAGAGAGTCTAGGATTTGAGAAGGGCATTTCGGCAAGTTCCTAGACGGCCACACCCTCGACAACGCCCATGCTGGCGGTCCGGCTGTACGTATTTAGTTAGGAGTTACTAGAACTCAGTTATTTGAATACCGGCCGTTTTTGTTCCGACTGCCGGAATTATTGTCTAGATGGCGGCACCGAGCATCTGCGAACATGCGCCCAAGCTCAGAACGCCAGTGAGAAACGAGGCAATTTCACTCCTGGGCACAGATATGGCCGGTCGAAAGCGCCGCATCTAAACATTCAACACACAGGGAAGGCTTGTGTTGAGTGTTTAGATCTGACCCCTTTTGCGGCGTGAAAACAAAAACGCGAGGAATGTGCACCCGTGGGCATCGCTGCTGGACTTGAGATTGTTCTGTCGTTAGGCCAAGCGCAGGAATCAGACGAGCATCGAAAGTCGTGGTCCCTGCGATGACTTTGTCTTCTCCGACTCTTTTAAAAATTCTAGAATTTCTAGAATAATCTGTATTTGCTAGGCTCGGGTTTGTATGATTTGGGTTGGTGAAGTTTGCAGCGATACTTCTGGTTGCGCTGTTCTTATCTGTTCCCGCTCTTCGGGCCCAGGACATTTCTACCCCGTTGCTCGCTCAATTTGCGTACGTGGCAAATGCCGACGTAGCGGTAGGAGTTTTTCCGGTTCATGTTTCCATCAGTCCCAACCGTGCGCATGCTTACGTGACCAATGCTGGCTCGAACTCGGTCTCAGTCATCGACACCAATGCGGTGAGCGCCACCGTGCCGGTTGGAGTGCACCCGTCAATGCAGCCATCTTTTAGTCCATACCGCTACAAACGGGCTGGGCACAGTGCCAAAATAACGGAGCCGGAAGCTAGAAGCCAGAAGCAAGGAGCTACTGAAGACCGAATCCGAGGTTAGCGAGAAAAATCAAAAGCCGTCGATGTTGCTTGTTGAGGCGTGACCCTAATTCGGGATCGCTCAACATTGACGTCTTGTTAGAAAGATCGAGACATTTACAAAGGTCCGGAAAGAGCGCGCCGCAATCAACTAGGGCCTATTTAGTCCGCGAGCTCAATATCAAGGATAGTGTCCGCCAGCGAGATAGCCTGAGCGGGTGTCGGACTGTATCTCTCTTTAAACGCGATTTCGTAGGCTATCGGCTGACCAAGCAGCGTCTTTTTCTTGCAGATTCTTAATCTCCAGAGTCGGGCGGCGGAATCGAACAGGAGAGAAACCTCGGTAACTCCTCCTCGGATAAAGGACCCGTGAGGTTCGTGTTCCCAATTGAACTTAGATGACCTTCCCTCGGCGTCTTGCATTCCGGATACTTACATTGATTTGCTTACCTATATCGGCGGAAAGCTCGCCGGCTTAAATGATTGGAAACCGGGCTCCTTTGGTGAAGGGATGAGCGTGCTGACGATTGCTGCGGAGAGGCCGCCGGAGTAACCGCGTTGAAGACGCTGCGTGAAATGACAATTTCACTGTTTACTTTCGACCGGCGGCGCTTAGGGTCTTTTGTGCGGAGTGGTCACCCGCATGGATGTGCTCCGCGCGAGGGGAAGCCTAATATTGATTGTAACTTGAGGCTTGGCCAACCGCTTGGGTTGTTGGCTATCAGGTTGTGCAGAGCCTCTCAACCAAATGAAATCAGTCTATGGCCAGTAATCGTGGCATCGTCTATATCGGACCAGGAAAGGTAGAAGTACAAGGGATCGACTATCCCAAATTCGTTTCGCCGAACGGTAAAGAAATCGATCACGGCGTGATTGTTCGCATCGTATCAACCAATATTTGCGGAAGCGATCAGCATATGGTGCGCGGACGCACAACGGCTCCATCCGGTCTGGTTCTCGGCCATGAAATTACCGGAGAGGTGATTGAGAAAGGACACGACGTAGAGTTTCTGGAAATCGGCGATCTGGTTTCGGTCCCGTTCAATGTCGCTTGCGGGCGATGTCGAAACTGTCGGGAACAAAAAACCGGCATTTGCCTAAATGTAAATCCGGCCCGGGCCGGCGGTGCCTACGGATATGTCGACATGGGCGGATGGGTCGGTGGTCAAGCCGAATACGTGATGGTTCCGTATGCCGACTTCAATCTCCTGAAGTTGCCGAACAAAGCGCAAGCCATGGAAAAGATTCGAGATCTGACCTGCCTCTCGGACATTTTCCCCACTGGCTACCACGGCGCGGTTTGCGCGGGCGTCGGACCCGGGACAACAGTGCTAGTGTCTGGGGCTGGTCCCGTTGGCTTGGCTTGCGCTGCGTCTTGTCATTTATTGGGAGCGGCCGTTGTGATCGTCTCCGATCTGAATAAGGAACGTTTGCAACAGGCCCGATCGTTCGGCTGCGAGACTGTCGACGTCTCTGCCAAAGCTTCCCTGGGTGAGCAGATCGAGCAGATCCTCGGTAGCCCCGAAGTGGATTGCGCAGTGGATTGCGTTGGTTTCGAAGCTCACGGTCACGGTGCAGATGCAAAAAAGGAGGCTCCCGCAACGGTATTGAATTCGCTGATGCAGCTCACCCGGGCAGGCGGCTCGATCGGTATTCCTGGACTTTACGTGACGGATGATCCGGGCGGCGTGGATGCAGCCGCGAAGGTCGGAGCACTCTCGATTCGTCTGGGGCTCGGTTGGGCCAAGAGCCACTCCTTCCAAACCGGGCAGACCCCGGTATTGAAATACAATCGCCAACTCATGGAAGCGATCCTCCACGACAAAGTCCAGATCGCCAAGGCGGTTAACGTGACCGTGACAACGCTGGACGATGGACCAAAGGGTTATGTTGACTTCGACAAAGGTGTTGCCAAGAAATTCGTGATCGATCCTCACGGGTTACTAGCGGCTTGAATCCGATGCGACCGAGCCTAACGGCTCGGTCGCCCACCCGAGTGGCGGAAGACCGATGCGACGTTGGCCAGGAAGATCAAACGCCTTCGAGAGACTCAAATATGCGGAAACAAATTATTATCGCCACTGAACCAAACCCTTCCGGGACGTCTGAGGAATGGTTGAACCTTGAAGAAATTGCTCGGGTGGAAGTCTCATCGGAAGATCCCCAACGTCCAATCGAATCGGCATTCAAGCACGGCGACAGTCTTGGTTGGCGTGCTAGCCAACCAGGTGAGCAGACGATTCGGCTGTTATTTGATGAACCAAAAGACCTTCGACGGATATGGCTACGTTTTTCGGAGCCAAAAGTTGAGCGAACGCAGCAGTTCACCCTGCGCTGGGCAGATAGCCAAACCGGTCCTTTCAGAGAGATCGTTCGACAGCAATGGAACTTTAATCCCCGAAGTTCGACAATGGAGGTAGAAGATTACAAAGTTGATTTGCGTCACGTTTTAGCCCTGGAATTAACAATTGATCCAGATCTAGGTAAGAACCAGGCATTCGCGGTATTGGCGGAATGGCGCATGGCTTAGCCGTGCCTAGCGAATTACGGTCTGCATGGAGGGCGGTAAGCATGTTGGTTTGTGTCGTCATGAATCGAACACTGCCCCGCCTCGAATGTGTGGGCATGGTCTGTTATTGTTCAGGTTTGGGTGCGCTCGGAAATCCGGAGAGCACAATTCCCGCTGGGATCCGATGAACGTTGCGGCGGTCCGGGACGGACCGCCCTACTTCTCAACCTTCGGCGGCCCGCAGAACCTGCTCCACGTTGACTTGTGGGCTCGCTTCGCACAGCCCGGCTGGGCCTAACAAACCGGCAAACTCAGAAGGGCGCTCAATTGCGCTAAGTCTCTTTCACGGTCCTTCGAAAGGACCTAAAAATAGGGTCACGTCTTAACAAGCAACATCCGCTGAGGCGTTTGATCTTTCTCGCCAATGTCGCATCGGTTTCCAGCCGCTTGGCGCAACGCCGAAGCGCTATCGTCACCGCTGGGTATAGCAATTCTCCGGCCAGTTCGCCCAGTTCTCGCAGGGTCTTGTCCGAGTAATTGCGTCCAAGGTATGGCCTTCATCCGTTTTTGCCGGTGTTTCAAGACCGTCAGAGAACTCAATTGATGACAATGTTGGTTTCTCAGGAATGGCAATCAGGACAACGATTGCGGCGACTGAGACAAGAAGTGATGGCCGTTCTTAAACGGTGATCTATTCCCACGGTTCTGATCCGCTCTGCAGTTAGAAGAACGAAATAGCCAACACGATATTCGACATAAAAATATGAAGCTTAAACAGCACGAGCCGCCAAGTACCATTGAAAACCAGCTGGGCGCCGCGGCAATTCTCGTCAGAGACTATCGTCGAATTCGAAGAACGGGGGCGGGTCCATACGCACGGAGCAAATTATGCAGCAAACCGAACTAGCCGAATCCCTTAACCAATTCGTAACTATCTGGAAAATGATCGGAAGACCGTTTCCACAGGTTGATCAGACGGATCGACCGGGACTGGCGATAAGCTGGCCGAATACTGACTTTCCTTTCTACAACGCGCTTTTTCTGACCGAACAGCTGACGGATGAACAGGTACTGCAAGACAGAGTGCAAGAAGCAGCTGCATACATGCGTGCCCGTCCGAATGGAGGACTATTCGTCGTGTGTCTGGATAATGTGAGTGAGGCTGCGAAAGAAAGCTTACCCCCAATCCTGGCTCAGGCAAAGTTTGTGCAGGCTATACCGATGACCGGCATGGCGGGCAGTATTGTCCCGATGGAAGCACCGGGACACCCGGCGCTTCGATTCGAACGAATTTTGGATGACTCAACGATACAGGATTTCGCACAACTCAATTGTGTTTCGTACGATGTGCCGGTGGAGACAAGCCTCTCCCTGGTGAAAGAGCACACGCTCTGGCACGAGCACGCATATGGATTTGTCGCCTACGATGGCGACAAGCCGGTGTCGACCGCAACGGCAATCATTAACGAAGGCTGCCTGTTTCTGTTCCTGGTGGCAACGATGCCCGAGGCACGGTGCAAAGGGTATGGGGAAGCGGTGGTGCGACATGCCCTACACACAGCCTACGAAGCGACTGGCATCGGTAGGACCGTGCTGCACGCTACAGAGGCCGGCTATCCGCTCTACCTGCGTCTTGGATACCTCCCGACTGTGAAGTTCATGGGATGCATGTTGGGGTCCTGAGCTCGAAACCAGCGGTGGACGAGCTACGGTCGTGGTCGGCGGTCAGAGTCAGCGACAACAACGATAACTCGATCGCGCCGAAGCCGCCCTTCCCCCTGATCGCAGCCAACATAAAGCTCTTTCCGTTTCGAGTTACGCCGTTAAAAGAAGTCCGCCGATTTTGACAAACGTGAGAACCTCCGATGATGTTGCCGTTGTGCTTGCGTCGCGTATTGCGCTGTTTCGGGTTCGCACTTTCGGGTTTCTTGGCCGCACAAGGCGCCTCTGCTCAAGGGAGGAGCGCTAACCTTTCCTCTCCCATGGTTTTAGTGAATGTCGACCATCGCCAAACAATCAGCCTGAACGGCGATTGGCATACGATTGCAGATCCGTATGCAACCGGTCTTTACAACTTCCACGGCAAGCCGCGTACCGACGGGTATTTCATGAACGGAAGACAAGAGCCGGGCGGTGAGCCGGTAGAGTATGACTTTCAAAAATCACCGAGTCTCCATGTGCCCGGCGATTGGAACACTCAGCGTGAATCGCTGTTCTTTTACGAAGGTATCATGTGGTACGAAAGGGACTTTTCGTATGTACGCAAACCGCGGACGCGGGTGTTCTTTCACGTTGGCGCGGCAAATTACCGGTCATACGTCTGGATGAATGGGAAGAAGATCTGCGAACACGAGGGTGGATTTACTCCCTTCGACTCCGAGGTGACGAGCGTCCTCAAAGATGGCTCGAATTTTGTGGTGATTGCAGTCGACAACACCCGCTTGGCCGACGGTATCCCTACGCTGCAGACGGATTGGTGGAACTACGGTGGCATCACCCGAGATGTTTCGCTCGTCGAAGTGCCGGAGGAATTCATTGATGATTTCGACCTGCATCTGCAGCGTGGTAGCAAGACCGCTATCGAGGGGTGGGTGCATCTCGAAGGAGCGGCCGATGGAACCCAGATAACCGTCAGCATTCCCGAGCTGAATGTGAATGAAACGGCCAGCTTGGGAACTGATGGGCGTGCGAGATTCCAGTTCCATGCCAGTAACCTGGAGCTCTGGTCGCCAGAACATCCACGACTCTATCGGGTACACATCCAGGCCGGCCAGGACGAGCTTGAAGACGAGATGGGTTTCAGAACCGTCGAAGTCCGTGGCACCCAGATTCTTCTCAATGGCTCGCCCATTTTCCTGCGTGGTATCTGCATTCATGCTGAGGCACCGTATCGTACCGGACGTGCGTACAACGATGAGGATGCGAACACATTGTTTCGCTGGGTACGGGAGTTGGGTGCAAATTTTGTCCGCCTGGCGCACTATCCGCACGATCAGCGCATGACCCGTTTGGCCGATCGATTGGGAATCTTGGTCTGGTCGGAGATTCCGGTCTATTGGGCTGTTGAATTCGACAATCCTGCCGTGCGGGCCAAGGCCGAACAGCAGTTGCATGAGATGATACGACGCGACCGCAACAAAGCCTCCATCGTGTTATGGTCAGTGGCCAACGAAACGCCGGTCACTCCCGCCCGTGTTCAATTTTTGAAAACGCTGGCCGCAAAAACCCGCGAGCAAGATCCCACGCGTTTGGTGGCAGCCGCGCTTTTGGTGCGCACGGACGGCATGACGAAGATCATCGACGACCCCCTGGGCGAAGCGCTCGACGTCATTGGATTTAATGAGTACATCGGATGGTATGAGCACAAACCGGAGGATGCCGACAAAATCGTCTGGAAGATCGCTTACGATAAGCCGCTGATTGTCACCGAATTCGGAGGAGAGGCGAAATATCGTCTCCACGGCGATCCCGATACGCGCTGGACTGAAGAGTATCAAGCCAATATCTACCGGCACCAACTGCGTATGCTCAACGGTATTCGCCAATTGCGAGGCCTGAGTCCTTGGATCCTAATGGATTTCCGTTCACCGCGCCGGCCATTGCCTGGGATTCAAGACTATTTCAATCGAAAGGGACTCATCTCCGATCAGGGTGAGAAGAAGGAAGCTTTTTATATCTTACAGAAGGCCTACCAAGAAGGCGCGATCGGCACGGCCGAGTGATGAATCGAACACGGCCCGCTCGAATGAGTGTGGGCATGGTCGGTTATTGTTCAGGTTTGGGTGCGGTCGAAAATCCGGAGAGCACAATTCCCGCCGGGATCCGATGAACGTTGCGGCGGTCCGGGACGGACCGCCCCTACCTCTCAACCTTCGGCGGCCTGCAGAACCTGCTCCACCTTGACTTGTGGGCTCGCTTCGCACACCCGGCCGGGTCTAACAAAAACGGCAAACTGTGTACGAATGCGTAAAAGACTTCCTTCAGTTATATCTGGGTGTACTTTGGCTCTGAGCTCGAACAATCTATCTGCAACCAGGCTCGAGGCTTCTCGAGTGAGGAGATTTGCCGAAAACTGAACCTCGTCGAGGAGGAGCTGTTTCCCCATACAATATCGATCTTATGAAACGTACCGCATCCGCAGTTTGGCAGGGAGATCTCAAGAAAGGGCTAGGCACGCTTTCCACGCAGAGCGGCGTCTTAAATAAAACTCAATACTCGTTCGCTACGCGATTTGAGAATGGCATCGGCACGAACCCAGAGGAGCTGATAGCGGCGGCTCACGCCGGCTGTTTCACCATGGCTCTATCGGCGTTTCTGGGCAACGCCGGATTCACGCCCGAAGAGTTGTCAACCCGAGCTACGCTCACGCTGGAACAGGTTGAGGGCAACTGGACCATCACAGCAATTCACCTCGATTTGAGCGGGCGTGTGCCTGGGATTGACGCCGCGAAGTTTGACGAAATTGCCGATCAGGCAAAGGCTGGTTGCCCGGTTTCGCGCGTGCTCAAAGCAGACATCACCCTGACGAAAAAACTAGAGACCTAGCGGACGGCCGTATGGCGACTGTTAGAACAGAGAATACGCCAGTTGGGTCAACAACCGGCCCCTTCGTCGATTCCTGGTGTTTACTGCTTTGAACAGGTGGCGACGCGAGAAACGACCTCGGTCACCATTAGAGAAAGTTAACAGGAACTGACAAAGAATGAAGTCTCAACAGGAAGAATGGTCGCCCGGAGTTGCGCGCTCAACTCGGATCACGCACACGAACGACGTTGTGGGGAAGGAACTCGTCGCCTATCCGGCTGAAATGGTTTGCGTCGAACGGGCGTCGAAGTCAAAGAGGTTTATCGTGACGCTGACCACCTCCGACGGATTCGAAGTGTCGTTCTCACTCACTGGACAACAGCTGAATACGTTGGGTGAAGCAAACACTAGTTGGACAGACATTGATTTCGTCCACGGAAAATAGGGTCACGCCTTAACAAGCAACATTGACGCTGTCGCTCCAAGGACTGATGGCTCAACCGGAGGAATGCAGTACCCGGCCCCGAGGTCTTCGCGTGATCCGGAAAGTGTTAGCCCATAGAACTGCTATAAATACAATGGTTGGTATAGCCGTAAGTGGTTATTCATTAGCCGCGTGGTCTCTCCGTGATCATACCGGGCGGACTGGTGCCGATATTTTCAGCCATGAACGACGCACTTTATACCTTTCTCTTTCTTCATCACCTGACGGCACTTCGTTGGATAACTACTGTTGCGTTTACGGCGATCCTGTTCTTCGCGTGCGCAGGTCTTCTTAGACGCGTTTTGAAGGGTCGACTGCTTCGCCTTACCCTGGCGTCAGTGACCTCGTTAGCCCTCGGCGGTCTCTGCCTTTTCGAAGCTGCATCCTCGGAAGTACGCGCTGATTTAGCGGCTCTCGAGGCTCTGCCGCAAACGCCGAATGGCCAGGTCACGTTAAAGAATGCCGGTAACCACAAAGTCTATGAAATCATCATTCCCGGCGGACCCGCACCGTCGGAGATTTCATTGGGTTCTACGCCAGTACGACAGATGAGCCCGGCGATCGTCCGAGACTTTGATTGCTCGTTGCTAGATGGGCTTCGGAAAGAGTGTCCGGATGTCTTTGACTTTGTTTTTCCGACACAACAACAAGCTCCCAAGGCCTCGGGCGCGAAAGCCGTGGGTCCTACTCGGCGAATCTAGTTCGAACAAAGATTTCAAGCTGTGGAACATTTCACAATATTGTTTCTTGACTCTTTAAACGCGACCTTTACCGCAGGCGTCTGGTGTTTTCACTAAGGTCGCACCGATTTTCCAACCGCTCGGCGAATCGCCGAACCACGATCATCATCCCGGCAACCCCATCGTTTGCAGAATCAGCGGGAGAGCGTTCTGAACAATATTATTGTGACCGGCTTCCGGGATCGCTGCAAATTTGATTCGACTCGGATTCAGTTGCGCCAGGGCAGCACCCATTCTCAGCGGGACGATGTTGTCTGATTGGCCGTGAAGAATTGCAATCTCCGGTACTCGATTCTGTGAGAGAATCGTTTCAAGGGAAGTCAAGTTGTCGAACCGATGCCGGAGAAGTGGGCCCAAGGTTATGCCGATCTGTTTTCGAACCATTTCGTCCATGGTAGTGAAGGTGGAAACGACGACGATTTTGCGCACTGAATGTCTGGCAGCGAATTGAAGGGCGACTGCTCCTCCCAGCGAATGTCCTAGGACAGATAAAGCATCAGCGATCCAATCCTTCTGCTCCAACAGTGTTTGGAGTGCTCTTTCGGAGTTTTCGAAAATTGTTCGAGGATTTGGTTTCCCCTGACAAATTCCATAGCCAGGATAGTCGACCAGCAAGAAGCCGGTGCATGGCGAAGGAAAAGCGCACACCAACTCGAGCCAACTTAAGGCCAGGTCGCCGTTGCCTCCGAACACGAGCCAGAGATTCTTAGGGGCGGTAGCTGAATTTTCGGTTCGCCAGAAGAAGGCGGTTTGGTATCCTTGGGATGTTCGGAATCTGATTTCTTGGGTGCCGATCGATTTCGCTTTCTGCAATTGAGCGGTCGAATAGCGTAGCGGAAAATAGATGAATCGGCTCTGAAAGAGTAAGAGAAGCGCTACCAGAGCGCAGCCGACCAGGAGCGCAACGAACCAGCTGGTGATGTCTGTCATCCTCGATAATTTTCACCCCTTATCTTCCGCACCATCAGCCTGCATGACGCCGATTGAGCGGAGTAGTTTCAACTTTTTTTGACAGACCACGGGCGAGAGCGGTCGCAAATGCGTCCAACTGTACCGGCTTACTGATGTAGTCGTTCATGCCGGCCGCGAGGCACTTCTCGGTGTCGCCCGACATTGCGTGAGCGGTCATCGCGATGATATAAGGTTGACGAAAGTTCTCAGTGCGCGTCCGGATACGCCGAGTAGTTTCGTAGCCATCCATTTCCGGCATTTGGCAATCCATCAAAATGATATCGTATGGAGTGCGATTAAGCGCCTCCAGGACCGCCAGCCCGTTCGATACCGCCTCCGCGCGGTAGCCGAGTTGTTCTAACTGCACCAAGGCGACCTGTCGATTGACGGCATTGTCTTCCGCAATGAGCACCCGCGCCTTTTGCAGCAGGGGGCGAGGTGCAGCTGAAGACCTAGCCCCTGGTTGCAGTGCGGCCGAGGACTCGAGCAGAGCATTGGTTAGGCAGTCGAAGAGCGTGGATTGCCGCACAGGCTTGAAGCAACAGTCCGTAATGTCCGCAGAACGCAATTTCTCCGGACTGATTCCCTGACCGAGGCCTGCGAGCAAGATAAGCCGGGTGCCGGCAATCTTTGGGTCCGCCTTGATTTCCCGCGCCAGTGCCCAACCGTCCATGTTCAGCATATCCAGGTCAATAATGGCCAGCGGGTAGGGGTCCCTTTCCTGTGCCGCTTTGCGCAGGCAATCGAGTGCATCGGATCCGCTGTTGGCGGTGCCACTGCGCATTTTCCAGGCAACAATCTGCCCGTGGAGAAATCGGCCATTCGTCGCGTTATCATCGATGATAAGCACCCGCGCGTTGACGAATATGCGATTCCCATCCAAAGCGGACTGAGGCACTGGCTGTTTTTTCAGGCGCACACTAAACCAGAAGGTCGAGCCCTTCCCCGGGACGCTGAGCACGCCAATGGTGCCATCCATTTTTCCAACCAACTGTTTGGAGATCGCGAGCCCGAGACCAGTGCCTCCAAATTTGCGAGTTGTCGATGTGTCAGCTTGGGTGAACGCTTCGAAAAGTCGTTTTTGTATCTCCGGCGAAATTCCTATCCCGGTATCAGTGACTCGAAAACGGAGCTCGCACTGACTCTCACTCTCCGTATCGCAGGAGACGCGCACTGTCACTTCGCCGGCAGCAGTAAATTTAATTGCGTTGCCTACGAGATTGGTGAGGATCTGTCGGATCCGCCCAGCGTCGCCCCGGAGCCGCGCTGGAACGGCGGGCTCGATAAAGCCGGCAAGTTCGAGCCCCTTCGTTTGGGCGCGCTCGGCCAATAATCCAAGGGTCCCCTCGAGCACTTCGCGCAGATCGAAATCAAGTTCCTCGAAGACCATCTTGCCTGCTTCGATTTTCGAGAAATCCAGGATGTCGTTGATGACCGCGAGCAGCGCCTCGGCACTGACGCGAATAGTTTGGGCGAATTCACGCTGTTCACTCGTGAGCGGGGTTCCGAGCAATAGCTCGGTCATGCCGATGACGCCGTTCATAGGAGTTCGGATCTCGTGACTCATGTTCGCGAGAAATTCGGTTTTCGCTCGGTTTGCTGCCTCGGCGGCAGTTTTAGCGTAATGCAGCTCCACCTCAGCGCGTTTCCAGTCGGTGATTTCGTTCACTACCGAGCCAACCGCCTTTGGCTTACCTGCCTCTCCCATCAGGGGGAAGTAGGAAACCTGCCAGTCACGCAGCTCGCCTGGACTAGCGTTCGTCTCTCCAGTCAGCTCGAAGTTAAGAATGGGCTCGCCCGTCGCGAAGACCTCCTGATAAAGTGGTTCGAGAATATCGGCCAGTTGCGGCACGGTTTCGCGAATAGTTCTACCAATATGCGACTGAAGCGGCACCCCGGTTATATCCGCCAGTCGCTGGTTGACTTTCATATACCGCAGTTGAGAGTCCACCATTGCCATGCCGTTAGGAGAGGCGGTAAAGTATGCGCTCAGCCGCGCCTCGCTCTCTCGCATGGCCTCCTCTGCTTGTCTGCGTTCTTCAATCTCCGCAACCAACTGCGCTGTGCGTTCCGCTACGCGTTGCTCCAGTTCATTGTTGGCGCTGGCAAGCAACTCCTGAGCTTGGGAGCGCTGGGCGACCTCCCGCTGTAGTGCGTTGAGGTTCTGTTCCAGCGTATCGGGCATCTGTTTAGATGGACCTGCCAATACACCGGTTTCATCATGGGCAGTGACCACTATCCGGGAGTCGAAATGCCCAGCGGCAACAGTGCTCGGGGTCAATTTTAATATCGGTTTAGCAAAGTGGCGCGCGATCCAGAACCCGCAGCCAGCTGCCCCGACAACGATCGCGAACAGCAGAATCAGCATCCAGACAAATGTTTCCGGCTCCATGATGGCGTCCTAGGACGCGAGGCTGACCAGGGCGCTCATTCATAGGATTCTTGAATTTCTCTCGTACCCGCTTTCATGACCCCTGGTATTTCTAGTATTTATATTCGACCGAATACTCGTAAAGTTTAGCCGCGAATTTGACTTCGATCGGATAAGTTTGGACGAGAAGTCAATCCAACCCTCGCCGACCTATTGGCAGTCGGGAAAGATCCGTGGCTTAGGCCGGAACCCGCTCTTCTCTGTTCTTAATTTCAGATCGAATAACTCCCATAGGCTCAAGGGAAGAAATTTTCATACCGCGCCGCTGTTACTTTTTCCGACTGATGTCACAGAGCATGTCCGAATGGATGTTCAGACCGATATTGGTCATGTTGTAAAGATGCTCGCTGGCAACAAGCCAGACGATCTCGCAGACCGCACGTTCGGAATAATAGCGGCACATGCGAGCAAAGGTTTCCGGGTCAACCTTTTTATCTTTTGTTAGCTCCGTCACATAGTCCAGTGCTGCACGTTCTGCCTCGTTAAAAAGAGGGCTCGTGCCGTATTGATCCAGTGCGTCGAATTTAGCTTCATTCATCGTCGCTTTGATCGCGAACGAACGGCCGATATCCATGCAGAAAAGACAGACGTTGATACGCGCCACCTGTTCGCGGACGAGCAGGACGGTCTCCGGCGGCAGAAGCAGCTTTTTGTCGAGCTCGGCGACCTTCGCGTAAAATAGACCGAATGCGGCTGGCAACCGCGCGCTATGCACTTTCACCGGTGTGAGCACTTTGCCAAATTGCCGGCGGGTAAAGTAATACGCCAGCTTCTTGATCAGGCCCTGAGGCTTTTCGATAGGAGGAAGAAAGGTATCATTCATGGGTTTCTCCTTTTGTTGGGTTGGTTCATTTCAAATGCGGCTGGCAGAACGCTTGAAAAGGTATTCACGCAACGCCGGGTCATCAGTCAGGCTCGCGGCGCGAGTGAACGCCTTCTGCGCTTCGTCTTTCTGTTTTAGCAATTGCAGCAGATGCCCGCGAGCGGCCCAATAGGGCTGGTAGTTGGCAACTCGGCTGGAGGGAATGTCTTCAAGTGCGGCAAACCCGGCGGCCGGCTTGCCTGCTTGCGCAAGCGCAACGGCTCGTCCGACAAGTGAACCGATTCCGGGCGCGATTTGCACCAAGCCCTCATAAAGCAAGACTATCTCTGGCCAGTTGATACATCCACGGACCGCGCGGCTGGCGTGAACGGACTGAATGGCAGCCTCCAATTGATAACGTCCCATGCGTTTGAACGCCGCAGCCGACCGCAGGTGGTTTTCAGCTTCATCAATCATCGGTCGAGACCAGCGAGCGGTGTCTTGCTGGTCGAGCGGCACAAACTCGCCGTTGCTCGTGTAGCGCGCAGCACGGCGGGCTTCACAGTGCAGCATGAGCGCAAGCAAACCATGAGCTTCGGGTTCGGCCAGCATCAATTGAACCAATGTTCGCCCGATCGCGATGGCATCTCCGGCCAAAGCATGATGCGTTGAACTGACTTCAATCACGTTCTCCGAGCCTGCCGTGTAAGCGGAATAGACGGCATCAAGAACAAAGAAAATCCGTTCATCCCACTCCGGCGGGTCAGGCACGCAGAAGGGAATGGCCGCGTCGCGGATTTTATTTTTTGCGCGGACCAGCCGTTGAGCCATGGCGGCCGGCGAAACCAAAAATGCGGAAGCGATGCGCCCGGCGTCAACGCCGAGGACGGTCTGCAACATCAGCGGGGTGCGCGCGGCGGCGTCAATCGCCGGATGCGCGCAGACGAAAAGAAGTTTCAGTCGTTCATCTGGGAAATGCTGGTGCGTTGCCGCGACGGTCTGCGCTTCCTCGGCGACTTGCTGGAGAAACTTCTCGGAATTTTGCCGAATTTGATTGCGACGAGCGGCGTCAATCAAGCGGTTGCGCGCGGCCTGCAGCAGCCACGCTTCCGGTTTTTGAGGAAGACCGTCCTCTGGCCATCGCTTCAAGGCCGCGACGAACGCGTCGCCGAGCGCGTCTTCTGCACCGGCGACATCACCCGAGCGTGCGGCGAGAAAGGCGATAAGTCGGCCATATGAATTGCGCGCAACAGCTTCAATGGCAGCATGCGTTGCGGAATCGCTCATCATGAAGGTTTTTTAGCTCCGCCAGAGAAATCAAACCCGAGCAACGGACGAACCTCGACCGAGGAGTCACTGGCGGCTGGATGGCGCGCGGCCCATTCCAACGCGGCATCCAGATTGGGCACATCAATGATGGCGAAGCCGCCAAGAAATTCCTTTGTCTCGGCATACGGGCCGTCGTGGACCTGCCTCTTTCCGTCGCGCACTGAGACGGTGGTCGCAGTTTGTGGTGATTTTAATCCAGCGCCGCCGACAAAGATGCCCGCCGCTCGAAGTGCCTCAGCGTAGGCCATCCCAGCCGCGATATAGGCAGCCTCTTTGCCGCGGTCGAAGTATTCCTGTGATCCGTGAACGAGTAATGCGTATTTCATAATGACTGGCTGTCGTTTCGTTTTTGTTCAAGTGTCGTTAACATGTCAATCTGACCGCTGCTAGAACGGCCAGCGTCAGCGGCCGGTGCCAGCCGCCACTGGCTCCCGGAAACACAATGACCCCAACGGCTGGCGCCGGTCCGCTGCACGCTGGGGGTTAGGCCGCTGGTTGAACCAAATTGATAAGATTTCCACAAGTATCCTCGAAAACTACTGCTGTGACCGGACCCATCTTGGTCGGTTCGCCACGAAAGCGTACTCCCAAACTTTTGAGACGTTGAAATTCGGCTGCGATGTCTCGCGTGAAAAAGGCAGTGGATGGTATTCCGGCCTCAAACCTAGCTTTCTGATAAATGCCGGCGGGCGGGAAACCCATCGGCTCCAATAATAACTCAACGCCTGCGACGCCATCAGGCGAGGAAACGGTGAGCCATCGAAAAGGCCCATTCGTGATGTCCGTCTGCTTGGTGAAACCCAATGCAGTCGTGTAGAAGTGGAGTGCCTTGGTTTGGTCGTCAACTGTGATGCTTGCGAGTTTGATTTGCATGATGTGTTTGTTCAAGCCGGGAGAATTACCACGGCTTCATAGTAGTGACGTGCGGCGACCGTGCATTTCGACATTTGGGCGAAAAGCGGAAGACGGAAGACAGAATCTAGAATTTAGAAGCCAGGAGGGAGGAATCTAGGTTTTGCGAGGCAGAAGACATTTCTTCCGACGCTTTTGGTTATTTCAGCCCTTTTTAAGGTTCATTCGGCTAATCGCCCGATGCGATGCACGAGCGGCATCCTTTCACCGGCAACATTTCTAGCAAAGCAGTCTTAAGTCTAATCCTTAACCTCGTGACGGTTGTGAACAGGTTGGCAAACGAAGTGCGATCTAACGGTAAAGACGTTTTAAGTAATTGGTTCTACACGCCCAGCGGCCTGCTGCCCTTTCAAGGTCAGGACCGCCAGTGCAATCAACCCGGCGTGGAAGAGAAACCCGATAGTCAGGACGATCTGGCCGGGAAGCGGGCCGATCGACGCGTGCTCCCATAGTTCGGGGAGCGATCTGATCGGTGTGGGGTGAATGCAGATTTTGGCTACGTAACTGACAGCCTGGACGGCAAAAAGGAACGAGTAGTTACGTCGCAGCCGGCGTCCGACCGCTTCCCAAATGCTTATGTGAAAGTGAAGGCGTTCGTAGTCGCGGGCCAGTACCTCGTTCCAACCGCTGTCAACTTGCACCCCTTCAAGACGCAGAAGCGGAACATACATCGAAACCTCCATCAAGCGCACGCGGGTGCGCCAGATATCAAAGTATCGGTATCGACGGCCTTCAATCACAAGGAATACGAGAGCCATCAACGCCACTAGAACGAGAGGGAGGGGCGAGTTTGTTGGGTTGCTAAAGGCAACCGAGAGCGCAATTCCGGTGGTCGCTACGGCCCAGTTGGTCGTCGCATCGAGTCGGGTGCGCCAGATTTTGCTGCGATACATCTCGCCTCGATACAGATGAGCGAGCATGCCGAGTTCGGCTGCGTTGTAAGGACTCTCTGACGCCGAACTTCTGATTGTACTTATGGCTTTTCCTCCGGTGAATTGCGAGTTTCGTTCTTGCCGAGTGATCGCCTTCCTTTGCCGCGTCGGCTAACGGAGCTGCGGCAGGCGATGTCCAGCAAGGAAGAACAGTTCGCGTAGATTCGCTTTTACCGAAGCTTTCCGTGAAAGGCAATAACGTTCCTGCTTGATGCTTAGGCCTTAGCCGGCATGAGTGATCTGACGAAAGTAGCCCGGAACGAAGTGCTGGGTTAGGGTTTTTAAAGAGCCATCCGTCCCGAACGTGACGATCGACGAATGCCAGCAATCGCTGAGCCGTGAGCGAGAGCAAAAGTCAAGCGTTTCGATCGTCCCGAACGGGACGGGCTAAAGAAAATAGGGTCACGTCTTAACAAGCAACAATCTACTTGACGCTGTCGCTCCCAGGACTGACGGCTCAATGGATGGCACGACCGACCAGATTGGATATCGAGGGAGGATGGTATCACGTGGTTAATCGAGGGATCGAAAAGCGCGTGATTTTCCGCGGGGTCTCCGGGTACGAACATTTCATCGAGCTCTTAGCGAAGCTGCCACAACGCTTCGGACTGAGAGTGCATGGCTACGTGTTAATGCCCAATCATTATCATCTGCAGGTTGAGACGCCGAGGGCCAATTTGAGTCGGGCAATGCAATGGCTCAACGTGAGCTATAGCATTTGGTACAATCGCAAGTATCAACGGGTCGGACCGTTGTTTCAGGGAAGGTTCAAAGCGGTGCTGCACGATTGGTCAAGCCATGGTTTGGTCATCAACAAATACATTCATCTCAATCCGGTCAGAGTTCGCCGCCTGGGAGGCCATGAGGGCCGAGGAGATCCGGACCAACAACCCGGCCGAAAACTAAAAGCCGCCCGAGTCGATGTCTTACGAGCCTACCGGTGGAGTTCTTATCGCTACTATAGCGGGAAGCAGAAAGCGCCTGGCTGGATGACTACCGGGACGATTCTGGAACTGCAGAACCAAAGAGGAAGGGGGATGCACGCGGCCGTATATCGACGCGAATTAGAAGAAGCCGCGGCGGTTGGCCTTTGGGAAACGGATTGGAAGAGCGACGTTAAAGCGATGCTGCTTTTGGGGTCAGAGAAGTTTGTGGATCGAATGAAGGGGTTGCTGGGGGGAGACCGACGGGAACAGACCGGATTAAGGAAGGCCAGCCAAGGGTCGTTGAGTTGGGAGAAGATCACGGCGGCAGTCAGCAAGCTCTGGGGTGAAGACTGGAAGACGCTCAGAGCCGCCTATGGCAGCGGAGCGTTATCGGCCGCACTATACCTTGGACATAATTACTCGGACAGGAGCTTGCGAGAACTTGGCGAGCTGGCCGGAGGAATGCAATACCCGGCGGTGGCGATGGCGGTTCGGCGCTTGGCCAAGCGGCTGGAAACCGATGCGACATTAGCGAAAAAGATCAAACGCCTCCGAGAGGTGTTACTGGTTAAGGCGTGACATGCGGAATGCGGAATATAGAATTCAGAACACGGAGCACGACGAACGGCTTTGAGCGCGATTCCGCGATCATGATCGATCTCAGT
>JBEEIB010000540.1:0-2651 GCA_041167675.1 Verrucomicrobiota bacterium
TCGGCTCGTCCGTGGGAGAGCGTGTCCTAGCGCCCGGGCTGGTAGCCTACTCGGCCACGAAGGGAGCCGTGAAGATGTTCACTCAGGGGTTGTCCAGAGAGATCGGGAGCCGCGGTATCACGGTCAACAACGTTCAGCCGGGACCGATCGAAACGGATTAGAATCCCGCCGCGGGCGATTGGGCGGTGCCACAGAAAGCCGCCACAGCGCTCGACAGCTATGGGCATGTTGATGAGGTCGCCGCGTTGGTGGCGTTCGTCGCCAGTCCGGAGTCCTCGTACATCACCGGTGCGAATCTGACCGTCGACGGTGGCACGAACGCCTGACCAACGACGGCATTTGCACTGAAACAAGGGATAGAACGGAGATCGCTATGAGTGCATACCTGATTTTTATGCGCGACAAAACGCTCGATGAGCATGAGCTGGCCACCTACTCAAAGGGGCTCCTAGCGATTCTCGCCGGGCATGAGGTTAAGGTTCTCGCTCTTCACGGTTCCCATGAAGACCTGGAAGGAGCTTCCACGGAAGGTGCCGTAATCCTCGAGTTCCCAGGTATTGAGGCAGCGAAGGCTTGGTATAACGGCTCGCCCTACCGGGAAGTGCGTGAGCATCGTTTAAAAGGGGCGACATATCGTGTCACATTAGTAGAAGGAGTCTCGAGTCAACCGGCGCAAGCCCGCCACTGGGTAGAATTTGTTGGAGCAGTATAACTATACTAAGCCAACGGTCGGTCACTGTCTCGACTTGGGCGTGATAACACTGGCTAGAGATAGCGATTACGAACTACCGATCAGGAGTAAAATGAAATTAGGCGGCACCGTGGCAGGAGAGATTTGTGAGCAATCCAGGGCTGCGGTCTATCAGTGTAGCCTGCGCAAAAGTCCGACAGGATGAAACCGGACGAGGTTTTTGACAATCTGCCGACAATCATCGGATCGCAAACCGAGGACGCTGGCCGACTTCGCCCAAAAACACGCGGATAAATTCCGTTACTAAAACGAGGAACTTCCATGAGCACTGCCAGCAAGGGAAATATCCAAAATTATCAAGGGCAGACGCAACAAGCGCAAAAAGGCTAGTTTCTCAACACAAGAGTCATCATGAGTTCATCCAAGGAAGAAAAGAACAAGGCATTAGTCCTGGAAGCCTTCGACACTTTGTTCAACAAGAGAGACTATACAGCAGCGGAGCGCTTCTGGTCGCCCAACTATATTCAGCACAGTGCGCACATTGAGCCGGGCCGCGACGGTCTCTTCAGCTTGATCAAGAGCATCCCGCCCACCCTCAAGTATGAGCCTGGAGTAATCGTAGCGGAGGGAGACTTTGTCATCATCCACGGCCGCTTCTCGGGCTTCGGGCTTCCAGTCAACTGGATTGCGGCAGATATTATCCGCATGAAAGACGGAATCCTGATTGAGCACTGGGATGTCATTCAGGACGAGGCTACCAAGGAACAGTCCAAAAGCGGAAACCCGATGTTTGGAGACTCGTTCCCCCAGAATGCGCTCAGCGGCAAATCGACTTTCTACCGTGAGGCACAAACCTTCAATGGAGAAAATCCAATATGAAAGCTGTCCAAATCAAATCTTATGGCGACCCGCTCGAAGTTCTCGAAGTGGTCGATGTTCCGGAACCGGAGGCACCAGGCGCCGGCGAGGCACTCCTCGGCGTTGAAATCGCCACGCTCAACAAGCACGACCTCCTATTCATTCGCAACGCTTTGGGCGGCGGTCCGACCCTTCCGACAATCGTAGGCAACGAAGGGTTCGGGCGTGTCCTCGCCATCGGTCGCGGCGTCGAGAACGTCAAGGTAGGCGATCGCGTGCTGGCACCAATACTTTCCCAAACCTGGCGTGAGAAAATGATCGTACCAGCCTCCAGCCTGTTTCCGTTGCCCGACGGCGATCCCCAGCAATTTTCCATGCTCAGCGGTAACCCGCCGACGGCGGCTCTCATCTTGACTGAATACACTCAGCTGAAACCCGGCGATTGGGTGGCTCAGAACAGCGCCAACTCTGGTGTCGGCCGTTCCCTGATCGCTATCGCCAGAGCGCGTGGTTTGCGAACGATAAATTTCGTCCGCCGCCAGGAATTGCTGAAAGAACTCAAAACCGCCGGAGGCGACATCGTGCTCGTCGACAAGCCCGGCGCAGCTGCAGAGGCACTCCGGCTCGTGGGAGATGGTTCCGTGCGCCTCGGCGTCGATGCGATCGGCGGTGTGGCCACCACTACGCTGGTCCAGGCACTCTCCCCGGGAGGCACGCTCGTGGCCTACGCTGCCGCGAGTGGCGAACCGATGTCAGTTAACGCTCTGCAACTGATCTTCAAACAGCTCCAGGTACAGGGCTTCTTCCTGGGCTATTTTGATTACGAAAAGAAGGTGTTGCCGGCGATGCGCGCGGCAGCTCCTTTAGTGGCGTCTGGTGCGCTACACGTGCCCGTGACTGCCATCTACCCACTCTTCCGGATCCGCGAGGCGGTCACCCATCTGTTGCGAGGCGGGAAAATCCTCTTGGAGGTACAGAAGCTGAACTAGGAAAAACAGGCGCGACCGCCAATGGGGTCACTCCTCCGTTTGTAAAAAATTGTACGCTAACTGGTTTCTGACGTTCAGCCGCGCTACTTCCGGTTAGCCGACAAACTGGAAGT
>JBEEIB010000541.1:0-3963 GCA_041167675.1 Verrucomicrobiota bacterium
CGGCGCCGGCTTTCGGCGCCTGCCAGTTCACTATTCCAAAATTCAGTCCGCAAACGTTCTGCGAGACGGTCCAACGCGAACGCGTCACACACACCGTACTCGTGCCGACAATGATCAACATACTGACGCAATCTCCGGAGCTGCAAAAGTACGACCTATCGACTCTTCAGCATTTAGGATACGGCGGATCGCCAATGGCTCCCGAACTCGTGCATCGCACGAGACAGATTTTGCCAAATGTTAAACTCGTTCAGGTCTACGGGCTGAGTGAAGCCGGATTCCTCACTGGTTTGCTGGATCACGAACACACCGAGGACAAGCTCAGCTCTTGTGGACGGCCGTGCCTCGGAATCGATGTGCGTGTTGTCGATCCAAAAGGAAACGAAGTTGAAACCGGGAAAACTGGCGAGCTGGTCGCGCGCGGCGCAAATATCATGCGCAGTTATTGGAACAAGCCGGAAGAAACTAAACTCGCGTTCCGGAACGGCTTTTTCCGAACCGGCGATATTGGTTATCAAGACGCCAAAGGCTACTTCTACATTCTCGATCGCTTGAAAGACATGATCGTCACGGGTGGCGAGAACGTTTATTCCGGCGAGGTCGAGGCCGTGATTTACACGCATCCAGCTGTGCGCGAAGTAGCGGTCTTCGGAATACCCGATACGAAATGGGGCGAAATCGTAAAGGCTGTCGTTGTTCTCAAGCCGGTGAAAACGCTCAGTGCCGAAGAATTGATCGCCTACTGCCGACGATCCCTCGCCAATTTCAAAGTTCCACGCAGCATCGAGTTCTCCAAAACCGAGCTTCCGAAGAGCGGCTCCGGCAAAATACTGAAGCGGCTTTTGCGAGACGCTGCCTGGGCCCGTCAGGAACGGGCCGTCGCCTGACGCCTTATATATTATGAGTACGCCCGAATGGTTCCAATTTCGAAGCCGTGAGGGTTCTTTCCAAGTCCGCTGATGATCCACCTATGCAAGTCTGTTTGCTAAAATCGAAAATTCACCGCGCCACAATCACAGATGGCAATCTGAAGTACGAAGGCAGTCTGACTATCGCCGCCGACCTGATGGAGAAATGCGGGCTCATCCCTTACGAGCGCATCCTATGCAGCAATATGGCAAACGGAAATCGCTTTGAGACCTACGCCATCCCCGGCGATCCCGGTTCGGGCCAGATTGTCCTCAACGGCGCCGCGGCCTTCCAGGGAAAAAGAGGCGACGTCCTCACCATCATGAGCTTCACCCACGTCCCCAAACGTAAGGTCCAACACTGGAAGCCCCGCGTCATCGTGCTCGGCAAGCGCAATCGCATCGTGAAGGAACGCGGAATTTGACCGAACTGAAAGTGTATTGTGGAAAACGCATCTCTCTAAAAATTCCGGCGATTTTCTGAAATGTGCAGTCCTGGAAACTTGAGAAAGAGATAGGACAACCAATGAGCACCGCGACAATAACTGACCGATCGGTTGAGACGAACGAAGCGCCCGATCGATTGACTGAAACACTGGACGAGAAGCTAAGTCATCCGGCGACATCGCCGGACTTTGATCTGCACGCCGAAACAAATGCGGTGTTAAAGGATATTGGGCTCACGACGGCGGACGCCGGAGGTAAGCTCACGTTCTACGGACGCGATCCGATTCTCCCAAGCTCGATCCGATTTGGCAGCATGGCTGCGATCGGCTTGGCCGCACGAAGCGTTGTCCTCGCCGCGCTTTGGAAACAAACGACCGGTGAAGGACAAGATATTTCGATGGACGTGCGCAAGGCACTGCGGCGTTTCGCCGGATTCTTTGAAGGAAAATGGGAAACCATCAACGGCCGAGGGCCATCACCCGGTGGCTACGCGTTTAGTCCGGTCTTCAACGACATGGAACATCATTTCTTCCGGAAAACACGGGACGGACGACACGTCGTGGCCCTGAATTTTTATCCGGGTCTTCGCGCGCGCAGCCTAAATTTTCTTGGTGCCAGTGAAAGCAACGAATCAATTTCCAAAGCTATCGGCAAATGGGATGCCGTAGAGTTGGAAAATGCCGCGGCGGAGGAAGGAATCGTCCTGGCGATGGTCCGGACAAATGAGGAATTTCGCCGCGAACCCCAATACATCGATGTCCTCTCGAAGATGCCGCTGATCACCGTCGAAAAGATTGGCGAGAGCGAGCCCGTCCCGCTCAACGCAAACAGTGACAATCTTCCGCTCACGGGCATCCGCGCATTCGGGATGGGCCACGTCATCGCAGGCGCAGCACTGGGGCGCGACTTGGCTTTCTATGGCGCCGACGTACTTAATATATGGAGACCACACGACTCGGAGGTGGAATCGTTTTTCTGGGACGTCCAAGTTGGCATGCGCTCGACCATCCTGGATGATTCGAAAGAAGATCGAGAAAAATTCGATCACCTGCTTATGGATGCCGACGTATTCTTTGCCAACAAACGTCCTGGCTTCCTAAAGAAGCACGACTTGGATGCCGAGACGCTTTGCGCGCAGAAGCCAGGGTTGATTCACGCAACCGTGGTCCTTCACGGCGAGCAGGGTCCCTGGTCGAATCGACCTGGTTTCGATGAGATTGGCGCGGCGGTGTCGGGTCTCTTCGCGATCGAAGGTTCGCCAAGTCAGCCGAAGCAACCACCGATTGTGCCGATTTGTGACAACGTCGTCGCCTGGTTGGGGACAACCGGAATTCTCGAAGCGTTGCGCCGGCGCGCCATCGAAGGCGGCAGCTATCGGGTAACCGTTTCGCTGACGCGAATCGTGCTGTGGATGCTCTCGTTAGGCATTTTCGACAAGGCCTACGCCAAAGCGACTGCGGGTTCAACCGACGAGCATACTTACAGCACTCCCGATCTGTTTACCGCGGAAACGCCGCTTGGAACTTATCAGGGAATGACTGACCAAGTCGTCTTGTCGCGCACACCGGGAGCCTTCCGAACTGTTCTGGTTCCGCGCGGCTCCAGCAAGCCCGAATGGCTCCGAAAATGACCATCTCTATATATAATATGCTCGCACTGATTAATCCGGCAGCTCTGCCCGCTCTTCGAATCGCCGCGACATTTTTCTTCGTCGTCTATTTGCTATTCGGCGCGTATCTGTTTCGCAATCGTCACCGATTCTTTGGCCGCGATCCGAGCGTCGACAACGATATTCCGGCTGTTCGCCACATGAGGGTCGAGGTCGTCCTGATCCCGTGGCTCGCGGTAACAACGCTTGTTCTGATTTTGCTGATCCGGTTCTGGATCGGTTAACGAGCGCAGTCGCCAATTCACTGAGCTGATTCAGCTTTTGCCAAGCTGCCAGTCAGAAAAGCCAAGATTCTCTGAAATTTCTGGGCCCAGAAGCTTGAGAAAGGGATGGATGAACAATGCTAATCTCAATTCTATCAATGGTGCGGATGAGACGACGTCCAAGACACCGCGGGTAGTGATCGTCGGCGGTGGTTTTGGCGGGCTGGCTGCGGCCAAAGCCCTTGGGAAAGCGCCGGTCGAAGTCATTCTCCTCGATCGAACGAACCATTCTGTTTTTGCGCCGCTTCTTTATCAGGTAGCGACCTCAGTGCTCGCGCCGTCGCAGATGAGTTCGCCACTCCGCGAGGTATTGCGAAGACACAAGAATACGACGGTGATCATGGGCGAGGTCACCGGCGTGGATAAGGCGCAGCGCTGCGTTTTCGTAAACGACGCAGATCGCGAGCATGTGCCGGTGCCGTACGATTACCTTATTCTCGCGACCGGTGTTCGTCCCAGTTATTTCGGACACAACGAATTTGAAAAGTTTGCTCCGAGCTTGAAGACCCTGGCCGATGCCGTCGGCATTCGAAACAAAATCCTCAGCGCCTTCGAGCAGGCCGAGGCCGAAGAAAATGTCGATCTTCACCGCGATTTGTTGACCTTCGTTTTGGTTGGCGCCGGACCAACCGGCGTCGAGCTGGCAGCGGCGCTCGCTATTTTCATTCGAACGTCA
>JBEEIB010000542.1:0-5047 GCA_041167675.1 Verrucomicrobiota bacterium
CTTTCCGATGCGCCGGGTTTGAGCCATTTCGTTGCCCGCCGAATAGAGTGATTTCGGTTTGTGACTAAAACGGGTCAATCGGTACGCAGGTCTTCAGACCGCCCTGCATCCTAAGACTTCCATCCCAGGCTAAAGCAAGGGGTCACGTTTCTGAGACACCTCCTACCGGTGTTGTACGCCAATGGCCATGTTTGCGTATTACCCCAATCGAATCGTAAACCGAAATAGCAATTATCAGCGGGTAACGAAATGGCTCAAACCCGGCGCATGGGAAAGCATAACGAAAAGGCGTACCTTCTAAGTGTGCCGCGGTTTTCGCCCTACCGCAATTGGCAGATCACGCCGACAGAATAGGAACAATGTTAGATTAGCACAATGGGATTCGCCGGTCTCCTGACTAGGAGAGGACGGAGACCAAAAACAGTGGTCCTCTGCATATCCAATGCAATCAACATGGAGATCTCAAATACCTGAACCAACTAGTCGATGAAGTTCTAACCTGGCCTCAGTTCTTCGGCCACCGACACGAAGTAGCATAGGTCAGGTAGTTCCGTCGGCCTGATATCCGAAAGGTATCATCGCGACACCAAATCGATATTATCCAAGCTTTTTCCCGCGATTCATCTTTTGCACTCAGATGAAAAATAAACGAGCCCTTGAAATTGACAGACAGGCTAATTCCCGCGCCTCGTCGGACAAATTTAACTTTACCAAACACTTAGGCCGATTCTGGCGAGACCTCGAAGATAACCAGCGTTGGAAATACGATGAGTTGTCCCCGGTTCAATTACTGGAAAAGTTGAAGCTTGATGAGTGTCCGGCGGACAAGGATGAACTCGCACGGGCTGAATTCTTTTGGAGTCGCCGGCCACGCTTGCTTCCTGCAACCGGCTATATCGTTTGGCTTATTGTGGCTCTCGGGCTGCCATTTTGGCTATTCATTGTTCCGGCAATAGGACTGCCGCTTCTAATGATATCGGCGGTGGTAGTCGACACCGGGATCGTACGATCTGTGCGGTGGCGACGCCAGTATGAACTAAGTATCGATCGACTAAGCCGACACTTCGGTCGGGGTGCCCATTCAACGCCTTCGGTTTGAGGCGTCTGGCAACGTTGATGGAGCGAGATAACTCGCCAACGGCACGCTGGGAGATTGAGAATGTCAAATTGCCCATACCAAGCAAGAGGAAATTCCATGCCACCTGCGACACATCTAACAGCATCCACCATGTGAACCTTAGCTTTCTAAAAAGCTACCCAATAAATAGGGAGGTAATAGGAAATGCCAAATCCTCTCCTCGGCCTCTGCTTCCAGGCTCGCAGGTAACAAATTGAAAGTCGCAGGGAAAATCCGAATATCTGGGCATTGTTACCACCCTGCCTCCCGAGTTCTACTCATTGCTGCCCCCTTTTCTCGGTCGCCGCGACGACCAGCCGCGCGGCGAAATGTTCAATATCGAGACACGTCCCCGATAGCAGCCGCAGCCAAGTTAAGCAGCCGGCGATCCAGGTCCGCTGTAAAATCAAACTCTGTACGACGAGTTCCAACCACCGTTTATCGAACGGCGGGTACAGTCGATGCCTGGCGGGCGTTCGGTTGAATCTCAGTCTGCCTTCGTTCGAGGTGATGTTATAATCCAAGTTTTAACTTCAGAAATTCCATAAAAAGCCGAAGTAGCTATAAGAAATTCGGAGATGATTCCACCAAGTCTAATTTATGCCGTTGCCGAGGCACCGTATCCGGACAGTAAAATCGTCGTTATGAGGCTTTTGGCGATACTGAGTGTTGCGATCGGGTGCGTGACGGCACACGCTGGTGATGACCGGTTCGGGTTCGCCACGCATTTCGAACAAGGTTGGCCGTCCAACCCGGTGATGCAGGCCATCGCCTCAACGGGCGTATCGTACATTCGGGATGATCTTAATGCTTGGAGTTGGGAGCCTAGTAGGGGCGTTTATGTGCACCCTTCATGGGATATGGGTTGGCTTAATGCCGCCAAGGCTAATGGATTGAAAGTTGTCGCTATTCTAGGCCCGAACTCGCATTACACCGACAAATACGACCCGGTCGCAATGTCGAATCTTGCGGCATGGATTGCCAAAACCGGTTTGGTCACTGCGTTCGAGGTCACGAACGAACCGAACAACGATTACGCATCCCACGAAGGATCGACATGGAAAACGAAGCTTGTGGCGCTCACGAATGCAGTTACGGCTGCGGTTCACGCTGTTAACCCGTCCATCCAGGTGATTGGTCTCGGTGCGCAAGGAACGCAAATTTTCGACATGCTGGCAATGGGGACCACGATGAGTGGCGTGGTCTATCATCCGTATGGCAACGAGGCCGGGTATATTCCCGAGTCGACGTACGAATGGGAATGGCGGGATTACGGAAGCTGGATTCAGGTGCTAGACTCGAAGACTAGGTTGCCCAAATGGGAAACCGAATGGGGCACCGGCACCACGACGACGTTTACCAATACAAATCAGGCGGAATTTATTGCGAGGCGATTACTGCAAGCGTCTGGTCTCGGCGTAGAGCATTCGTTCATCTACGAATTCGAAGATAACGGTCCAGAGCACTACGGTGTGGAC
Organism: Verrucomicrobiota bacterium; assembly: GCA_041167675.1. GTDB lineage: Bacteria > Verrucomicrobiota > Verrucomicrobiia > Chthoniobacterales > JAFAMB01 > DASTDH01. The sequence continues at coordinate 2,596 of JBEEIB010000542.1, forward strand.
TCCAGCAATCCGACGACACCAAAAATAGCGTTTTACGTGGTGCAACGGATCATATCGACCTTAGCCGGTGTTCATGGCGGGACCAGCTTTGTGACTGTCAACTCGGTCGCAAACGGGGATGTGGCTGACGTGAAGGCGTTCGCCTACCAGGGCTCGATCAACAAAACGGTCGTGGCCTTCTGGTTCGGGAACTATGACCCTCGCACTCCACCAGCGGCGAGCACGTGCCAACTCACGTTCACTGTTCCCCATCCGTATACGCAACCCTACGTGATGAACGCCGTTACCGGAGCTCAGGTGCCCCTGTCGTCGTACAACTGGTCTCAAAGCGGGATCCAATGCTCTGTAGCTGGCCTGCCGATATCAGATCAACCCCTGATCATCGTGATGCAATGATCATCTGAACAATCCACAGCAAACAGAATAAATCGGATACAATTAGTGATAAATCGGTCAGTCAAAAAATCTGGCTTTGAAATACAAATAAGGAACGTCTCTTAACAAAGCTTGCTTCGGCCCTTGTCAGTGCCGGTCTCGCTCAGTTCGTTAATAGCTTTCAGAATGCGCCGTTCCCGGGTTTCTTCCGTCTTGGCTCCCTCGATGCCCGACACGAACGCTTGTTTTCTGCTATGGGACAATCCATCAAATCGTTTCTTGGCAATCGCATTACCTTTTAGGGCTTTAGCGAAATCAGCCGGTACGGTCACTTCGCGTGGTTCGGTGTCGAGTTCGATGTCTACATCCACCTCATCACCTCCAGCGACTCCGGTTTTCTCGCGGTTCTCCGCGCTGACTCCGACCATAAATTCCCCCCCATAACCGCCACCGTAGTGCGATAAGTTTGGCAATTGATGGTGATGCGGACTGGAGGCCGTTTGCTCGATCCAAAATTCTCAACGACTTCATTCGGAATCTGAATACCCGTCGCCGTCTTGCCAGCTTTCAAGATTTTTGTATGAAACCTCACGCGTCAGCCTACTGAAGCGCTTTCTGGCAGCCACTAGTATTTCAGATTGGGCAACCGATTCCTCTTTGCGCGGGCAGCAGTAATGACCAATGTTAAGATACGTCCCTAGTGATTCAGATTGAGTCTTGAACCGCTTCACAAACAGGCCACTATGCAACGGTGAACGGTTTAAAGATGTATTATGAGATCCACGGCAGCGGCAGGCCACTGGTATTGCTACACGGCGGAGGCTCTACCATAATGTCTACGTTCGGCCGCATCCTGCCGGAGTTAGCAAAAACCCATCAAGTGATCGCTGTCGAGCTGCAGGCCCACGGGCATACCCCGGATATCGACCGCCCTTTGAGCTTCGAACAGGAGGCCGATGATGTGGCCGCCCTGCTCGAGCAACTCCATATCGAAAAAGCAGATTTTATGGGCTTCAGCAATGGAGGCACCACCTCCCTGCAGATCGCTATCCGGCACCCGGAACTAGTGAACAAACTGGTGCTGGCCTCTACCACTTACAAACGTGACGGTATGCAGCCCGGCTTCTGGGAAGGTATGCAACATGCCTCCCTGGAGAATATGCCCCAGCCGCTGAAGGACGCCTATCTGGAAGCCAATCCGGACCCCAAAGGACTACAGGCGATGTTTGACCGGGACGTCGCCAGAATGCTGGCCTTTAAGGATATCAGCGACGCGGATTTACAAGCCATTCAGGCGCCGGCGCTGGTCATTAACGGTGACGCCGAAGTGGTGCGTGCGGAGCATGCGCTGGCATTATCACAAGCGCTGCCACATGCCCAACTGGCCATCCTGCCGGGCGGACATGGGGAATACATAGGAGAGATTTGCGCAGCAGATAAGCACAGTAAAATACCGGCTTTAGTGACGGCCATGATAGCAGCATTCCTCAAAGGATGACCATTGCCGGATGGTTCTGGCTGTGCCGACCGAAGAACCTGCTCACAATTAGCTTGCTACGTCTGCTGCTCTGCGTTTCCGGTGCGCCAATTCGATCAACGCGCACAATTCCGCAACGGAGACTTGGCTCCGAGTACTAGCCAATCGGGTAATTGCAAACGTCCGTTAGCGTCCATTCGTGGTTGTCTTTCGGTCGCTTTTGGCTGCGCTTACTTCGCGCCGGGATCTTCTGTACAAATTACGACCCGAATGTTTTAGGGCCGCAGTTTTCTCTGGGCCTTTAGTCTCAGCATGCGCGTGTTTCCTCAGCATTCCGAGAAACGCGTGGAGAACGCTCGATTGGTTGTCCCTGCGCCAAGCGATGTGGAAATCGAAAGTTGGGATGCTCGGCCGTAACGGCCGAAACTCGACCGCGACGGGCAGAATCTGCTGAAACGTCTCAGGCACGAGGGCTACGCCGAAACCGGCGGATACCAACCCGAGCAGGCTGAGTGCGCCATCCGCTTCCTCCCGCGCAATCTCGGGCATGAATCCCGCGGAACGGCAATGGCTCACGAACCGGCTATGATACGCAGCGGC
>JBEEIB010000543.1:0-2712 GCA_041167675.1 Verrucomicrobiota bacterium
ACTACGGATTTGTGACCGTGTTCGACGCCCTACATGACATGGGCGATCCGATTGGCGCAGCGTCACATGTCAAACAGTCCCTTCAAGCCGATGGTACATTCATGATTGTGGAACCCCTCGCTGGAGATTCGCTCGCTGAGAATATCAATCCGGTTGGCAGATTGTATTACGGGTTCTCGACGATGATATGCACGCCTGGTTCGCTCAGCCAAGAAGTCGGCCTTGCCCTTGGAGCGCAAGCCGGCGAGCGGCGCATGAAAGACGTCCTCTCGAAGGCTAGATTTACGCGGTTCCGCCGTGCCGCGGAAACGCCGTTCAATATGATCCTGGAAGCGCGACCATAGGAAAATCCTCGGCTGTACCCCAAAACTCATCATCGTGCTGCCAAGAGGTGTACAAGTTACCGCTTATAGGCAGTAGCCTAAATGCGGCTCGATTGCTATCGGCTAGGAAGCTCTTAAACAGACGCTAAACGTCTGTTTTAAGAGCCTATTTTAAAATGGATCGAAACAGACCGCTTTTAAACTCTGCGTCGCTAAATTTTGAGCTAGTGTCCGGCCGCGTGTGACGACATGTCGCTTCTCATTAGCGCGAAGAGGGAGACTGGGTTCGTAGATTTTTTTTTGGTTTTGGTCCGATTGCGCCTGCAGTCGGCGCTTATTCTAGGTCATTGCAATATCGAAAAGGTATCCGCGAGCGAATCTCTTATCTCTCTTCAAGAGGGTTGCTGAAACGAGGCGCTTTCGGCTAATTCCTTGGGAGCGCGAAACGGAACTGCCCATTGAGTCGATTCTTTCCGCAGAACCTCCAGGTAACTGGCTGCCGGAATGGAGGACGGATTTTTGAGCGAGACAGCAAAAAGCTCGAAGTTCGGGCAGTCGGTGGGGACGAGTCGGATTCCTGTGGTGCTATTCACCAAGAGTTGTTTCCCCGCCAGGCAAATCCCTTCGTCAGCCGCCACCAAGGCGAGCATACCTTGAAGCGAATTTGCTGTCTGGCCGAATTTTGCATTGCATTGAGCGGAACGCAGGAGCTCCTTGATCCAGTCACGACACCTGGGAGCCAACGTTTCATGGGGCGTAATCCAGCGTTCATCGTTCAACTCAGCTATGCGAACCCGCTCCCGATGCGCTAGCCGGTGATGGTCAGGCAAAACGACAATTACTTCAGTAGAAAAGACACGTACCAAATCAAGATCGTCGCGGGAATCGATGTCGCGAGACGAGACAAAACCGACATGAATTTGGCCGGAGCGCGCTGCGCGCATATGTTCGTGGCTCGGCAATTCGACAAAATTCACGTGGAACTTTGGATAAAGTTTCCGGAACTTGCGCACTGAGACGGAGATTGGTGCTGGAATATTCCAGTCGCTGCCGATATTGAGCTGTCCGGTTGCCTCCTTGCCGATCTGCCGGGCTTTGGCGACTGCATTGTTCAGAAGTTCGAGAAGCTGGTCGGTCTGGTTCAAGAAATACTGTCCGGCCTCGGTAAGCTGGACACGCGAGGATGAGCGACGGAACAGCGTGACGCCTATTTCGTCCTCAAGATCTCTGATCTGCCGACTGATTGCAGGCTGCGCGACATGCAGCTGTTCCGCAGCGCGGCTAAAGTTAAGTAAGGTGGCGACAGCCTGAAAGTAACGGAGATGTCGGAGATCCATCAGAATGGAGATTTAGGTCAATAGGAGGAGAGATCAACCGTTTCTGTCCTAACGGCCGCGTTGAGACAGATAAAGCCCAGTTTCATAGATACTCCCATTGCGGATCTGGCAACCTTGACCGGATAGCCTGGCCCATGTTTTGTTGGGGGATATTAGAACTCCGTACTTTGGATACCCGCCTTTTTTTGTTCCAACTGCCGCGATCCTTGTCTAGACGGCGACCAAGCGAGCAACGCACGCCAACGTTCGACTCGTTAAGCAAAGAATGCCATTCTGCAGGGTTTGTGAAGGGCATCAAGGGAGTGTGGCTCGTCCCCGCCGACTGCCCGAACTTCGAGCTTTTTGCTGTCTCGCTCAAAAATCCGTCTTCCATTCCGGCAGCCAGTTACCTGGAGGTTCTGCGGGAAGAATCGACTCGATGGGCAGTTCCGTTTCGCGCTCCCAAGGAATTAGCCGAAAGCGCCTCGTTTCAGCAACCCTCTTGAAGAGAGATAAGAGATTCGCTCGCGTATACCTTTTCGATATAGGCGTGCGCCTTCGGAAGTATTTTTCCCCGTCACGGGGCGACGTATCGTGACGCCACAAGGAATATTGAGTTTCATTCATAAAGGGTAATTACGACTATGTGATTGTCGCCGCCATCTAGACAACAATTTCGGAAAGCGTGACAAACAACGGTGGGTATTCAAAGTACGGAGTCCTATAGCTCCTAAATAAATACCCTGCAGCTGGATCATCCGGTCAACGCCGCCAGAACTACAAAGAATACCATCTACGAAGCTAGAGTTTATTTGTGCTAACATACCTTATTCGTCAGGTGTCGGCGGCCTACCCTTTATTTCTGGGCCCGAAAAGGACCATGTTAACAAAGACACCCGAGAAATGAGCAAGATCCAGGGGGACCACGCTGTGGAATTTAGGCTTCGCATGCTGCTGGCTCAGACCGAGACGATATTGAAATCATTGCCGGCAACTGTAACGGCAAGCGGAGGGACGCTCTCATTCGTAGTAAATCCATAACTGCGTGCGGCGAGACCATCCGGTCAACGCCA
>JBEEIB010000544.1:0-15097 GCA_041167675.1 Verrucomicrobiota bacterium
GGCGAAATTCTCGCCTGCGGCGCAGTTATTCACAACCTCCCTCCGCCTTGCTGTGCAGGATCGCCTCGCTCGGTCACGAATAACTGCGACACTGATATCAGCGGCGACTGTCCTGCTACAGGCTTGAACCTCACGAAACTGCAGGGCTCCAGCTGCTCGTGTGGCGCTACCACAAACTGCAGTCGCCATCGTGTGGCGGAGTTTGGCGTTTGGTGCTCCTCGACAACGACGGGCGACCGGCATTCGCGAACCGGGCCATGGCGACTGCACTCAATGGTCGGGCGCGCTTGATTCCTCTCTTTCAACGTATTTCCTTCGGCTCGCGCTTGACTTCGGGTGGACAGTCGCCGCTACCGTTCGGCGTTCGGCGTGATGGAGAAGCGCGAAGCGCTGCAAGATTTAAGCCTGGGCTGCTAGGCCCAGGAACTGGTCCCCAGTGCGCCTAGCGCCGTAAGCGCGGCAGATTTAAAAGAGATTCACCCTCCATCATATGGGGCAATCTATCCACCGCACTTCGAGGACGACTTCAATCACTCCACCGTTACGCTCTTGGCCAGATTACGCGGTTTATCGACATCACAACCAAGATGCACGGCCAGATAGTAAGCAAACAGCTGCAACGGCACAACGGTGAGAAGCGGTGATAGAAAATCCGGACAGCGCGGGACGAAAATCGTATCGTCAGCCAACCGGGCAATCTCCTTGCAGCCATCGCTGGTGATAGCAATCACTTTTCCGTTGCGGGCCCTAATCTGTTCAAGCGCGTTAATGTTCTTTTCCAACACCGCATCGTCTGGTGCGATTAGAATCGATGGCACTTCCGGGCGCACCAGGGCGATAACTCCGTGTTTCAATTCCGCACTCGGATGACCCTCCGCAAATCGGTAACTAATCTCCTTCAGCTTGAGAGCGCCTTCGAGGGCGATCGGATAATTGAACTGACGTCCGAAGAACAGAAATCCGGCCGAATCCGCATACTTAACCGCGAGCTCACGAATTGCCTCAGCTTCGGCCAGAACTTGCCGAATCTTATCAGGCAAACTTTCCAAGGCCTGGATTGCATCGATCCCCTGCGAACTGGAGAGATGGCGAATACGTCCAAGCAATAGCGCTAACAGGGTCAGACAGGTGATTTGCGAAGTAAACGACTTGGTGGCGGCCACCCCAATCTCCGGCCCGGCATGCATGTAGACTCCGCCGTCGCTTTCTCGAGCAATCGTGCTTCCCACGTTATTGCAGATACCGAGCGTTCGATGCCCTTTGCGTTTGCTCTCCCGTAAAGCGGCGAGCGTATCAATCGTCTCTCCGCTCTGACTAATAGCAAAGACCAGAGTGTCTTTGTTCATTGGCATGTTCCGATAGCGGAACTCGCTCGCAAATTCACACTCGGTCGGCAGATGGGCGAGATTTTCAATCAAGTATTCCCCGACCAATGCCGTGTGAAAGGCCGAGCCGCATCCGGTCAATACTATCCGGTCAACTTCGCGTAGTTCCCGCGAAGACATGTTCAATCCGCCAAGTTTTGCCGTGCTCTCTTCGGCTGATAACCGGCCGCGCATCGCGTCGCGAACCGCTCCGGGCTGTTCGAAGATCTCCTTCAGCATGTAATGCGGATAAGCGCCCTTTTCCGCATCTTCATGGGTAAACTCGATCTTACTTACCTGGAAGGTGGCATCGGTACCGGCAAGCGAAACGATATCGAAATGATCGCGCTCAAGTGTGACGAGATCATAGTCCTCCAGATAAACAACGTCCCGCGTGTGGCCGACGATGGCACTGACATCGCTGACAATGAAATTCTGTCCCTTGCCAATACCGAGAATGAGCGGACTACCGCGGCGCGCCGCTAGAACCACGTCCGGGAGATCAACGTGCAGGAGAGCGAGTCCATACGTGCCGTTCACTTGTTTGAGAGCTTCTCGCAAAGCCTCTAGTAGATCGCCCTTGCTTTTCTCTCCTTTTTTCGAATCAAAGATTCGACCAATCAAATGAGCCAGCACTTCCGTATCAGTTTCTGTGCGAAATTGATGGCCCTGATTAATGAGCTGGTCACGGATCGACTGGTAATTCTCAATCACACCGTTATGGATCAGCGCCAGCTTGCCGCTTTGATCGAGATGGGGATGCGCATTTGCGTCGGTGACGCCTCCGTGCGTGGCCCAGCGGGTATGTCCCAAACCGATCGTACCGCGGGGCGCGTCCTGTTGAATCAGTTGCGCCAGATTACTGATCCGCCCGGCGCGTTTCCGAATTTCCATTTTTCCATCGGATAACAACGCAATGCCAGCCGAGTCGTAACCGCGATACTCCAGTCGCCGTAAGCCATCCATGAGTATCGGAGTAGCCTCCGCCTGCCCGATATATCCGATGATGCCGCACATAAAAGAAAATCCATGGTGACAAAGTTTTGTGATGCTTGCAAGGTGCCGAGCAGCGAATCTGCTAGGAACCGCAACCTTATGGATTTGTATTCCCTCCAAAACAAGACACTGGCGATCATCATGGGTGGGGGTGCCGGAACCCGGTTATTCCCGCTTACGAAGGATCGATCTAAGCCGGCCGTACCGCTGGCAGGAAAGTACCGGCTGGTCGATATACCGATCAGCAATTGCCTCAATTCCGGCCTGGGCCGTATCTATATATTGACCCAATTCAACAGCACCTCCCTTCACCGCCACATCCACGCGAGCTATAAATTCGACAATTTCTCTCCCAATTTCGTCGAGATCCTAGCGGCCCAGCAGACTACGGAAGGAGCACGCTGGTACCAGGGAACCGCGGATGCGGTTCGTCAGAACCTTCGGTATTTCCTGGAAGGACCCTTTGATTACTATGTAATCTTGAGTGGTGACCAGCTATACCGGATGGATTACCTGCATCTGCTTCAGCAACACATTGACACTGGGGCAGATATCACTTTGGCAACAACCCCCGTAGACCGGAATGCCGCTTCCGCTTTCGGAATCATGCACAGCGACGCTAAACGGCGCATTTTTCGATTCGAAGAGAAACCCAAGGATCCCAAACTGCTCGATGAGTTGCAGATCCCGCCGGAACTCTTGAAAGAACTCAATCTACCGGAAGACTCTGAACTCTATCAGGGCTCTATGGGTATTTACGTATTCAATCGGCAAATTCTCATCGATTCGTTGAACAACGATCTGGACGACTTCGGTAAACATGTCATCCCAAGCTCGCTTCAGAACTACAAGGTGGTCGCTTACATCTTCCAAGGCTACTGGGAGGACATCGGAACCATCGGTGCGTTTTTTGAGGCGAATCTCGCCCTAACCGATACGATCCCGCCCTACAATTTCTTTGATCGGTTTGCGCCCATTTACACCCATCCACGATTTTTACCGGCAAGTAAGATCAATGCAGCAACTGTCCGGCACGCAATCATCGCCGACGGTTGTATCATCTCCGATGCGCACATCGAGCGTGCGATCGTCGGCGTTCGCAGCAAGATTGAAACCGGCGCGACAATTCGAAATTCGGTGATTATGGGCGCTGATTTTTACGAGGATGAACTGAATATTAGTGATGAAAACGTACCGCCTTTGGGTATTGGTCGAAATTCAGTGATCGATCGAGCGATCATCGACAAAAACGCCCGGATCGGCCAAGGGGTGGTGATAACCCCGGATGGCAAAGCTCCCAACCTGGACGCGGAACAGTTTTACATGCGCGACGGAGTCGTCGTGATCCCAAAGAATGCCGTCATACCGGATGGCACCTGGATCTAGGAGATGACCAATAGCCAATAAAAAAGGAGCTGGTCTTTCTCGATAACGATAGTGGCTCCTCGTGATGCGCTGCCCATGACCGGCAAGGGTTCGCCCTCGCGAGAACCGAATTGATCACCGGACCAAAACCTTGTTTGAGCAGAGAAAGCATGTAAATGAGATCGATCGCAAGTTTCTTCCTCGGTGTCATCTTCACGCTGGCCGTGCTGGCCGGCGCCGGATACTTCGCTGTCAAGACGGGCATCGTCCCAGCAACCGCCAACGGTAAGCCCGCCGCCCTGGAAAGCTGGGTTGCAAACACGGCCCTGCATGCTGCGATCGAGCGCGACGCCAAGGGGCTCAGCAATCCCATTCAGCCGAGCGAAGAGAATCTGATTACGGGCGTGCACCTGTACGCCGAGAATTGCGCGATATGCCACGGTGCATCGGACGCCAAGCCATCGAAACTGGCCCAAGGTTTTTATATCGAAGCACCGCAGTTCGCCAAAGATGGGGTCGAAGATGATCCCGAAGCCGCATCTTTCTGGACGGTCAAGCACGGAGTCCGCTTCACCGCGATGCCGAGCTTCACTCTCACGCTGAAAGACGAGGAGATCTGGAAGATCGCGATGTTCCTAAAGCAGATGGATAAACTCCCGGCCGCAGTCGATGCTGAATGGAAAAAAGTACCCAGCGTTGCCGCTACGCCGTCGAAATAAGCGGGACCGATTGACATATTCGCGATTGCGGGAAGAGGAGCCAGCATATTATTGCTCCGCATGCGCATTGTACTCTTGGTCTTCATGGCTCTCTATCCGTTGGGGGATATTAAGGCTGCGGATAAGTATCCGATCGAGGAAGGTTTTGCCGACACCAACGGCATGCTGATTTACTATATGCAGATTGGTACCGGAAAGCCTCTGGTCATCTTGCATGGCGGACCTGGTGCCTCTCACGAGTATCTGCTTCCACACTTGCTTCCGCTGGCGCGAAATAACCGGCTCATTTTCATCGATGAACGCGGCTCAGGCCGTTCGCAGAGGCTCGAAGATCCGTCCGGATATACCGTTGAGAACATGGTGGAGGACGTTGAAGGGATTCGGGTGTCGCTGGGGCTCGGAAAGATCAATCTGCTCGGCCACTCTTATGGAGGGGTACTAGCGCAAGCCTATGCACTCAAATACCAGGATAATCTCGATCACTTGATTCTGTGTAGCACCTTCCACAGCACCAGGAAAATGAACGCCGTGTTTCAAAAAGAGCTACAGACAATGCCGCCCGAGACGCGAGAGAAAATCTTGGCTTTGGAAAAGGCAGGATTATACGGGAAGGGAAGAGAATACGAAAGGAATCGCTATCCCGATGACTATATGAAGGCGGCATGGGGTGAAGGCTATTTCCCCTATCTGTATCAAACCCATCCCGACCCGAACTATGATCCATTAGAGGACGGTAAAATCTCGTGGGACCTGTATCGAGTGATGTGGGGGTCACACGGAGAATTTGTCATTGACGGTAATCTCAAATCCGTGGAGTACGCGGACCGTTTGGGAACGCTGCACGTTTCGACCCTGATTGTTGTCGGTGATCACGACGAATGTGATCCGGAATTGTCGCGAGAAATGAACAGCCTTATTCCCGGATCGAAACTAGCAGTTCTGCCGAAGAGTGGGCATCTTACCTTTGTCGACCAGAACGGGATGTTCCTTCAAACGGTCGGCGACTTCGTGAGGTAAAGGCGAAGGCCAAGGAGCCTGATCCCCAGCCCGCAGTCGCTACGCGACAGCGTTGTGGGCGGGGGTTCCCGGCTCCACTGCGACTTTCTCACCTTTGCGCCGCAAAACTTACATGTCAGTGTTCAGATTTAGACAGTAGCGGCGGGTAGGCGACCCGGCATCGGGGCTGCTTCCAACTGCGCCGGTTTGTCTGCCTTGTTTCTCGGCCAGCAAGATTGGTTGGACAGGCCGGCTCCCAGGAGTTACCCGGCGCGTCCCCGAGGAATCGAGCTCAAGAGCCCGGGGCGTTGTTCCATGGCGAGTTCGCCCAGGCGGCGTTCGGTAGCTGCCGGGCGCGCCTTGCGACATCAAGGGCATCACAGGCCCTTCGATGATGTATTGGCACGGTTCGCGCTCTTTTTTTTCCTGAAACCCCTCTTACTATGGATTACGTAACACCGGCTGAAGTCGTAGAGACCATGGTCGTTGCCGGCGGCACCAAAGGGTCGTTACCGGCAAAAGATCTCCTCATCCGGGGAATATTATCCGGTGCCTTGCTCGGCTTCGCTACCAGCCTGGCGGTGACCGCCACGGTTCAAACCAATATACCCCTAGTGGGAGCACTGATTTTTCCAGTTGGCTTCGTGATGATCGTCTTGCTCGGATTGGAATTGGCAACCGGGAGTTTTGCTCTCCTTCCGTTGGCGGTGAACGATCACAAGCTTTCGACTACGCGGATGCTAACTAATTTTGGTTGGGTACTGTTGGGAAATCTGATTGGCAGCTTGTTTTACGCGGTGCTGTTGGCTGGAGCGCTGACGATGTGTGGGCAATCTCCCGACGCTTCTGGAACCGCCGCAAAGATTGTCGCAATCGCGCAAGCCAAGACAACCGGTTATGCCAAATTCGGTGCGGCCGGCTTAGGAACGGTTTTCATTAAAGCCATCCTTTGCAACTGGATGGTAACGCTCGGGGTGGTTATGGGAATGACCTCTCGTTCTACCGTCGGAAAGATCATTGCTGCGTGGCTGCCGATCTTTGTCTTCTTTGCTCAGGGATTTGAGCATTCGATCGTCAAATATGTTCGTCATTCCGGCTGGGATACTTTTGGGCGCTAAAGTGAGCATCGCGGATTGGTGGATTTGGAATCAAATCCCGGTGACTATCGGCAATTTCGTGGGTGGCGCGTTGTTCACTGGATTCGCTTTGTATTGGACCTATAAACCTCGCTCTACTTCTTCGACTGCGGTCGCGCAACAAGAGCCGGCCGCACGGCCCCTTCTCGCCCGCTAACCCGAGATCATCTTGTTGGTCGCTTAAGACGTTTCATGGAATCGGCCCAAGCCGGTGAAACATTCACCGAAGAGCAGAAGGAGTATTTACAGGGATTTTTTGCTGGAGTAACGGCCCGGACTGTTTCTCCGTTCGTTGGCCAATTGCCAGACGGGAAATTTACGGCTCAAGCCGGCCCCGGAATCGCTAATCTCGCGGCTCAGCCAGAGCAGGAGAAGACGGTTTTCGGCACCCCAGTCTCTGATCTTTGCGAGCAGGAGATCTGGAAGATGGAACAACACGGCTTGGATATTTGGGACAAGCTTTTAGCTCACGCCGAAGAGAATAAGTTCCCAGACAAAGCGGATACGTTTCGGTTCCGTTATCACGGTCTCTTTTACGTGGCTCCAGCTCAAAACTCTTTCATGCTGCGATGCCGGATTGCCGCCGGCCAACTCAGCGCGGAGCAATTTAGAGGTTTGTCCGAGATCGCCGAAGATTGGGGGAATGGCTATGCCGACATCACGACTCGCGCGAATATCCAGATTCGAGAGATCGCGCCCAAGCACATTGTCAAGGTCCTTCTCAAGCTGCAAGAGCTTGGACTTACCTCACGAGGTTCGGGGGTTGACAACGTCCGCAACATTACGGCATCTCCGACCGCGGGAATCGATCCGGCCGAGATAATCGATACGCAACCATATGCCAAGGCGCTGCATTATTATATCCTCAACAATCGGGATCTTTACAATCTTCCGCGCAAATTTAACGTCGGGTTTGATGGTGGTGGTAGCATAAGCGTCGTTGCCGATACGAACGACATAGGGTTTATCGCAACCAAAGTGAAGGAAGACGAAGAAGTGCCCGCTGGAGTCTATTTCCGGGTACAACTTGCGGGCATTACCGGACACCAGCAATTTGCGGTAGATGCCGGAATTCTGGTTCGACCTGAGCAGTGTGTCGCGATCGGGGCGGCGATTATCCGCGTGTATGTCGAACATGGAGATCGAACCAATCGAAAAAAGGCGCGGCTCAAATACCTCATCGATCGTTGGGGAATCCCTAAATTTCTTGAGGAGGTCGAGAAGAAGCTTTCCTTTCCGCTCAGTTTCTTTCCTTTCGAAGAATGTGTTCCGCCACACCCGCCGGTTTTGCATGGGCATCTTGGGGTTTACAAACAATCGCAGAAGAATCGCAATTACATCGGAGTGGCGATTCCGGTTGGACGGCTTCGGGTGCGCCAAATGCGGCGAATTGCCGACCTGGCTCGCAACTACGGATCAGGCGAGCTGCGGCTTACTGTTTGGCAGAACCTGATCTTGCCAGATATACCGGACGGATTCGTTGAGACGGTCAAGCGCAGCCTCATCCGGATTGGCTTACACTACGAAGCAACGAGCATCACCGGAGGGATAATCGCTTGCACGGGAAATACCGGATGCAAATTCGCGATGACTAACACCAAAGGTCAAGGGGTGGAACTAGCGCGGTATCTCGACCAGAAGTTACATCTCGATCATCCGATTAATATCCATCTGACCGGTTGTCCGAATTCCTGCGCACAACACTACATCGGCGATATTGGCTTGCTCGGCGTAAAGGTTGGACAGAACGAAACCCAGCAGGAGGCTTACCACGTCTTCTTTGGTGGTCGAGCTGGGTTTGAACAGCAACTCGGAAAGCAGGTATTTCATGGCGTTCCATTCCCGGAACTACCCGCGCTCTTGGAAAAAGTAATGAAAATCTACCTGGAGCAAAGATTCGGAAACGAAACGTTTATTCAATTTGTGACCAGACATGAGGTCAAGCAGCTCCAGGAGATTTTTTCGAACTAAGACTCGATGACCTCAAATCACCCGGTGCCGGTACCTCTCATCCCGGAGAATGCTCCTTTTTCCTCCGCCCAAAGGGCTTGGCTAAACGGTTTTCTCGCCGGACTATTTTCGCAGGCCGGAATTGACGATCGGCCCGGTACGGCGCGAAAGAAAGTTACCGTTTATTTCGGAAGCGAGACTGGGAACGCGGAAGCGTTTGCGAAACGCGCAGCCAAAGCCGCGGTTCAACGTGGTTTTGAATCGGCAGCGATCTGCATGGACAAGGCAAACCTCAGTTTGCTGGCGTCGGAGGAGTTCGCGCTTTTCGTCACTAGTACCTATGGCGACGGGGAACCACCCACCAACGCCAAGATCCTTCATGCGGAGCTGATGCAGCCGCCGCCCGGATTCTCGCTGACTCATTTACAATACGCGGTGTTGGCCCTGGGAGATACCAACTACGAACATTTCTGCAAGTGCGGGAAAGATTTCGATCAACAGCTCGGTCTCCTCGGTGCGCAGCGTCTATTCGAACGAGCCGATTGCGATGTGGATTTTGAGCAGGCTGCACAGAGTTGGTTGGACGGAGTATTCAGCGTTCTCGAGGTAGCAAAACCACCGGCCAACCAGGTCAGATCAGAAAACTCTGGTAGCCCGCCGGTGCTATCATCGGCGACCGTCACTGTACCAACGCTCAAGATCGGCACAAAAGAGGACCCATTTCCCGCGCGCCTGTTGGTCAATCGCCGGCTGAACCGAGAGGGATCGGAGAAAGAGACTCGCCATTTCGAAATTGCCCTTGGTCGGGATGGCCCTTCCTATGAAGTAGGAGACGCGCTAGGGATTGTCCCGGCTAATTGTCCTCAACTGGTCGACCAAATAGTGCAATCCTTAGGGTGCGATGGAGAAGAAGCGGTAACCGCGCCGGACGGTTCGGAGACCAGCTTGCGCCAGGCACTCTCTCACTGTTACGATATAAACCGAGTTTCATCGACTTTTCTGAAAGAAATCGCTGCCAGAACCGGCGATTCCGATCTGCTAAATTTACTGAATCCAGCGAACACGACTGCGCAGAAAACATTTCTCGAGGAACGCGATCTTCTTGATTTTCTGCTCGAATACCCGGGACTTACCCTGCGGCCGAGCGAACTGGTAACTCATCTGCGAAAGCTGCAACCGCGTCTCTACTCAATAGCGTCAAGCCTCAAGGCGGTACCTGGAGAGGTCCATCTTACCGTCAGTATCGTTCGCTATCAGATCCGCAATCGATGGCGCAAGGGCATCTGCTCGACCTTTTTGGCAGATCGGCTGCAGCCCGGAGGCTCCGTTCCCGTTTTCACTCACCACTCGCCAAATTTTCGCCTGCCCATCGACCCAACGCGCGCAGTCATAATGATCGGCCCAGGAACCGGTATTGCCCCTTTCAGAGCGTTTTTGCAGGAACGGCAAGCGGTCGGGGCTTCCGGAGCGAACTGGCTGTTCTTCGGGGAACAGCACGCAGATAGTGACTTCTACTATCAAGACGAGCTGTCGCAAATGGTGAAAAACAGATTGCTGACACGCGTGGACACCGCCTTTTCGCGAGACCAGGATCACAAAGTCTACGTTCAACACCGGATGTTGGAAAATGCCGGTCTGATGTGGGATTGGCTGCAGGACGGTGCGCATGTATATGTCTGTGGAGATGCCAAGCGGATGGCTAAGGACGTTGATAGCGCCCTTCGAGAGATTTGCCGAACCGCAGGTAACCTGTCGGATGATCAAACCGAGGAATACATGGGAGCGTTGCGCCGCGATAAGCGCTACCAGAGAGACGTGTATTAGCCAGTTACAAGTTGCAGGTTGCGGGTTATAGGGCGAGCGTTGAAATTGGCGCTGTGTTCTCCAATTTCCGCGCCATATGAACACCGAGGAAAGAGTCCAATCTGCAACTTGTAATGTGTAACCCTAACCTCTACCCCCAAGAGGAGCCGCTTGGAAAAGTGGAATCAATCCCAAATTCGACGGAGCATTCTCGCTTGTAGCGGGTTTACTGATCTGGGAATGTTCCAGGAAGCGGTGCGTGAGCTCGAAGCACTGCCGGAGTCGATTCGTGAGTCGACGCCGATCTTGATCGCTTGGCTCGAGCTATATCAGGGATGGCAGAAATGGTCCGAAGCTATGGCGGTTGCGGAGCATCTGGTCGCTCGTGAACCCGGAGATCCCAATTGGCCGGTCGCCTTCGCCTACGCCACCCGACGTGGAGCCAGCCTAAAGGCAGCCCTAAGGATCCTGCAAGAAGCGGTTCTCTCATTTCCAAGTTGCGCTGCGATTCATTTTAATTTGGCTTGTTACCATGCGCAGCTGCACCAGTTGGAGGAAGCCAGCCTTTATCTACAACAAGCTTGCAAGCTTGACCCCTCTTTTCGGGTGACAGCGCAGACCGATCCAGATCTTGCCGTTCTGAAGCAGCCCAATCTGTCGTGAATTGAGCTCCGGGAACGCCGTCATCGCTCCGGGAAACGCCGAAGGCGCGAGAGGACTTAGCCCTGGGCTAAGATAGGGGTAGGGACAAAGCTAAGCTTGCCCCTGCCTCCGAACCGGACTGGCAGATCTCCCGCATCAAATGTGGCCGGCCACATTTGATGCGTTATGTGGCCTTCCCACTTATGTGGCGTTGGGCCCACCAGCCGTTCGCGTGGTTCAGGTTAGCTAAACTCTACGCCACATAACTAAATCGCGATAGCGGTCGGATCCTCCCTCAGTTCGTGAGGAGATTCCGACATGTTCAACACCTTATTCCACTACCCGCGCGTTCTGGAGCGTCATTGCCAAGGCCCGTCGGCGCAGGCCCGGGAGCAATATCTCACCCATCGCGCCGATCAAGGGGCCGCCCTCGATACCCTGCTACACACGGCCCGTGAGCTTCTGGTCATCGCCCAGCGCCTCGACCTCACGACCGATCGGATGATCAGCATCCGGCAGGTGGAAGCCGCCGCCGAGCGTTGGGTTCACCACCAGCAGCGCCGAGGCCGGGCTTGCGGTCAGAAAGGGTCTCGCCAATGGTTCATCCAGATTGCCCTGAGTTGGCTTCGGTTCTTGGGTCGCTTAGAAGCGCATGACAAAGAGCCGCTCCCTTTTGCAGATCTGGTGGAACACTTCGCTGCCTGCATGCGCGACCAACGCGGTTTGTCTGAGGTCACTATTCGCCACCGATGCTGGCACGCCCAGAAGTTCCTTAACTGGCTCGACGGACAGAACCGTTCATTCGGGGAGGTCTCGCTTCGTGAGCTCGACGCCTTTCTGAGACTGCAGGCCGCCCAGGGCTGGGGCCGAGTCTCGGTTGCCACGGCCGCGCAAGCACTGCGTTCCTTTTTTCGACACGCCGAAGCGCAGGCCTGGTGTGCAAAGGGCTTGGCAGCTGGCATTGATGGCCCACGTGTTTTCAAACAGGAAGGCCTTCCCGTGGGACCAACATGGCCCGATGTCGAGCGGCTCCTCGCGACCACCCGCGGAGATCGGCCACGTGAGATCCGCGATTATGCCATCCTTCTACTCTTTGCCCTTTACGCTTTCCGCAGCGGGGAGGTGGCTGCTTTACAGCTTGAAGACCTCCACTGGCACCGTGAACTCATTGTCGTGGCACGCCCCAAGCAGCGGCGGGCGCAGGAATATCCTTTGGTGCCTACGATCGGCGAGGCCATCCTGCGCTACCTCCAGCAGGTTCGGCCGCGCTGCGCCCGTCGAGAGCTCTTTTTGACCCTGAAGGCGCCGTTTCGCCCCCTGTCAGCCGGCGGCTTATACCATGTGGTGAGCAGCCGGCTGTACCAACTCCACATCCAGAGCCGGCGTCACGGCCCCCATTCGCTCCGGCATGCCTGCGCCGGCCATCTTCTAGCCGAAGGCTTCTCGCTCAAAGAGATCGGCGATCACCTCGGACACCGCAGCGCCTATGCCACCCGGACCTATGCCAAAGTGGATTTAGTCGGCCTGCGCGCGGTGGCCAACTTCGACCTCGGAGGCCTCGTATGAAGCTAGCGGAGGCAGTGGCCGAGTACGTCACCCACAAACAGTCGATGGGCATGCGCTTCTGCACAGAAGAACGCGCCCTCAAAGCGTTTTGCCGAGCGATGGGCGACGTCGCGATGACGGAGGTCCAGCGCGATCGGGTCGACGCTTATCTGGCGGGCAAAGGACCCGTGACGCGGTTCTGGCAGCGCAAACATGAAGTGCTGGTGGGCTTTTACCGTTTTGCCATCGCACGGGGATATGTCACCATCTCTCCGCTGCCCAGGATCGTGCCTAAACCAGCTCAGGCCTTTGTGCCTCACATCTACTCGCACGACGAGTTACAGCGCTTGCTCAGGGCCACCGCGGCTTGTGACAACCCGCAGAGCAGCATCGAGTCAGACACCTGCCGCACTCTTATTCTTCTACTCTATGGTGCCGGCTTACGCATCAGCGAGGCGCTCGCGCTCATCTTGGCCGATGTCGACCTGTCGACCGGGATCCTCTTCATTCATACGAGCAAATTTTACAAAACTCGGCTTGTGCCCCTCGGTCCGGACCTGACCCGAGCGTTGACCGCCTACGCCACCCGGCGGGCAATGCAGCACCCGAGCAGGCCGGAATGTCCTTTCTTCGTTTCCCGGACCGGAAGTCCTCTAACCCGACGCGCCGCAGAGTACACATTTAGCCGATTGCGTCTCCGAGCCGGCGTGCTGCGTCACGATGGTGCTCGCTATCAGCCGCGCCTTCACGATCTCAGGCACGCTTTCACCGTTCATCGTCTGGTTGCCTGGTATCGCCAAGGGGCTGACGTGCAGCGCTTGTTGCCCCAACTGGCCACCTACCTGGGCCACGTTCACCTTGCCGCCACCCAGCGTTACCTTACTATGACGCCGGAACTGCTGCAGGAGGCCAGCCAACGCTTTGAACGTTATGCCGGGGAGGTCGCCCGTGAATAATGCCACGCTGCTGGGAACCTGGATCCGACGTTTCCTGCTGGAACATCTGGTCGCCGAGCGCAACCTGGCGCCCAACACCCAACGCAGTTACCGCGACACGCTCGTGTTGCTCATCCCCTTTGTCGCCAAAAAGGCGGGTAAAGCCGTTGATCGCCTGAGCGTGGTCGACCTGTCCGCTGAGCTGATCCGGCTTTTTCTGGCCGATTTAGAAACCTCTCGTCGATGTGCGATCGTCACCCGCAATCAGCGACTGGCGGCCATTCATGCCCTGGCCCGCTTTGTGGGCGAGCACAGTCCTGAGCACATCGCCTGGTGCGCTCAACTTCGGGCCATCCCGTTTAAGAAACCGACCGCGCGAGCCGTCATTCCTTACCTGGACAAGTTGGAAATGGACGCGCTGTTGGCCGCCCCCGATGGTTCAACGGCCCAAGGGCGCCGCGACCAAGCCCTATTGTTGTTTCTTTACAACTCGGGTGCCCGTGCCGACGAAGCCGCCCAGTTACTCATCGCTGACCTTTATCTGAGCGCTTCGTACGTGACCATCCTCGGCAAGGGCGGAAAGAAGCGTCAGTGCCCGCTGTGGTCAGCGACCGTTCGCTCCCTCAGCGCGTTGATCGCCGGACGTTCCCCTTCGGATAACGTGTTTTTGAATCGTTGCAGCCGACCCCTAACGCGCTTCGGCATCCACACGCTAGTCGAGCGCTACGTGGATAAGCTCCAAGGCACGATGCCCTCGCTGGCGACCAAGCGAGTGAGCCCGCACACGATTCGACATACCACCGCCACCCACCTGCTTCGCGCCGGGGTGGACATTAACACCATCCGTGCCTGGCTTGGGCACGTCTCGCTTAACACGACGAACGTTTATGCCGAGATCGACCTAGAGATGAAGGCTAAAGCTCTGGCCAGGTGCCAGGTCGACGAACCAACCAAAGGCTCCCGACGTTGGCGTGAGGACCCGCAATTGATGGCCTTCTTGCGCTCGCTGTAGCCAAGTTGGTTATGTGGCGTAGAGTTTAGCTAACCTGAACCACGCGAACGGCTGGTGGGCCCAACGCCACATAAGTGGGAAGGCCACATAACGCCTCCGGCTTTCGCGTGAGCATGTTGCACGGAGCATTCACAAATAGATCAGTCCGAGCTTGTGGAAGTACTGGTAAACAGTGAGATCGTCAGGTGCTTTCCAAGGGCGTTGGCTCCGCCGTCGCAGATGGCGCTCAAGTCGGCGTCGGACATACCCATTGACCTTGCGGAAGGCTGCTCGTGGATGACCGAGCCGATAGTAGTTAGCCCAGCCTTTGAGGTGTCGGTTGAGTTCGCCAATCAGCTCTGGCAGCGGTTTTGAACCGTGTCGCGCGGCGGTCATGTCCCGCAGCTTATCCAGTTCGCGCCGCAGCGCTTTAGCACTGGGTTCCAGCCGCCAATAGCAGTGTTGCCGAGTGCGCTGATCAGGGGCTAAACCAATCTGGTAACCCAGGAACTCTAACCGCTCTTCATTCTTTCGGAGTTTTACAATCCGAGTTTTCTGTCGATTGATTTTGAGTCCCAGCCAGTTTTCGAGCTTCTCGGTGATAAACGTTTCGATGGGTGGACTGAGGTAGCGTGCCAGCACCACGGAGTCATCG
>JBEEIB010000545.1:0-12606 GCA_041167675.1 Verrucomicrobiota bacterium
CCTTTGGCAGTTGAGAATATCTTTTTTGCGTGTGGATCAATCTCGCGGTTCTCATGGAGAAGAGCGGTATCGCGGCGTCTGATATGCGCGGATCTACCCGGTATCAGCAGGGAAACGAAGGTAGTCAGACCAGAAACCACATTCGATATGCGCAAATTGGGCAAGCTGACGAGCATAACCAGTAGAGAAAACGGATCCGGATCGGAGCATGCCTTTTCCAGACGCTCGTCCGATGAGTCGCGGGTGGATTGTTTGTGGCCAAACAGTGCCGAACCTTTGGCGGGATGGTCACGGCCGGCGGGGACCCCGCGCGGCACCATGATGACGCCACCGTTCAGTGCGACCGACGGGTGGACCGTCCAGGAGGAGAACTTGGCTCGGGCTCTCCAACAACACGCAAAAGCGGCGCTCCGGCTTACCAAACTGGTTGGCGAAGCTGAGAAAGCAGCGACTTCGGCCGAACGCTCTCGGATAGCGTATGATCTCCACGACTCGATCACGCACTGCCTTACTGGCATATACACTCAACTGGAGGCTGCCGCTCAACTGCGCCAGGCACATCCGGATATAGCTGATTCCTGTGTTCACAAGGCCAGCGAACTTGCTCACGCCGGTCTCCAAGAGGTCCGACGCTTGGTCGGGGCGTTGCGGCCTGACGCCTCTAAATACAGTGACTTAGCAGAAAATCTCCGACAGCTGGCGTCCGAATCTTCCTGTGAAGCGAGTACCAAAGTGCGGTTCATTGCCGAGTCCGCCATCCGCGTCATCCCGCCCGATGTTGGGTATCAACTCTCCCAAATCGCGCGGGAGGCGGTTGGAAATGCGCTCCGATACGCCCAGGCGAAAAGCGTTATCCTGCGGTTAGTGTTTAGCGAGGCAGGGGTCGACCTTTCGATCGAAGACGATGGAGTTGGATTTCGACTCGACCAACCAACTGCCCTTACCGGCTACGGATTGAATGCGATGAGGCAGCGCGCGAATCGGATAGAAGCTAAATTTAATCTTCGAACTTCACCAGGCGGAGGAACCGTCATTCAAATATC
The DNA here is from genome assembly GCA_041167675.1 of Verrucomicrobiota bacterium. Lineage (GTDB taxonomy): Bacteria > Verrucomicrobiota > Verrucomicrobiia > Chthoniobacterales > JAFAMB01 > DASTDH01. Next base: position 1,044 of record JBEEIB010000545.1, read on the forward strand.
CGCTTGTTGTCCTGCTTGGAGCCCGACCGGATGAAGCGATCGGCCAAACTCCGTCTTATTTTGGCAGACGATCATTCAGTACTTCGGGAAGGACTATCATTGATTTTTAACGCTTTGCCTGACCTCGCCGTGGTCGCCCAAGCTTCGACTGGGGAGGAAGCTTTTCAGCTGTTTTTAGAACACGAGCCCGACGTGTTGGTTCTCGACCTTCAGATGCCCGGCGAAGGCGGTGTAAATACGATAAAACGGCTCCTTAAAAAACGGCCCGGCGCAAAAATTTTGGTTTTGACCGCCTACGATATGGACGAGGAAATTTATCGCTCGATGCACGCCGGAGCAAACGGCTACATTCTCAAGGATACTCCGCGGGAAGAGCTCATAAATGCCATCCGAACGATTGCCTCAGGTCAACGATACGTAGGCAGGACCGCCGGCACGAAATTAGCGGGGCGGATCGGCGCCCCTGAACTTACGGATCGGGAACTTTCCGTCTTGAATTGTGTGGCCGCCGGGCAGGCAAATAAGGAAATTGCCGATAAACTTCAGATTACCGAGGGCGCGGTGAAAAGTCATGTAAACAGCATCATGAAAAAATTAGGTGCGCAGAGTCGCACGGACGCGGCTATGGTTGGTCTGCGCAAAGGGATAATCAGGATCTAGCCAGTTGGCGGCAGCGGCATCCGTTGGGTTCCGAATGGTGGAATACTGCGTACCCGGGTTAGCCGTCGCTATCTTCTGTTTTCCAGAACAACTCAATCCACGCCAATGCCATGGCGGTCGAAAGCGCAGCTTGGGCAATTGCATTCGCGTCGATACGCGTTTCCAGCTGATTCAGCTCCTCCTGAATGGATTTGAGCTGCAGCTCGATGTTCGCTAAATCCGCGTGATCATTCTCGGTCATAAGGTCGCGTTTTCGCTGAAGCTAATGGACGCTTGTGACGTTGATCGGGTAAATTAGAGATCATGTCGACCAGATCGCACCAGGCCAAGGCCTTTGCGGCCGAGAGTGCCATGCCGCCTGTTGAAGACAAGGGGCGCCGGTGGCCAACTCTAGGTGGAGTAATTCGTCGTGAATCACTTTGAGCTTCTGAACAATATTCTTTAGGTCCGCCTGATATTCTCCAGTCATAGTTGCTCTCTTTTTTGAGGTCACAAACGTTAGCAGAATGTGGGTAGTAAGACGGCGGTCGGGCTCTAATTATTCGCGCGATGTAATGTCGTCTCAATCGGATAAAGCTTCCCCCGCAGCATCGGCATAGTTTGATCGGGCAAATCGCGCTATCAGCAATAAGGGAATTAATTGGATGAGGACCGGGAAAACCTGAACGACCGTCCGCGCAGGTTAGCGTTAGACGGGAAGGGCGCGCGTCCTCGCATCGCGAGGACTTATCCTCTCAGCGCGGTTTCGACCGTTAGCAGAGTCTTGGAATACCGTAAGAAATCTCGCTAGCTAACTTCATAGCAAGCCATGGCCGCCAAGCAAGCCGACGAAAGTATGATGGTTTCCCAATCGAAAGATCAATTCTCGACCAAACTTAAATTGCCAGGGCAGTTCGCCGAGTCTCGCTATATTTTCCTGGAGATAGCGATCAACGATTGTTCAGCGAGTACCTAGAAAGGACCGATACCGAAATGCAAACCAGGAGTGATGATTTGATTCGCAACGACGTTTTATTTGAGCTGAAGTGGGACCCAAAAATAGGATCGAGCAGCGATATCGCCGTAGGCGTGAAGGACGGCGTAGTGACGCTTTCCGGGTTCGTCAAAAGTTATTGGGACAAAGATGCGGCCGAGAAGGCAGCCAAGCGCGTCTACGGCGTGCGAGGAGTGGCCAACGATATTGAAGTCAAACCGAGCACGGCCCGAACCGATCCGGAAATCGCACGGGAAGCTATTCAAGAACTTGAGAGTCACGTCAGCATTCCTAGCGACAAAATCAAGCTAACAGTAGAGAAAGGTTGGGTAACTCTGGAAGGAACGGTGGATTGGCAGTACCAAAAGAGCCTCGCCGAGTCCGCAATCAAGAAGCTGCGGGGAGTGGTCGGTATCACCAACAACATTACGCTAAAGCCACAGGTTACGCCGAGCGAGATAAAGTCGAAGATCGAAGAGGCGCTGCGGCGAAGCGCGGAGTTGGATGCTCGCCGTATCCGAGTCGAGATCGACGGCGGGACGGTCAAACTGTATGGCAGTGTACGCTCCTGGGCCGAGAGACAGGAGGCCGAGGAGGCGGCGTGGTCAGCGCCCGGGACCGTGAAGGTACAAAATCACATCACAATTGAACCATAGTAGGGTCGCTCGAATGTGCACGGTTTGGCTATCTTCTAACGCAAGTGAAACGCCAAACCGTGTTCGCTTCTTTCATTCGATTTAGCAACCAGGCTATAGACTTTCCAACCATTTCTTCAGCTGATCTACCGTAGTCGACCACCGGGGCGTAAGCAATACACCACCGCCGGAGTCTGAGGAATACAGCATGACCCCTGATCTTTTTAGCCCAATCCAGTTGGGTGCTTGTAGGCTCAAAAGTCGGATCTTCATGGCGCCCCTGACGCGCAGCCGTGCGGGAGAAGGGAATGCGCCTCGCGCATTAAATGCCCTCTACTATGCGCAACGCGCCGACGCAGGTTTGATCATTACGGAAGCAACTCAAATCTCGGCTACGGCCCAAGGCTACGTCTCAACCCCGGGAATTCATACTTCCAAACAAGTAGAAGGCTGGAAGAGAGTCGTCGACGCGGTTCACCTTGCTGGTGGTCGCATTTTTGTTCAGCTATGGCACGTTGGTCGAATCTCGCACCCGTCATTCCAGCCGGACGGCGGCCTGCCGATCGCTCCCTCGGCGATCCGAGCCGAGGGCCAAACTTACACGGCACAAGGATTTAAGCCTCTGGTAACGCCTCGAGCATTGGAGACAGCGGAGATTCCAGGCGTCATTGCTGATTTTCGCCAGGCTGCCCTCAACGCCGACCATGCGGGTTTTGACGGCGTCGAAATTCACGGCGCGAATGGTTATTTAGTCGACCAATTTCTACGCGACAAGACCAACCACCGCACCGATCGGTACGGCGGAAGCATCGAAAATCGGAGTCGTTTCCTCTTGGAAACTGTGGACGCTCTTGTCGACGGGATCGGGGCGGATCGAATTGGTTTGCGGATATCACCACAGAACACTTTCAACGATATTGATGATAGCAATCCGCAGGCGCTTTTTAACTATGTAGCGGCAAGTCTCTCCGGCAAAGGTCTCGCCTATTTGCATGTGGTGGAGGGTGATCTAACCGGAAAGTCGGTTGGACCCTTTGAGTACGGAAAGATCAAGACGCTCTTCGGTCGTCACTACATTGCGAACAATGGTTACGACCGAATCCGTGGACAGGCGGCAATTGCGGAAGGTAAGGCCGAAGCGGTGGCATTTGGCAAACCGTTTATCGCCAATCCAGACCTGCCGACCCGTTTTTTTCTCGATGCGCCGCTCACGCCGGTTGACCAAGCTACATTATATGGCGGAGATGAGAAAGGTTATACCGATTATCCGATATTGGCTACCGTCTCGAAGTCTTCTTCCCTAGCCAACATGAATCGAATGGATAGCTGTTCCGAGGAGTCATACCAGCAAGTGTAATTTTCAGCCGTTTAGGTGCGCACAAGAAATGCCTTTGGCAATCGATCAATAGTTCACTTCGTCTTCTAACTTTATTCCATTTGTCGCCGATCTTTCGGCTACGCAATTTGAGCCGTAAGCAAGAAGGATAAATAGATATGGCAACCACGAACCAACCGAGGAGTGATGAAGCAATTCGCGAAGATGTGCTGTTGGAACTAAAATGGGACCCGAAAATTAAATCGACCGATATTGGGGTAGCGGTTAAGGACGGGGTTGTGACTCTCTCAGGATTTGTTTCAACCTTTTGGGAACTCGACGCAGCGGAGAAGGCGGCCAAGCGAGTTTACGGGGTGCGAGGGGTGGCCAATGATCTTGAAGTCAAGCTATTTTGGCAGCGAACTGATCCGGAGATCGCTCGCGATGCGGTTCGGGCGCTGGAGAGCCATGTCAGTATCCCAAGCGACCAAATCAAAGTGACCGTTAAGAACGGCAAGGTAAGGTTGGAGGGAACGGTCGATTGGGAGTACCAGAAGGAACTCGCCCAGTCAGCGGTAAAGAAGCTTCGTGGGGTGGGCGGCGTCGTTAATAAAATACAGGTCAAGCCGCGAGTTTCTCCGTCGGATGTGCAGGAGAAGATAGAGGAAGCGCTACGGCGAAGCGCCGAACTGGATGCCCGTCGCATTAGGGTGGAGGTCAATGGCACCGAAGTAATACTTGAGGGCACCGTGCGCTCATGGGCGGAAAGAGAAGAGGCGGAGCGGGCCGCGTGGTCTGCCCCTGGGACCACCAAGGTCGAAAACCACATCACGGTGAGTTCCTAACAAAAAGGGAGCAAGGTGTTCCCAATATTGGATTCGGTCCCCAGCCGGTCGGTGCCGGTAGTTACTCGCACATTAATCATAGTTAATGTTATTGTGTTCTTCTTTGAACTGTCACTACCGCGGGAAGCCGCCGAGCAGGTCTTCTATCTTTTTGGCATCGTTCCGGCGCGCTTCACGCACCCAGAATGGGCGGCATTCGTAGGTTTGCCGATCAATGATTATTGGCCCCTCTTGACTCACCAATTCCTCCACGGCGGATGGCTGCACATCATCGGCAATATGTGGGCTCTTTGGATTTTCGGTGACAACGTGGAAGACCGAATGGGCCCGTTGCGGTTTACGCTCTTTTATTTGATCTGTGGGGTCGTCGCGGCAGTGACGCATATTCTTACCCAACCGGACTCGACTGTTCCAACCGTCGGTGCCTCCGGCGCGATCGCGGGCGTGTTAGGCGCGTATTTGTTACTATTCCCGACCGCACGGCTGGTGGTGATGTTTCCCGTGTTCTTTGTGCCATTCTTCTTTGAGCTGCCAGCAATACTGTATTTGCTGATGTGGTTTTTCTTGCAGTTGTTCAGCGGCGCGTTTGCGTTGGCCGATCCTAACCATGTCGGCGGTATCGCCTGGTGGGCGCATGTCGGGGGGTTCGTCGCGGGGCTGGTGCTATGTCCCTTGTTCTTGCTGGGCCGTCGTCCGCCTCGCCGGCTCCAACCTGATGAGTACGGTGTTGAGTGGACCTGGCAGCCGCGACACCGCTGGTAAACGAAGATTATGGATCCTGGTCAATTATTCTGGTTATTTTTCATGTTGGCGGCGCTCCAGCCCGCCATGTCCCAAAGATTCTTAGAGGCGTCGCGAAAGCATCTCATCGGGCAAATTGAGCGTGACCGCCGGTCACGGGTAGTCCTGTTGGTGCATCGGCAGGAGACAATGAGCGTACTCGGTTTTCCGGTCGTCCGCTATATCGATGTGAATGACAGTGAAGAAGTGCTTCGCGCCATTCATCTCACCGATTCCGATGTCCCGCTGGATTTGGTGTTGCATACCCCAGGGGGATTGGTTTTGGCTGCCACCCAGATTGCACGTGCGGTGCTCCGGCACAAGAGCAAGGTCACCGTGTTCGTGCCCCATTACGCCATGTCGGGCGGCACTTTGATCGCCCTTGCGGCTGATGAGATTGTCATGTGCGAGCACGCCGTGTTGGGCCCGGTGGATCCGCAGCTTGGTGAGCGCCCGGCAGCATCGATTCTAAAGGTAGTGCGGCAAAAGCCAATCGCCGAGGTAGATGATGAAACGTTGATTCTGGCCGATCAGGCAGAAAAAGCTTTGAACCAGATGGAATGCGAGGTGGGCGAGCTGCTCGCCGAGAAGTATCCCGCGGACAAGGGTAAGGAGCTGGCCAAACTACTAGCCAGCGGTACGTGGACCCATGATTATCCAATCACTTATGAGCGAGCCAATGCGCTGGGACTGCGGGTGCAAAAAGAGATGCCGGAAAGCGTGTTGCATTTGATGCAATTGTATCCGCAACCGACGCGTAGGCAGTCATCCGTCGAGTATCTACCTTTTCCTTATCGTTCTGGACGCCCCCGTGAGAGTTCGCCTTCGCGCAGGCAGCCTAGTGTGCCGTCTCACATATAGTGACGACCTCACCACTATATGTGAGACGCTACACTAGCTGAGAAAAAGCTTATGCAGTGCTTGGTACACTGCGAGACTGGGTTCAAGGTCGGAGAAAGGTTCACACACCAGCTCCAAGGCCTCCTGATCGGCTAACAAGTTCAGCACTGTCTGCTGCTCAAAACCCTGAGGGAAATTCAAGACGCTGTGGTGAATCCTTTCGCGGACTTCGCTCCACCAACTAGAAGTTACGGACTCGTCCATGCACAAAAAACCCTTTAGATAGCCGAGATTCCGGGCGAAGCAAGCATTTTCAGCGCCAACCGCAACTTTGGTGGCACTCTTTTTCCAAAAGACCGCCGGATTGGAACCCGCTTTTACGGCAATACCAAGCCGGCACGAATGGCGAACCGGCGATTGACCTTGACCTCCAGAAAATCTTTGGCGATGCGGGGAGCAACTCCCAGTCCATTTAGGCAAGATATCAGACAAGTATCTGGTTATTTGTGCGATCGCTTTCCCTCCATCGGAAGCTTCAGCGACCACTTCGATGCCGGGAATTTTCTCGACTAGCACGCGAATCCTGCACCAGTTGGTGGTCGTCGCCCAAAACAATGCGCATGGCTTGTAACTTAGCGGGAAATGGTATGTTCCGCCAACCGCTCAAAATCGGAGCAACCCCATACGGTCAGGCCATCTCCGATCGATTCCGGGGAAATTATTGGCGGCTCCCTCTCGTCGTCTTCGGTTAAAATCAGGCGCGCCAAGAAGAGTGTACCATCTGCCAAAAAGGGGTGAGCCGAATGCTAGTCGAGAGACTAGCTTTTCGCGTTAAGCAAAAAGTGAGTGACTACCCACCAGTCAGAACTCAACGGTTTCGCCAAAGGCTGGATCTCGTATGATCTTAGGCCGCTCGAGAAGTTAATCAAAACGAATATGATGACCGACCAATTAACCCAACAGCAACAGCAGCAGTCTCGGAGTCGTAAATCAAAAGCTCTTTCCGGCGGCACAAGGGCCCCGGATTTTACGCTGCGCAGTACACCTGATCAGTTTGTAAGTCTCAGCGAATTCCGGGGCCAGCCGGTAGTGCTAGCCTTTTATCCGGCCGACTGGAGTCCGGTTTGTGGCGACGAGATGGCGCTGTTCAACGAAGTTCTTCCCGAGTTCCAAAATCTAGGAGCCGAGCTTGTCGGTATCTCGGTTGACGGCGCGTGGTGCCACGCCGCTTTTGCCCGGGACCGCAAGTTGCATTTCCCTCTACTCGCCGATTTTGAGCCCAAAGGAGAGGTTGCCCGTCAATACGGAGTGTACCGCGATGGTGAGGGGGTTAGCGAACGCGCTCTGTTCGTCATCGATGCGGAGGGAATCATTTATTGGAGTTACGTTTCGCCGGTTGGGGTAAACCCAGGAGCGAACGGAGTCTTATCCGCATTGGAAGATCTGGAAAACAAAAAGGCGGCGAAAGAGTCAGAGCCCTCCAAGGAGTTAAAAGAGACCAGATGAAAGGCGCCCAAACCGATGATATTCCGGCAACGAGATTGACCGTTCCGGTTGCCAGACGCGACCATATTCAAGGCCCGCTCGATGCTCCAGTGACCCTCCTGGAGTACGGTGACTACGAATGCCCTGCTTGCGGTCAGGCATTCCCAATGATCAAAGCGGTTCAAGAGCGTTTGGGCGATACCTTGTGTTTCGCTTATCGCCACTTTCCACTGACCAATGTCCATCCACATTCCGAACACGCCGCCGAGGCCGCCGAAGCAGCCGGTGCGCAAGGAAAATTTTGGATGATGCACGACATTTTGTTTGAGAACCAGGATGCACTCGAAGATGAAGATTTGGTCCGATATGCAGCGGCCCTCCAGCTGAAGGCGCGTAGGCTGATCGCCGAGGTTGAGGCCGGCGCTTATGCCACGCGGTTGCGAGAAGATTTTATGAGCGGCATCAGAGGCGGCGTAAACGGAACACCCACATTTTTCATCAATGGGATACGTTATGATGGTGCGCGGGCGTTGAGCGCCTTGCTTGAAGCGGTGACGGTTCCGCCTGTAGGCTAAAGCATCTGCTCCTGAACGGGCGGACAGCAGCACGAAAAGAAGCGGCATGAATCGATCGATGCTGCTAGCCAGAGTTACTATTTAGCCATGATGGAACCGCACTTCACCAAACCTCGAGGATTTGACCTACGAAACCCAAATTGCTCATTGCTGCCGATCTTGGAACGCTCAAAGCATACCGGCTCGAGTTTACCCTGCAAAACACACCGCGACTCGAAGAGCTGGAGACAGTTGCTCTAGAAGAAGCCCATACCAGAGTGGTCGAGCTAGTGACCGACTTGGCCGGCCGGCGTGCTGGGCCGACGCAAAAAGATTGGGCGGCTCCGTTAAGCGACAATCAAAATCTCACCCTGGAGATTCGCCGCCGCCTTATTCGCCAGCTTGCTGCCCGCATCGAGTGCCTCATCCAGGGTAGTGATTATCAGAATTGCTGGTTGGCTGCGCCCCAGGAGATTACCCACCAGATAGTCCATGAGTTGACCCCTCCGGTTCGCCAACGGATAAAGAGGGTAATTCCCTGCGACCTCACCAGAGCTACGCCAAAGGAAGTACTTGATCAATTCCTGAACCCTAACTTCTGGACTGTCCCAACGTGAATGCGGATGCAGATTCCAGCCAGACCCAAGAAGAGACTCCCAGCACCGCGCAATCCGATACCATGGAAGCGCCCGAGGTGAGGGCGCTGAAGGCGGAGCTGGCCGCGGAGAAGGAACGATTCCTCCGGCTGGCTGCTGACTTTGATAACTTCCGCAAACGCGTCGCCCAAGAAAGCGAGCGTCGCGCGGCTGTGCAAAAGAAAGCCTTCATTCTGGAATTACTGCCGATCATTGACAATCTGGAACGCGCACTCGGCAGCGGTCAATCTGCTTCCCGGGAACAACTTCTACAAGGTGTGGAAATGACGGTGCAACAACTCAACCGCCTCTTGCGCGCTCACGGTGTCGAACCTGAAGAAAGCGTGGGACAACTATTCGACCCACGATATCATGAAGCCGTCGCGTCGCGCTACGACCCGTCGCAACCCGATCATGTCATTCTCGAGACTTTCCAGCGGGGCTATCGGTACCATGGCGAAAGCTTCCGTCCGGCAAAAGTGGTAGTAAACGATCTTAGCAAAGTCGATACTTCTGATAGTGTCGAATGATCTTCCTATGACCGAACGCTCGATCGAACCCGATGATCGTGGCTTAGTGCTGACCTGTCCAAAATGCGGCCAACGTAATCGCATGGTCTATGCACGACTGGGGCAAAAGTTTCGTTGTGCTCAGTGCCACACTGAGCTGAGTTCGCCCAGCGAACCGATTGAGGTGAAAAACGAATCTGTGTTCGAAGCTGTTACCGGTCAGTCCTCGTTGCCGGTATTGGTGGATTTTTGGGCGCCATGGTGCGGACCGTGCAAAATGGTCGCTCCCGAAATAGCCAAAGTTGCCAACGAGGGGCCAGGTCGTTGGATCGTGGCAAAGGTGAATACAGAAGAGTTGCCTGGGTTGGCGCAACGGCTGCGAGTTAATGCGATCCCTCTGATGGCTGTGTTCAAAGGTGGACGCGAATTGGCTAGGCAAGCCGGTGCGATGCCCGCCTCAGCCATTCGGCAATTTGTCGAACAGGCCGGCCAAGCAGTGTCCAGATAAGACTTTCCTTGTCTGTTCGAGGCTCGGTTCGGCCGCGAGCCGGGAGTGCTCCACCGCGAAAGTTATCTCGCCGTTATCCCGTAAGAACTTATTGGTTCTCTATCGAACGTCTAGCTTACTTGCCAACTTCATTCTGTTGGCGGAGGCCACCGGCAAACCGGATCTTGGAGGCGTGAAACGCAATGGTGTTACCGGCTTGTTGCCGGAGGTGACCTGGAGTAAAGACTTTCGGGAACGCGTTGTCCTTATGCCAAGCATTTCCTCCGATTTCGCGGCCCGACTAGCGGCCGATTTGAGAGCGAGGGGCGCGAAACTTTTCTACGGACATTCAGATTTTGGTTTTCCGCCAGGCCATATCGAAATCGATACGCGGCAACTTGACGGTCTGCGCACATTCTACCGAAAAGTCGCTGCGGAGAACGAGAAAATCGATCTCTGCATCCATTGTTTGGCCAAGCAGCCTCTCACCGATGCGGAAGAGCGATTCGAAAGCGGATTAGATGCTCGAACCGTCTTCGTCGGGACACTGCTCGCCGCCCAGTATCTGAAAAGCAAGGAAGGGATCGGGACAATCCTGAATCTCGCCCTGCTCGAAGCAGCGGGCTTAAAAGATCTGGCGATGGTGGGACCGGCAGTGGATCTGGTGTTCGATGTAACGCGCTTTGCCGCTGAGGTCGCTCCGCAAAAGATCCGTGCATTCGCAGTAGTATCGGCCGTGGTAATTCCGCTCTCGGGCGCGTACTCGAGGTCGGCGCCCCAAATTGAGCTCGGCCCTTTCAACGCCGATCAAGAACGTCGCAAATTACTTCGGGTCATTCGGCACTTGCTTTGTGACGATAGGTGGCTGTTGTGCCAGCCCTCCGGTCGCACGATTCTGTCGACCTGATCAACCAGCATTTTGCTGCTGGCAATCCGCCGTCAAAAAGCTGGCGGCTGGGTGATTTGTCGATTTGTGCGCCGAAGAGGAATGAGTCCAGCCCCGGCGTTCGGTTGTGGCAGCCGGAAGGAGACTCTTGGGGCTGTCTCGCGCCCTGATTTAAACTCTATCGATTAGCGCCGGCCATCGCTTTCTGATACTCTTCCAGCGCGCCTGGCATGAGGTTCTCGAGCTGGTTGATACGAGTCGCATCGGCCGGGTGAGTAGACATCAATTCAGGCGGCTGTTGGCCGTTCTTTGTTTCCATCATCCGCTTCCAAAACGCTATCGCTTCACGAGGATCGTAGCCGGCCCGCGCCATATACTTCAGGCCGATCTGATCAGCTTCAAGTTCGTGTTGCCGGCTGAGGGGCAATAACACTCCGTATTGCGCACCTGCCCCAAGTGACCCCAGCACCTGACGGCGGGCGCCATCGTCCAAATCGGCAATCGAGCCTTGGACGCCCGACAGCGCGATCTGCAAGGCATTCTGTTGGAATATGCGCTGAGTGCCGTGTCGGGAAGTGGCATGCGCGATTTCGTGTCCGAGCACGGTCGCAAGGCCGGCTTCACTTTGGGTGACAGGTAGGATTCCCGTGTAAACGACTATCTCACCGCCAGGCAAACAAAACGCGTTTTGTTGATCGCTCTGAACCAACGCGACTCCCATGGGAAGCTTCTGGCGCCCTCATCAACGACCCCGATGAGACGGCGCGCTACCTTAACGACGAGATCGTAGTCCATTCCGGATTGAATTATTTGGGATTGTGATAAGACCTGCTGAAAGCTTTGCAGCCCGAGTGTTTGCTCTTGAGACTCGGAAAGTCCAACCTTGGACTTACGGCCGGTTTCCGGGTTGATGAACGTGGGTGATGAGAAATAGAACCAAGCGATCGCGCCAATCGCGA
>JBEEIB010000546.1:0-25691 GCA_041167675.1 Verrucomicrobiota bacterium
GATCACCGCTAACGATTGGGCAGCGAACGCTTCGTTGGCCTCGACCAGATCGATATCGGCGGGACTCCAGTTGGCTCGTTTCAGCGCGATGTTGACCGCCGGGACCGGGCCCATACCCATCACGGCCGGATCGTTGCCAGAATCTCGATACCACGATCCACTGCCGCAGAACGCGACATGAGAACCAGTGCTGCAGCTCCATCGTTGATACCTGACGAGTTTCCTGCGGTAACAGTTCCGTTCGCCGTAAAGGCAGGGCGCAACTGGCTGAGCCGTTCCAGTGTCGTGTCGGGTCGCGGCCCTTCATCTTGATCGACCAATCTCGTCTTTCCACGCTCGATCACCGGGACCCCAATAATTTCCTTGGTAAATTTGCCTTTGGCCTGAGCGTTCTGCGCCCGTTGTTGTGATTCCAACGCGAAGGAATCCTGTTCCTCACGAGTTATTTTCCATCGCGCGGCGATATTCTCGGCAGTTTGCCCCATGTGGTAATTGTTGAACGCATCCCACAGACCATCCTTTATCATCGTGTCAATAAGCTCCGAGTTCCCGAGCTTGGTTCCTTTTCGAATCTGAACCGCGTGCGGGGCCAGGCTCATCGATTCCTGACCTCCAGCCAGAACGATCGCGCTATCGCCCGTTCGTATTGATTGGAAGCCAAGACCAACGGAACGCAGGCCCGAACCGCAAACCTGGTTGATTGTCATCCCTGGTGTTTCGATAGGTATTTTTGCTCGGATAGAGGCCTGTCGAGCCGGGTTCTGCCCTTGAGCCGCGGTCAACACTTGACCCATCATGACCTCAGAGACTTCCCCTGGGTCGATTTTTGCTCGCACTAAAGCTTCCTCGATGACAATCGCTCCGAGTTCATGAGCCGGAAGACTGCTCAAGCCGCCGTTTAAAATACCGATCGGAGTCCGAACGGCGCTAACAATGACAACCTCATTCATAATTCAAAGCAACTTTATCGAGTAAGCCGTTTCACCGTCGTCGAGCGCCCGAGTTCAATATCCATATTTAGTTAAGCACCAAATCACTATTTGGTTAGGCACGGAACCGATATTTAGTTGGAAACACCGGTATTTGGATCCAATTGCCGCTAGCGTTCCAATCAGAACGAGCGGCTCGGCGCTTCAATTGGTAGCAACGCTAAGTAGCTCTGTTCCATTAATTTGGGGAGGCGTTTTAGGCTTGTGGATAAACCATAATTCTGAGAAACAGGTGACCCTCTATGACGAAGGCATTGACTCGACCTGCTCGTAAATTCTTCGCGACTATTCAGTGGGGGGTTACCCGATCGCATATCACTGAAGTTTCATTTGGCGCCTTCGCGAGATTTCAGCTGGTTCTTTGTTTGTCGGTGGCAGGCGCCTTTGCTCAAACCAAGTACAAGATTATTCAGATTCCGACTGCCAATGGATCAACCAGTTCGGCGTTGGGTCTAAATGAGAACGGTCAGGTCGTCGGGTATAGTTTTCAAGGCGAAGACTATCAGACGTTTCTTTATGTTTATCCCAGCGGCAAAATCGGAGACATCGGGTCACTCGGGGGAAAACTGAAAGCGGCCTGCGCAATCAATGATAGTGGCGCTATCGCGGGCTATAGCCAGGACAGTAACGGAAATCTCCAAGCCTTCAGTTACACTGAGAAGAGCGGAATCATTTCGCTTGGGACTTTCGATGGCGGTTCTACCAGCGAAGCATTCGGTATTAACGATAACAACCAGATCGTTGGCGATAGCGCGACTGGCACCGTCGCGCACCGTCCGTTTCTCTACTCAGGAAAACTGCAGGATCTCGGTATTGGCACGAACGAGGCAACCGACGCATTCGAGACTGCCTACGGGATTAGCGAGAGCGGCATCGTTGTCGGAAGATATGACTCTGGAAGCGGTGTTTTTCACGCTTTTCAATGGAGCAATGGGCAAGTCAAAGACCTTGGGACACTCGGGGGTAGCAATAGCGAAGCGCTCGCCATTGCCAAACGGACAAGTTCGCTGATTGTGGGAGACAGCGATACGGGGAACGGGTCGACCCATGCCTGCGCCTGGAGTAACGGCAATCCCACCGACCTAGGCGTTCTCTCTGGGTTCGATAAAGCGAGTTTTGCCCGCGCTGTGAATCGAGCTAGCCATGTGGTGGGAGATAGCGATAGCGATGATCAAAAACGCGCTTTCCTTTACGTCAACAACCATCTTTATGAGCTCGATCAACTCGCCGTTAATTTGGACGAAGCCGGTTTCGCTTCGCTCGATATCGCTTACGGGATCAATGATAAAGAGTGGATCTGTGGTTGTGGCACCACCAAGGACGGAGAGACCCACGCGTTTTTAGCTGTCCCGGTCGAAGGCGCCGCGTCACACGAGACCGTGCAGCCGCCAGTCCAAACCGCGGAGAGCGGCGATTCGCTCGATGTTTTCTATGATCAGCTTACCCCGATGGGCGAGTGGTGCGATTGCGGCGACTACGGTCATGTTTTCCGGCCGAGAGTGGCGCACGGCTGGCGACCTTACTGCAACGGCCACTGGGTTTGGACCGACGCTGGTTGGTATTGGGACTCCGACGAAGCATTTGGATGGGCCTGTTTTCATTACGGGCGATGGATTCACGAAGAGGATAGCTGGTGCTGGGTACCTGGTGCTGAATGGGCGCCGGCCTGGGTTTCGTGGCGCACCGGGCCGGAACACTGTGGCTGGGCTCCTCTCCCGCCAGACGCTGGCTTCGGTCCGGGAATCGGAATCGGTGGCTGGTGCGATCACGCTTACGGTCTGGGACCAGGAGCCTATTTTTTCATCGCCTTCTCTCATTTTACGGCGCGCAACTACGACCCCTACATCTTACCGGCCTCGCAGAACCTGACGATTATCAAGAACACCGTCAACGTCACGAACATCACGTACAACAAGAACATCGTGAATAATTTCGGGCCGTCGGTGGCAACGATCCAGCAGAAGACGGGTGCGGTAATCAAGCCGGTTTCGCTAGCCTACCAGCCCGGAAAGACGCCGGGCTCGAGCATCAGTAACGGAGTGCTGAAAGTGACCGGGCCAGGAACAAAATTGAATCCGGTTGCGACAAAGCTGCCACCGGCGACAATCAAGAATCCGCATCCGGTGGTCGATAAAGGCTGGAAAGGAGTCGATCCGAAGACTGCGAACGAGCTTAAGACTAAGATTGCCAAAGAGAATCCGACCCCCCCGAGCCTTCCCAAACCAACCGTTACTCCGATCAAGGTGCTAAGAGGGGGCCCATCGCCGGCGGCTTCTCCGAAACCGGGAGCGACAGTTTTCGGTGCGTCGACTCCTCCGGGCGGCGTCAGGCCGTCACCGACCGGCGGCCCGAAAGGGAGCGCCACGCCGCTGAAAGGCAACGTCAAAGGAGGATTTAATCCGGCAAATCCGGGTGCAGCTGGCGTAACGAAGTCTCCTTCGGGAACGCAAAAGCCAATCGGCACACCGGGTAAACCAGGAGGTGCTGTCACACCTGGTACTCAGTTACCTTCAACGAGCCCGAAGCCAACCGGCACACCGGGGAGACCAGGAGGTGCCGTTACACCTGGTACTCTGTTGCCGGGTTCGCCGACGCCAAAGCCGACTGGGCGAGGAGGCGGCGCTACTCCAACGCCGCATGTACCTACTCCGACACCCGCACCAAAGGCTATAGAACATGTGGCGACGCCAACCCCTCATCATTCGGCTACTCCTCCGCCGCATCAAGCTACGCCAGCGCCACACCGTGCCACGGCAACTCCACATCCCCATACGGCCTCGACGCCGAAAGTTATACGCAAACCAGAAGGCGGCGGCGGTGCAGGCGGCAACAAAGGCGGTGGTACCACCCAGCATAATCAACCGGTTTATCATCCGAGCGGTGGAGGTGGCGGAAACAAGCCGAGCGGTGGCGGTGGGAAACCTGCTGGAGGGGGTGGCGGCAAACCCAAGCCAACTCCAACGGCGAAGAAGTAGAATCGGCGGCAGCGCGACAACGCCGACAGCGCCGACAACAACGGCAACGCCAATATGCGGTGAGAGGTGATGGTGAGAAGCGCGGTCTTGGTAGCGGCGACTGTCCGGTTAGGCCTCTGGTTTTGGAGTGACCTCGAAACTGACCCGGAGCTGCGCGCTTGGTGTTACCACAAACCGCAGTCGCCATTCTCGTCATCTTGCCTGGACGGCTCAAACCCGGCATGCGAACCCATCGGACTGCTTGCCGATTGCTCGATCAAAAACCGGAACATGCGTGGTTTTCGACGACGCGGGGATTAGATGTTGAAGATTAATTCTTGAAGATTTGTTCAGGGGGGTCTGAGCCGAGTATCCGGTGGCATTGAAACGAAGGCGACTGCGGTTTGTGGTAGCGCCAAGCGAGCAGCTCCACTTCAATCTCGAGGTCGCGCGAAAGCCAGAGGCGTAGTGGGACAGTCGCCGCTACCGAAGATGGGATCGAGGACGACGTACAGAACGAATTGAAAACTCTAGCGTATGGTCGTGAATCTTCGCACCGCAAAGGATGCGCGATCGGTTGGAAAAAAGTTTGAATGAGATTTTGCCGAGCTCCGTCTGCTGATTGTGATCTCGATGACTCCAAGTCACGAAATCCGAAAAGTGATTTGCCGCGATAATTGTTTAGAACCCGTGTCTGCCCACTACGAGATGATGTACTAGCCCCGAAAGCTTTCGGGGCTAGTGCCCCGCTCTTCCTGCTTGTTCGGCTCTTGGGATCGTGGGATTACGACACGCTGCTTTAACTATGAAAAACCGATTTGCGATTCGATTGACCCCTGAAATCCGGTGCCAAGCCACACGAGCGCTCCTCGTTTTGAAATCCCTCGGAATAATCTGCGTAATTGGTTTCGCTTCTGCGGCGAGCGCACAAAACCGTTATCAAATCACTCGGATTCCCACTCCTGCAGGGGCCAACGGCGCAGCGCTTGGAATCAACAATCGAGGCGAAGTCGTTGGCTACAGTTTCCAGGGAGAAGATTATCAAGCTTTCCTTTACTCCTCTTCGGATCAAGCAATGACCGATGTAGGCTCACTCGGTGGTAAGCTGAATGCCGCCTGCGCCATCAACGATTCCGGCCAAGTCACCGGCTACAGTCAGGACGAGAACGGAAATCTCCTCGCATTTGTATTTTCGCGAAACCAGCCGATTGCATCCCTCGGTACGCTCCAGGGCGCCTCTACCAGCGAAGCGTTTGGCATTAACAATAGTGGGGCAGTAGTCGGTGATAGCCAAAGTGGCGAACAGAATCATCGCCCGGTGCTGTTTTCTAATGGTTCGGTTCAAGATCTTGGCCTAGGCGGATCGAATGAACCCGATGCTCTTGAAACCGCCTATGCGATCAACGACTCGGGTCAGATAGTTGGGAGACATAGCGCCGGCAACAGCGCGTTTCATGCCTTTCTGTATGTTAACGGTAATACGACCGAGCTCGCTACATTAGGAGGAGCGAACGGCGAAGCGCTTGGCATTAACAAGAAGGGCCAAGTCGTAGGTGATAGCGATACCGCAGGCGGTCCAGCCCACGCTTTTCTTTTTGACCATTCACAGTTGAAAGATTTGGGAACATTGCCGGGTTTTGACAACGCCAGTTATGCCCGGGGAATCAACAATTCGGGTGATATTGTTGGCGAGAGCGATAGCGCCGATCAAAAGCGTGCGTTCCTCTATACGAAAGGACAGTTAGTCGAGCTGGACAAAGTTGCCGCAAATCTATCAGACGCAGGATTCAGTTCTTTGGATGTCGCTTATAGCATTAACGACCAGGGATTGATCGTTGGATACGGAACAACGTCTGATAATTTGACGGCAGCATTCGTCGCCGTTCCAGAAGGTCGCGGTAATCGGCCGCAAGCGGGCGGCGTGCCGCTGCCGCAGGGTCAACGACAGGCGAATATTCAAACTCAACCTGAGCCTCAACGTCACGGCCAAGGCCAGCAAGTTTCTGAATCGAATGAAGAGGATTACAACGTTTTCTATACGAGGCTGTCCTCAGACGAAGGCAACTGGGTAGAAGCGGGAAATTACGGTTACTGCTATCGGCCCCGGGTATCAGAGGACTGGAGACCGTACCGCGATGGGCATTGGGTCTGGACCGATCGCGGATGGTATTGGGATTCAAACGAACGGTTCGCCTGGGCCACCTACCACTACGGCCGTTGGGTCCGCATTGGTGGTACAGGATGGTGCTGGGTCCCCGGACATCAGTGGGCTCCGGCTTGGGTATCTTGGCGGGAGAGTGAACAACACGTTGGTTGGGCTCCTCTTCCGCCTGAAGCCGACGTCTCCGTGAATGTCGGAATATCTTCTTGGTCCGATTCGTACTATGACGTTGGGCCCGCAGCTTACAGCTTTATCAGCTACTCACATTGGCGTGAACCGAGCTACGCGCAGTACATCGAGCCTCCCGAGCGAAATGTCCAGATTATCACTGAAACGAAGAATGTTACGAACATTGTCACCAACAACAATGTGATTAATAACTTCGGCCCTCCGGTTCAGACCGTTGCGGCTAAGACCAATCAGAACATCCAGCAGGTCAAACTTGCGCTTAATCCGGCAACCGATCCTAACGCGCACTACGGGCAGACCTTGCAAGGTAACCAGCTCAACGTTGTGGCACCGCCCGCGGTCTTGAGACCCGCAGCAGTGAAAACGCCAGCTGTTCAAAACCGTATTGCCAATCCGGTTGTTGAAAAAGGATGGCAAGGCGTGAAGCCTCAAGATGCGGAGAAGCTCAAGCAGACTATCGCTCAACAAAATCCTGTGCCGAAGGATCTACCGAAACCGACACCTTTTGTGAACCCGCAGGTTGCCCAAAAGGGGCAGGTTACCGGATCTCCTGGAGCGACCGGTTCCCCCAGTGCCGCTGCCGGGCAGAAACAAACCCCACCTAATCTGGTGAAACCTGGGACCGGCCCTGGGCAGAAGTCGCCGACGGCAAATGTCACTCCGGGCGGATCGCCGAATGCGTCTGCTGCTGGAAAGAAACCGGTTCCGCCGAACCTTTTGGGGGTGAAGCCTTCCGGGGCACCTGGTGGGTCGCCTGCAGTGAAACCTGGCAGCACTCCTGGCGCCTCTTCGACAGTGAAACCTTTCGGAACTCCGGGCGCTTCGCCGACACCAACCGGAGGCAAACCGACGACCCCGACTACACCCGGACCGAAACAGTCGCCAGTCGGAGCGGTGCCGGGAACATCGCCCAATGTCCAGAAGTCGGTTCCACCGAACCTGAATGCTCCCAAGCCGTCGGCGACTCCGGGACAGCCGCAGCCTGAAGAGAACAAACCGGCCGGAAGTCCGACACCAAAAGCAACGGGTAATTTGCCGCCTGGACAAAATACACCGCATGCTTCTGCGACGCCGACTCCAGAGAAGAAGCCTCAGACCACACCGCAAGCCGGGCCGGCGAATCTAACGACGCCAAAACCGACGTCGACTCCGCATCAGCCGCCGAACCAGGAAGCACCAAAGCCGGGCACGACACCGCGTCATGAGCCGACGAAGTTGGCCACGCCGAAGTCAACTCCGGAAGTCAAAGCGACACCACGAGAAGTCTCGACGCCAAAACCTGAAGTGAAGGCGACCCCACCGCCGAAGCAAGAAATTAAAACACCACCGCCCCAGGTCCAACATACCCCGGCTCCTCAGCCCCAAGTTCAACATACGCCTCCTCCTCAACAACCGCAGCAGCCGCAGGGCGGTCAAAAGCATGAACCCGGAAAAGAAGAAGGTAAACACGGCAAACCGACGCCGACACCATAGCTCGGTAAGGGGGATACCGTCCGGCATGCGCCATGCGCACAAAGACTACGCAGCCAATTGCCGGACTGGGAGCCTTTGGTGCTGACAGCCTTCGACGCCCGTTGTTTTGGCTCACACGTATGTATCGCTGTCGCTCAAGGATGTGTATCGCCCTACCCTTCTTTGCGCCTTTGCGTCTTGGCGTGAGCTTCAGATCTGATAAGCGTACGCCGGGTCCGGGATGAAATCTTTTTGTTCGATGCTGTCTTGGATCCGGTGTTGCTTCAGGATCCGCAAGGCCAGATCCCTCGCTTGAACGCGAAGCTCGGGCACTGCCGTTGTCTCGAAGAGGATGCCTTTCTGCGGACTGCCCAGAGTATAAAGATTTCTGACTCGTTCTCCGAGCAGATTCAGAATCGCGCCGCCGGTACCGACATCCAGTCCCAGGAAAAGCGGATCTGGGACAATCAATCCTCGGGCGAAGAGTTGGACGACCAATGGATCTTTGAGCTTGTGGTAGTTACATTCCGGACCGGTACAGTTGATGACGTAGCTGACGCGCAGTGTTCGATTTTTTCCAGCCTGGCAGAAAGTGATTTCTAATTGATTTTGTCGTTCCTCAATTGCTACAATCCGACCGCGGTAACAACAAAGACGCCCCCTGGTTTCGAGGCTCTCTTTGATCGCGAGAACTTCCGGCGCGACCCGGTGCCGGTGTGGTTCCCAAAAAGCCTTGAGGTGACGCAAAAATCGGCGTCGATCGTCGCGCGAAAGAGCTTTCCAGATTGACTGAGAAAAGGGCCGAATCGAGTCGATGACCGCACGCCAATCTTTGTCCTTGTCGTTCGCGCGCTCAATTTCTTGGCGAATCAAGCGACACAAGGTCCGGACCGAAGAGGGCAGATCATGAGGATCGAAAAACGCTGGATAAGGTTCGACCGGAAGGTGTGGGCGCGGGAATAAGCCACGACGTGAAAGCACGTGAATGGTCCCGGACGATTTGGAGTGCGACAGACTCGAGAGCAGATCCAAAGCGGTCAGTCCCGATCCCAACACCAACACATCTCCGGGCTTCGAGAGTTTGGCACGAGCTTCACCGGACCAAGGATCGACCAGGTAGCGATCGCTTTGGTGAAACGCTCGATCCTTGAGCGACGGATCGCCTGGCGGAAAATTTCCGAGCGCGAGAACTACTTGATCGGCAATGAGCGGCGGACCAGCAGAGAATTCGATCCGAAAGGAACCATTAAGAAGCGGCACCAGATCGATTGCTTCGGCGGCAATTTTTCGCAAACGGGGTGAAACCGTTTCGGCCTTCGCGAGCAGGTCTTCGAGATATTCTCCGAAAAGTATTCGCGGCACAAATGCGTTTGGATGAAGTGTGTGCACGCCAACCGTTCGCACACGTTCGGGTCGAGTTTGCAACCAACGATAAAACCCTTCGATATCGTCAGGGAAAGCACCCATTTTTGCCGCGGGTACATTCAGACGATGGGTTACGTCGCGAGTTCTGTAAGCTAAGCCCCTGCCGAATTCCGAGGTTCTTTCTACCAAGGCGACCGTAATCCGGTCATTTGTCTGCTTGAGGAGATGAACTGCGGCCATCGTTCCGCTGAATCCAGCGCCTATGACGGCGACATCGACTGAATCTTGGTGAAAAAGAGAATCCATTGGTGCGCCCGTGGGCTCAAAATATAGGGCAAGACATTGGAAACCGACTGCTTTTTGTCCCAGTTGTCGCAGTCCTCATCGGAACTGCCGCACGGCAACGCTTTGGTTTCTCGGCTGTTTAACCCTACTAAAAAAGTATTGTAAATCGCGGATCTCATTCGTCAATTCGTTACACATCCCAGTTGTAATCGCTCGACTCTTCGCGTTTATGCAGAGATCCGTTATGCCGCCATTCTTAGTTTACGCGCGCACCGCGCTCAGATTCTTGCCTCTCTGGATCATGGTCGCCAGTCCACTTTGCGCCCAAACGCCGCCATCGAGTCCCACTCCACCACCTAAGCCGGCTAAGCCTGAGGAAAAACCAGAGGAATTTCAGACCCCACCGCCGGTAATAACCGAGCACACGCTGAGTTTACCAGGCGGAAAGACGCTTAAATACAAGGCAATTACCGGCTATCTGCTCCTTACCGATTCCAGCAAATTGGACGGCACGTCTGAGCCTACGGGAAAAGAGGAAGCAAGTTCCGAAAAGGCGAAGGAAAAACCAGTCGATCCCGTAAAGGGAAAGCCGAAGGCACAAGTTTTTTATGTGGCGTATGTCGCGTCGGAAGCGGGTGATCCAGCCACTCGGCCAGTAACCTTTGTCTTCAACGGTGGACCAGGTTCAGCGGCGGTGTGGCTACATCTTGGCGGAGTTGGTCCGAAGCGAGTATTGCTGTCGGATCGCGGCGAAGCGCTCCCGCCACCTGCCAAGTTGGTCGACAACGAATCGACTTGGCTGGACAAAACCGATTTGGTCTTCATTGACCCGGTTCCCAGCGGTTACAGCCGGCCCGCTCCGGGCGAGAATCCTCGTCAATTTTGGGGATACAAAGAGGACATTCAACACATGGGCGATTTCATCAGATTGTGGACGACGAAGAACAGCCGATGGGCTTCTCCGCGATTTCTAGCCGGTGAAAGCTATGGCACGACGCGGGCGGCGGGCCTCGGAGATTACCTTCAGGATCGGTATGCAATGTCTTTGAACGGAATCATTCTCATCGGTTCGGCCCTCAATTTTCAGACCATCGATATGAGTTATGGGAACGATGTACCGTACCCCTTGTTCCTCCCATCCTATGCATCTGCCGCTTGGTACCATAAGAAGCTTGTCCCTGAGTTGCAGCAGCTCTCGCTCCCCGAACTTTTGCACCGCGTGGAGGATTTCGCAGTTAACGTCTATCTGGTCGCGCTGGCCAAAGGCGATGCGCTCTCGACCGAAGAACAGCAAGCGATCGCCAGCCAGTTCGCTCGCTTTACCGGTCTCGATTCTTCGTACCTCCTGCAAGAACATCTACGGGAGCCGGATGAGCGTTTTTTCGCTGATCTCTTAAAAAAGGAGAATCGATCAATTGGCCGGTACGACAGTCGATTTACAGGTATTCGCTACTATCCGGGGACTGATCGACCAGATTTTGATCCGAGCGATCTCGCCGTGGATGGGCCGTTTACTGCCGCCTTCTACGACTATGCGCGGCGAGAGCTCAAATACGAGAGCGATTTGCCTTATGAGAGGTTTGCGGAAGTGCACCCCTGGTTATTCTCAAGAGATCGATACCTCGACGTGGCCGAGAATTTGCGCAAGATCATGAGCCGCAACCCGTACCTGAAAGTCATGGTGTGCTGCGGCTACTACGATTTGGCAACTCCTTATTTTGCCGCTGTCAGCGTGACGCATTCGATGAATCTTGATCCGACCATCCGTCACAATCTCGAGCTTCAATTCTATGAGAGCGGTCACATGCTTTATATCGATACTGCGGCGCGCAAGAAGCTGAATCAGGATTTTGACCAATTCGTGGATAGCGCATTAAATACTGCGCCAATTTCTAATGCATCGCGGGAGTAGCAGCGAACGACAGCGAACGCCAATGAACACCAACTGACGTTGACGTTCGTTGGTGTTCAATGTCGTTCGTTATTCTTCCTACGCCGGTGATGCACAGAACTCGGAGAAGCTTGCGGTGAACTTTTGTATCGGTCGAGGAACCGACCAGAAATTTCCGGAGTAGGACTAGCGCTCGGAGTACTTTTTGGCTGCTCGGATGTGGCTGGTGTCTGCGGTTTTCTTTCCGCATCAACCGGCGCTTCCTTCGAAGCGTCGACCGATTGAATGGCTACATTGCGGGAAGCGAGATCATTTCCCGGCCAGGTGATTCGTTTCGTGTGATCATCAAAAACGATCGCTTGTTTGAAACCTTGAATCTTTCCATTTCGGATCGTCACGTTTTGTTGATGATCAATCAAAACGCCGATCGATTGATTGTCTGCTGCCGTCTCTTTCAATGCGCATCCGTTCAGGTCGAGATCGACATTGGAAGAAAGAATCATGATGGCGCTCCCTTCCTTCCCAGGGTTTGAGCCAGGCGTGGAAATTCCCACCGTGATCAGACCCCGTCGCGGTAGGGCGTGGCGCTCCGTGCCCGCCGACTTGTCCGCCGTAGCTTCCACGGTGCTTCGGTTTCGCAATACCATCGCGGCTAAGGCGGAACCCAGCGCATGGATTAACCCTGGTAAGCCGAGAACCGTTGAAGCGATATGATGGATCCTCGCAGGAGATTTCCGTTGTTACATTCTTTGGCCTAACGGGATGTTGGCACACGCTCGATTCGGCGGTCGCGGAGCGACCAGGTCCTACCACGCCGAGGTTTTCCACCGTCAGACGCGATGACCACGTTAAAATCCAGTCTAGTTAACAAAGTAATACTAATCACCGGTCACCAATCACTGCTCACGGTGTTTCTTACTGATCAGGTTCGACCGTTATCTGGACCGTGGCAGTGCCGCCTTGATCATCCGTTGCCGCGATCGTGTAGGCGCCCGGTGCCGGAGACCAATAAAAAGCCTGGCCGCGCTCGGAGCTCCCTAAAAACGAACGATTCGCGAACCAAAACAATTGTTTTACCTGATTTCCGGTTTGAGCCCGTAGCGCGATGACTCTTTCTGCAGATCGCTGTGTTCGATGCCAGCTTATCACCTTTGGCAAAGCTAAGATCTGGAGCTCGGAATTCAGCCGGTTCGAAAGACTCACTTTCCTCGGCAGGCCGACGGTCTCGAAAAATCGCTCTGCTTCGCAATCCCAGTTCTCCAACCCTCCTGCATCGTGTAAGTGGCACCGGGTAATTGGTGAAACCCCGGGAATTACCCACTCCTTTTTCAGGTGCGGGCAATTTGGTCCGGCGATGCAACCCGAAACGCTGCAGACATTAATTTGGAGGAGATTCGCTTTAGGGGGAGGCGACAACGGCATCGCAATGATCTTTTTATCTGCTGCTAGTTTACTGGCAATGCGAAGAAACAGTGGAACAGCCGCAGTCCTGCCGGTGAACGATGGATTAGCTTGGCCGTTAAAGTTGCCAAGCCACACCACCAGCACATATCGTCCGATGACGCCGCAACACCACGCGTCGTGAAAACCGGTCGAGGTACCGGTCTTGTACGGTAAATTGACAGACAGCGCGCTGGGCAAACGGATTGCTGCTTCACTCGTAGTCAGCATATCGAGCGTAATAAATGATGCTTCCGGTGATAGCATTTGAACGCCTTCGGTTTTCGGGTCATCTAAGAACGTTCGGAGCGGTTTCACCCGCCCGTTATTTACGAGTGCCGCGTATAGCCTAACCAGGTCCTCCATGGTGATATCCACGGTGCCGAGCACCGCGGAAAGACCATAAGGATTGTTGGCCTTTAATCCGCGAACTTCGGCAGCAATGAGGAAGCGGTACAATGCGTCCGATCCGAGACGAGCGGCGAGAGTGACCGCTGGAAGATTGCGGCTTCGGATCAGTGCCAAACGGGCTGGGATCGGTCCATCATAGGCGCCGTCAATGTTCTCCGGCAGGTAATCTCCAAAACGAACCGGAGTGTCGAACATCAGCGAGGATGGATTAATCAAGCCGTGCTCGATTGCCATCCCGTAAACGAATGGTTTCAGCGTCGAACCAGGTGAGCGGAATTGACGTGTACCGTCGTTCTGGCCTGCGATCAACCGATTCCAAAATCCGGCCGAGCCAATCGAGGCTAGTACCTCCATCGATTCTGAATCGACCAACAGAGCGGCTGCGTTGTTCACCCCGGCCGATGAATGATCCCGCAAGTATTGCTGGAGTTCCCTTTGCGCGATGTTTTGTGTGGTGAGATCGAGCGTGAGACAGAAATTTCCTTTCTTATGACCAAGCGCAGCTTGAACGCTATGTGGAGCAAAAAAAGGGAGCTCTTCAATCCGGTGATAGTGCAATGGAAGATCCGCCAGCGGATCATTCCAGGTCAGGCGATTCAATCTTTGCCGGGCGCGCAGGAGTGACTCCGGATCGACCCCATGAACCGGAGTCCGTTTCGTCGGTGACTGTGGTAGTACGGCTAAGGCGAGAATTTCTTGCCTGCTGAGCTCCTTTGGTTTCTTACCAAAGTAGATCAAGCTGGCAGCACCGATCCCCTCAATATTTCTGCCGTAAGGCGCCAAATTGAAATAGGCCTCCAATATCTGTGACTTATCGTAATGCCGCTCGATTCGTAACGCGCACACGATCTGCCAGAGCTTCCCCGGAATCGTTCGGGTATTCAGGCGATAACGAAGCCGGACGACTTGCATAGTGAGTGTTGAGGCACCGGATCGCGGTCCTCCGATAATCAGTTCGCCGATCGCGCGCAGTAACGACAACGGGTTGACACCAATGTGTTGCCAATAGCCGCGATCCTCCTGCGTCATCACAGCTTCAACCAAATCTTCGGGTACTTCATGCATCCCAATTCGCATTCGGTATCGCTGGTCGCTCGCGGTAGTAAGCCGGAGCAGCGCGCCGTGTCGATCGCGGATGGTGGAAGAAAATGTAACGCCTTCCAACAAAAGTGGGCGAGGCAGAAAATACCAACCGCTGCTTGCGGCAAGCAGACACACTGCAACGAAAAGTGCTATTAGCCAGCACCTCTTCATTTCACCTCCAACATGCCAGCTTCTCCTATTCCTTGGACGGTCCGGTTGTACATCGCCTGCGCACTTACCGAGGGCACAACCAGTTTGCCAGCTGCCGTGACTTTTGCCTGATATTGAATCTCTGCGACCGTTGTATCCGCCGTCACATACAGAACGACCCGGTCTTCCCGCATGTCAGAATGAACTACATTAGCGCCATTCAGATTCATTCCGCCGTTGTCATCGCGAACCACCTCGAAGCCGCTCGGCAAGAGATCAACAATGGCAACGTTTTCGATCGCTGAACCAGACGTAGAGCGGATGCGGACGCGGACATGAACGGTATCTCCGACCCGGATTGGTCCGAGTTTCTCCCCCTTGTCGTTTACATAGTCCCGGCGCACTTCCAAGCCAGACGCGGTTGGGGCAATCGATTTTGGGAATCCGCTCTGAGTGATTTGATAATAACCGGGAACGGAATTCTGGGATGCTCCGACTATGAACTTCAACTTGGAAGCTTCTGGTGGAATGATCGCATTACTGGTGCCTTGCAGCGGCAAAGTCTTCCAGCCATTATTCCATTCATTGATCTGCAGGGTAGCCTTGCTTCCCGGTAGCGCTGCTTGGCAAGCGGCGAGCGCTCGCAAAGAATAAGCCGCGGATACCGTGTTGAAATTGCCGGTGAGCAGCGGACGAAACACCTGTTCGATCTGTTTAGTTGGCAGGTCGTGGAGTTTCGCCGGAAAGTGACGGGCAACGATCGTGAGGTATTGGGCGTCTTCGGCGAGCGAGCTTGAGAATTCATTCCCGGAGGATTCCCCGTGCAGTCGATAGTGACTTATCCATTCGCTTGCTTCCCTCTGCTTCATCAGCAATTGAGCGGAAGCAGCCAGATAAACACCAGTTAGGGATTTCTTCCAATCATCAGGGAATCGGCGATCGAGCTGTTCGCGCAAACTGACCAATTCGTTCGTCATCACTAGTTCGCGTCGGGTCAAAAGGTAGATCGCCTTCGCCGTGATCTCCGCGCCAGCCAAGGAGTCTGGCGTAGCACCGGCCAAACTCTGCAAATAGTCGACTGCTTTTTTGTCTAACTCGGCCGGTATCTTGATTCCTACCGCCTTCGCCTCGGTAAAAAACTCCATGACGTAGGTAGAGATCTGATCCGTGCGATCGGAGTCGTCCGTGGTCCAATAGTGAAACGCACCATCACTTCCCTGCCTTTCTCCGACCGTCTTGAAATAAGTGGCCAGACTTTCATTCAACTGCGCTGAGGCCAAAGATGTGCCGGCTGGTAATACGGCCAGGAGATTCGCGAACGCCCTGCTAGTGAGCTGCTCCGAACAGTCGAATGGATAGTTATCGAGAAATTTGGCTAGCCCACTGACGAATACGATGGGAGTGCTCGAGAGAGCAGCCGACCGCGTCAGGTACTGAGGATAGAATTGTTGGTGCAATTCAATCTCCTTTTCGCCTCCTTCCATTTTGCCGCTTTCGAATAGGGTCACTCGCGCAGTAGACGGGCGGATGCTGAGCGTGCGTTTTCGCTGAATTACTTCTTGCGGTAGCTTCGCAGTGAAGCGGAGTACGGCGTTACCTAACGGTTCGCTCACTTGAGTTGGCCATCGCAGAATGATGCTGCCATTTTTAGGCAGATGGATGTGTTGAGTGGAGGTACCGGAGCTTCTTAGCCCACCCTCCGTCTCAAGTCGCACATCGGTATCGAGATCCCCTTCACTGGCATTGCTAACGCTAGTGGTAGCGACGAATTCATCACCTGGAATCGCTGCCAAAGGGGTTTGTGGCGTGATGATGAGTTGCCCATGTATCGTTGTATCCGCCTGGACGGAACCTTCTCCGTCGATGGCGTCCGCAACGGCCATAATGCGGATACTCCCGTCAAAGAAGTCGGGAATTGTATACGTCAGTTCTTGTGATTGTTGCCCGCCATGAATGACGCCGGACCAGAAGACGACCGGTTTTTCCGTCACTCGAGAGAACGGATTCAGGTTCTTAGCCACATGTTCATCCCCTCCACCGGGAGCGGAACGGGACTTTAACCTGGAGTATTCGGGAAGAATCGAATCCAGAGCCTGGTGGGTTAATACCTCGAGCTGCCGTTTCCGGAAAAGCCAACCAAATGGATCGGGTAATTCATAATCGCTCACCTGAAGAATGCCGATGTCTACCGCGTAAATTGCGACTTTGCAGTCACGGTCGGCTTTAAACTTGATTGTTAGTCTATCGCCGGGTTTAGCCTTTCTTGGCGCATCCAGCGAAAGGTTAATTTTGCGTTGGGGTGGTAACGCTTGGAAGGGAGCTACAGCGTAACTCAAAGGCGCGGTATAGATTTCGGAAGCGTTTAGGCTGCGGACAAAGGTCACATTGACATATCCGGGTCCCTCAAAGTCTTTCGGAACTTCGATCGTCTGAACGGAGGTTCGGGCTTCTGCGCGAAACCATTTCCAGGCGAAGACGCGATTCCGCTCGATCGTGATTAGGCCGTAACCTACAAACGGTGATTCAACACTCATCTCCAGACTGTTACCCGGCGCGATCTTGTTAGTGGTAAGCGCCAGCCGCAATTCGCCGTCGTGATCCACCGCGACAGCGCCGGACCTTGAACCAGCTACCGTGTAATCGACAGCGCACAATTTCTGTCCATCCTCGCTCACGATCTCCAGCCGGAAATTGCCAACTTGGTTGGTCGGGAGCGAGTAACTGTTAACCTGACTCGTTAGTGCCAGCGATTCTTCCCGGATCGTTGTTTCGCGAAGGACTGGCTCGTACTTGTAGGTGCCGTTGTCCTGCCTCGTCAGTACCGGCTCTTTCCTTCTTTCGCTGATCCGAAGCCGAGCGCGGGAGATGGCAATTGCCTCAGCGGACCGATTCACCGCCAGAAAATCGATTGAGGCCGGCTGTTGATAGGGCAAAAAAGCCAATTTTGCGGAGGTGCGATAACCCAGCACAAATTCCCGGTCGGAAACGATGTATCCGACGCTGGTGTGAACGCTTCGACCGCCATCCACTTCGAATCCTTCGATGTTGAGATCAACGCGATAACATGCATTCGCGTATTTGCTTAGATCCGCATTGAGCTTGGTATCGCCGTTCTCGTCGGTTTGGGCCCCTTCAAGCTCCAGTTCCTCGTTGTAGTCGGGGTGATTTGTTCCATAGATCGACGGATTGTAAAAGGTGAAATCTTTCCAGCGGGTCATCTGGAATCCGGCTGGGTTTATTTTCTGTTTCGCGCTGATCTTGTTCCCGTTGGCCGGAGCGCCAAACAGGTTCTCCAGGTGGACATTGATCGTGAGTTCGTTGGGAGATATCCAGGCGTGTTTCTCCGGATCCGGTCCGAAAGCGGCAATCTTCATTCGGTCGGGCTGGAAATCCTCGACATGAAAATAATAATCCGCGACCGATTCTTGATCTTTCGTGTCGAGTTGGACTACCAGATGGTACTCGCCGGTAGAGGCGGTTTCGGGCAAATCGAATTCCGTTTCACCGAATCCACTGACCCGCACCTTTTTCATTTCCACCGACGTATCGCTGGAATCGCGTAGATCAACCGAGAACGGTATGACATTGGCCGAATCCGCAGAAGATTTCGCGATTAAGCCAACATGGATTGTTTCACCTGGTCGATAAACGCCTCGCTCGGTGAATAAAAAGACCTCGATATTTTTTCCCTCTGATGAAACCTCGCCGCTGATGTCGAAGCGCGAATAATCGATCGAGTTGTCATCTCGTTCGTAAGCCAGAAAAGAAAGGTCATCTGCCAACTGCGCGACGATTGCCACCGGTTTTCGTTCCGTGCTGCGTTCGTCGGTCTCCTTTTCGTCCAGCACCGGAGCATGGACATGGCCTTGATCGTCGGTCGTACCATCGAACACCGAGGTCCCATTTTTTGCGAGAATGGTGATGTGAGCGCCCGCTACCGGGGTTTGATGCTTCAACGAAACGATGAATATCTCGCGGCTATGATCGGAGTTTCGCTTAGCGATAATCCCCAGATCCGTAACTAGCACAAAACGCGTTTCAGTATGCGCCTTTACTGCTTCGTGGGTGACCGGATCGAGTGCTCGCGGGCGAATAAAGAAAAGGCCAAACTTGCCCTCCCTTTCCAAGAAAGGGTCCAGTTTGAGCGAGGTGTACTTGGCAGCACCGTCGCCTTCGTCGGCGATCTGACGCACGGGACGGCTGATAACACTAATGTTGCGTTCATCGAAATTGTCACCAACGAATTCCGGTTTATCGAAAGCGCCGGAAGTCTGACTGACTAGGTGATGAATTTGGTTTGGCAATACCTTGGCGATTTCAAACTCGATGCTTTGGACACCGCGCGAAATGATCGAAAGAGTGCGTTCCCCGTTCAGTGCGAGGAGGCCTCCGGTTCCCTCGAGCATAATTTCTTTGGGGAGAGGATTTACATCGGCGATTTCAACGTAATTGTCCGATAGTAGATATCCGCCCACCGCTGGAGTCTCTTTCGCGATGCGGATATAGAGCTGCCCTCCTTTCACCAGAGAACATCGAAACAGGTGTTCTTGGGAAAACTCTTCTTTTTCCGGAACCGAGCTAATCGGCAGTTTTTCTGCATTGCTGAGGATTTCTTCGGTGATTTCGTTAACGCTTTTCCAGGGTCGGGCCGAGTCATTACCGGCGTCTTTTCGTTCTGGTAAAAGCCAGATCTGGAGCGAGGCAGCGATGTCAGCGGGCCTCGTATTCACACTGGTTGCAACCGCTAAAATCTGCTCGGCATCTCCGTTCTCATGGCGAGCTACCGATACTTTAGCTCCATCAATGTGAAAGAAGCTATAGCGATCGGGAACAGTGACCTTGGTTACTTCATCCTTCCCGGTCATCGACTTTCCGTCGTTACTCGCTAAACCCTGGTGGACCGCTAAGCGGACATAGTCCGGATGTTCCGGTAATTTGATATTTGTTGAATGCAGAAAGAATCGACGCTGGTGCAGATTCGGGGTTAGCCCAAATTCTTGGTTCTGATCGAAGAGGTTCGAACCGCCCAACACATCAATGGAAATCTGCTTCCGGAGAACCTCGGTTGAGACAGGGAAGTTTGTTTCGATGGTGGCAACGATCTGTCGTTTGTTTATTTCAACCGGGTCCTGATAGAACTGTGCCTGGACAATCTTCGCGTCGAGGGTGGACGTTTTGAATTCCGCGTAGTCCTTTTCCAGTTGAATGCTCTTCGATAGCTGCTCGCTCGGGAGAGATACACGAAACGTGGTATTAGCCGGCCAATCGACCTTTGGTTGGAAAGTCAGAGTATGGTCAGTCGTCCACTTCCATTCTCCGGGTAAGCTTGGCGTCATCACGAGAGGAACTACCGCGCCGACTTTGCCCAGCGGGGCAGCCGATCGCGCAAAGTCGATCGAAGCAAGTTGTGGGTTTAGCTCAGGTTGAAGTGGAGTGACTGCCGGGGAGGTAACGGTAATGGAATTGAAAGCGGGTTTTGGCTGATTCAAAAAATGGGATAGCGAGTATCCTCCGATGAACGTCGCGATGAACAGCCCAGCCGTGGTCCAGCGGTGGCGGTTGATAGCGCCGGTCGTCCGGTGGCACCAGGCAGGAGGTCGCCAAGAGATCTCCCCGAACAGAAAGGCGAGGACGGATCCGAGAAATTGACCGGCTGTTCGGAAAAACTGGGTGAAGGCATTCTGCATAAATTGGTTGGTTCCATCATCAAGTACGGGGAGGGGAGGGCGTTTCTTTCAGGAAATCGGTAGAGGGAGTGCGTCCCTACCGGCGATTGGCATCTCTCCCTACCGTTCTGCGCTTCTTTTCCTCGTAGGAATCCGCTACCATCCCCGCCATTATGGAGGAGCGGTTCCTGGCTACGCGGCGTACACTGCTGCATCGATTGCGGAACGTGGATGATCACGCCGGCTGGCGAGAATTCTTCGAAATCTATTGGCGCCTGATTTATGCGGTGGCCAGACGTTCCGGACTAGATGAATCCGAAGCGGAAGAGGTGGTCCAGGAAACAGTCATCACCGCCGCCCGAAAAATTCCGGAGTTTCGGTATGATCCTGCGGTTGGCTCTTTTCGTGGCTGGTTACTGACGATCGCGCGCTGGCGAATCGCTGATCAATTCAGAAAACGGCAGATCGAGGAACCCGCCCGCACCGACCAAATTGCCGAGTTAGCTGTAACCAACTTTGAAACTGTTTGGGCGGAAGAATGGGAAAGACATCTCCTTGGGAGCGGACTTGAGATCTTGAAACGCAAGGTCAGCCCAGAGCAATTCCAGCTCTTCGAATGCTACGTGATCAAAGGGTGGCCTGCCCAGAAAGTCGCAGAGGTACTCGGAGTTCGGGCGAACTCGGTTTATCTTGCCAAAAACCGCCTTTCACCCATGCTGCGGGAAATTGTCGCCCGAATCGAAAAGGGGGAGTACCAACTTGGGAGTGCCGGAGATTCCGGATCATGAGCTGATCCGATCGATTGGACGAGGGGCCTACGGAGAAATCTGGTTGGCAACGACCCTGACCGGAGCATTTCGTGCGGTGAAGGTTTTGTCACCTGACCCGGAAACGAGTTACCGCGAGTTTGACGGGCTTCGGACTTTTGAGCCGATCTCGCGGCATCATGCCGGTTTCGTCAACATTTATCATGTCGGACGCGGTAACGGATTCCTCTATTACACGATGGAGTTAGCGGACGATTCTGTCGGTGGCCAGAAGATCGATCCGCTCAACTATCGGCCACGGACATTGGCAAGCGATTTGCAGACCGATCACCGTCTCTCCGCCGAGCGCTGCCTGCAACTCGGCATTGTTCTGGGCGAGGCGCTCAGTTATATGCACGAGCGGAAGTTAACGCATCGTGACATCAAGCCTTCGAATGTCATTTTTGTAAACGGACAACCAAAGTTAGCTGACATCGGTTTGGTCGCAGCTGCCGGCCGCCAAACCTATGTTGGTACCGAAGGCTATGTTCCGCCTGAAGGTCCCGGTTCGCCAGATGCCGACGTTTATGGGCTGGGCAAGGTTTTGTACGAGGCGGCTACCGGAAAAGATCGTCTCGACTTTCCGGAGATTCCTACCAATCTTCCCGATTTGCCGGACAAAGAGAAGGTCGTAGCGCTCAATTCGGTGCTGCTGAAGGCTTGTGCCCGGACACCAAAACAGCGATTCGCGTCGGCTGCTGAGTTTGTTCAAGCGCTTCGGTCAATCGATGATCGGCCAGTACCAAAGGTTCCGAAGCGAAATTACCGTTCGCTTGCTCTGATTGCCGCTATCGTCGCTGCCGCAGCCATAGCACTAATCAGTCTACCCTGGTGGGTGCATCCACCTCAGCCAAGTCCGCCATCGACTCCTACACTCACCGCAATTCCTACTTCCACCCCGGTTCCGGCTGCTACCACGTTGGAGACTCCGGAAATGCCCAAGACGGGCGCGGCACAAATAGAGAGTAATCCGCCCGGGGCTCAAGTATGGGACGGTGACAAGCTTTTAGGAGTGACACCACTTCGGCTATCGGATGTGCCGCTTGGGCCAATCCGGCTGCAACTGAGACTCCAGTGGTACCTTTACGCTGAAGTGACTGGACGAGTCGAAGCGGATCAAACATTGCTCCTTGCTGAAGACCTGCAGATTGCGAAAGCGCCGGTTAGTGGTCGAGCCTGGACCAACACAATTGGAATGCGATTTGTTCCGGTGGGCGATCTGCTATTCGCGATCTGGGATACGCGGGTCCGTGATTTCGAAGAATTTGTGCACGCGAGCAGCTACCAAGTGACCGGACCGATGGAAAGCATCTTGGATGGTGGGCAAGGGCAACACGGAAAGACCTGGGACTCTCCCGGCTTTTCTCAAACGCCAGATCACCCGGTTGTTGGAGTCAGCTGGAAAGATGCAATGGAGTTCTGTTCCTGGCTGACGCAAAAGGAACGCAGCATTGGACTGCTGCAAGAAGGTCAGTATTACCGCTTGCCGACCGATCAAGAATGGAGCCAAGCG
Source organism: Verrucomicrobiota bacterium (assembly GCA_041167675.1). Lineage (GTDB taxonomy): Bacteria > Verrucomicrobiota > Verrucomicrobiia > Chthoniobacterales > JAFAMB01 > DASTDH01. The sequence continues at coordinate 22,356 of JBEEIB010000546.1, forward strand.
GCTGGCATCGAACGCGAAGAAGGAACAACTCCAGAGGAGCGTTCTGGGCGTCCGCTCGATCTCTATCCTTGGGGGAATGGTTTCCCGCCGCCCGTTGGCGCTGGAAACTATGCTGGATCGGAGATGCGTGGAGCCGATTGGCCGCCAAACTGGCGGTTCATTCAAAACTACAGCGATGGATTTACCCGCACCTCTCCCGTTGGATCTTTCAAGCCGAACTCACTCGGAATTTACGATCTCGGCGGAAACGTTTGGCAATGGTGTATGGACAAGTTTTCAACCAACGGCGATTCGCGAGTTTTACGTGGTGCTTCCTGGGCTAATGCTGATCCAGTACTGCTGAAAACCAATCGCCGGATTGATGCCGTGGTCGATAACCGGACCGATTGCTACGGTTTTCGGTGCGTTCTGCAAACCCCGGTTTACGGCATTGTTACGGTACAATCGGACCCTAAGGATGCGACGGTCATTCTAAACGGGAAAGAGATGGGGCGTACGCCGCTGGTACTCGAAAATGTGACACCAGGTCCGGCCAAGTTTGAGATCCGCCTGAACGGCTATAAGACCGAGTTTACCGATAGAAACATCGAGGCGCGACAAGACCTCGACCTGCCGCTCTTGAAATTAGTGCCAGTCCAATGGCCAGTGCATGATCAGGCGTGGACGAATTCGCTTGGAATGAGATTCGTACCGATCGACCGCATGCTGGTCGCAGTCTGGGATACGCGTATCGCGGATTTCCGAAATTATTGCCGCGCGACAAACCGCGGAATGCCGGTTCCAGGCTTCGCGCAAACTGAAGATGATCCTGTCGTACTGATCAATCGCTCCGACGCTGAAGCATTTTGCAATTGGTTAACGCAAAAAGAACGAGAGGAAGGCCTGATCCGTTCGCACGATCAGTATCGATTGCCAACCGACCTCGAATGGAGCCGCTTCAGCGGTTTAGAAAGGGAGCAAGGCGAGTCTCCCGCGGCGCGCGATTCCAGAGACCAAAAACACTATCCTTGGGGCGAAATCTGGCCTCCGCCGGCGGATGTCGGCAACCTGGGAAACCCACCGGATCAGCGTAACGTGAAGCGGCGATTTGCGCACACCTCGCCAGTGGGAAGCTTTCCGCCGAACCGATTCGGTATTTACGATTTCACCGGAAACGTCTGGCAATGGTGTTCTGATCCATATGGCGGATCCAGTACTTTCGCCAATTTCGGTGTGCTACGAGGCGGATCCTGGAACACCTATGGAGTCCGCTTGTTGCTGACTTCTTACCGTAACGTGGTCGCTCCTGGAGATCGCGATCCGACGTACGGTTTTCGGTGTGTGTTCGAGTTGGGAGAGTGAAATGAAATGCGGAATGCGGAATGCGGAATGCGGATTAGGAGCCAGGAGCGGTAGCGGCGACTGTCCGATCAGGGCCTGAGGATTCGCCTGACCTAAAGAGCCCTCCGAAGCCGCTCGGGGCCAACGACCAGAAACGGCAGTCGCCATCGAGAACGTTCGCGGCCAGACGTTGAACTGAAGGACACGGAAGAGAAAGGAGACAGGAGTCAGATTGGTAGGGCGATACAGTCTCTAAAGACTGTGAGCCTTTGGACACGGCCAGGAATCGCCCGGCCTATTGGTTTGCGTATCGTATCTCCCTGTCGCTTGACGATGGGTTTTGCCCTACCAGCGATATCTCTTTGCCCGCCTTCTTTTCATCATCGTGCAGTCGGCAGATAGCCGAATAGAGCGCCTGGATGGCATCAATTAATGCATCAAATTGGGTGATGAGCCACTCTCGGGCTAGGTCCGCGGCAGCATCGGTCGGGGAATCAGCGGAACCGTGGGCTTGCTCTTGATGTAATCGCTCCTTCCAGCCCGTCACATCCGGCGATCTAGAGAAGGATTGATCCGGAGGGACACTGGTGGCCAACTCATCGAGAAAGTCTGCTAAATCGATCCCAAGTGCGCGAAGATTTTCGGATAAACCCGACGACGGCGCGTGGCTTTCCATGATCGCTGAGAGAATCTGAAAGATGTCGCGTGCATCGTTGATCACGGCCAGCGATGATTCCACTTCACCGCCCAAATGGGTTGGTTCACTCAGTACCCGTTGACCGACGGTCATGGCGTTGGCGAGAGCTAACCCCGCTTTGCGCTGAAGCTGTCGCCAGGTTCTTTCTCCATTGTCTTCCGCCAGCGATTTGGTGAGGATGGCCCGAAGAAAATCGGCATTTGCCTTGATTGCCGCCGCGAGTTCGCCCGGCAATTTTTGCTTTTCCCACACCGGGAAGAGTAAATACCCGCCGACCACGGCTAAGATTCCGCCGACAAAAGTGTGAATTACCCGCAGGAAGCTGGTCTCCCAGTTGGCGGTGTGGCCAACGTCCAACATCACCATGATCATCGGTGTGAGCGCCAGGGTATACAGGCCATAATTAATCGGTCGCACCGAGAGCGCCGCGAAAGCGAGCACCGGCAGAATTGCAATCAGGATGACCTCTTCTTGAATCGTTAAAGAAAGAGCGGCTGCGATCAATCCCCCTAAGACAGTTCCGGTGAGCCGCAGTACTGCCCGCTGCAATGTTCCTCCGAAATTGGGTTTGAGTATGAACAGGATCGTTACGGTGATCCAATATCCACGGGGCAGGTGCAGAACGGTGGCGATGCTCTGACCCAATACGGCGATGACCCCGAGTCGCAAAGCGTGACGGAAACCGTCGGACTCAAACGATAAGTTGTTTCTGATTGTTCTCCAAAAATGAAAGGGCTTGGTTTCCGGCTCGGAGCTGACCTGCGCGGGCGTATCCTTTTCGTCTCTATTCGATTCCAGATTAGCAATCACGTTTGTTGCTTTTCGGATCTGCTTGACCAGGTTTAGCGCCGTGTTCTTTAGTTCCGGGTTAATATAGAGGTGATCCCGTCCGCTGCTTTCGGTCCCGAACAACGTTTCGATTTTTTCCTCCGCCTTTTTCAGGGTGGCGTCTATCTGCTTCGAATCCAAAGTTCGGCCCCGCTTCGGAATGGAACGAGCCAAGGTGTGGACGATCGTGACGAGGTCGGCCGTCAGCGAATGCAATTCCTGCATGATTGCAGCGCGGCGCGGACTCTCGTCGAGGCGGCCAAGGAGTTGACGCAAAGCGACCACGGATCCGCCAATTCGGTCGAGCAATTCGACTAACCGAAGCAGCTCAATGCTTCGGGCACTCGGACCAGCTCGCCGCGCACGGATCGCTCCCCAAATCGTTCGAGTGTTTTCAAGCTGTGTGATGAATGAATCGAATGCCAAGGCGAAGTTAATGTTATTAACCGGTCTGTCTGCCGAGGTACCCGACCAGAATGCCTCCAGAAGTT
>JBEEIB010000547.1:0-3491 GCA_041167675.1 Verrucomicrobiota bacterium
CCGACGGTAAAGAGCCGGAACTGGGACCTTTCAGCGAAGCCATCGCGCAGGTAATGAAGAAAGCTTGCGGAGTGGCACACCGCGCGCTTGAGCGTCCTGAGCGCAGCGTGAGTAAGAAGGAAGCCGCTTGGTCGGTCATGACCGAAGCTTACCAAGTTGCCAGCGGTGATGGACGATACCCAGCCAATGCCCGACAGATTATGTATGCGGCACGGCCCGCCATTCTGGCACTAACCGGCAAGATCTCGCTCGACGATGCCTATTTCACCCAGAACTTGTTGCCTGACTATATCGAGGAGTACTCGCAAGAAACTGCGCATTGGGATGTCGTTTTCGATGCCCGCGGCAACTTTATCGAACCACACACCGGGCGAGAAGTCGGACTCGGCACAATTGAGGTAAGAGAATATCTCGGAGATCGCCCGTCTGCGGAGCCTTCCGTTAGCCTGGATTACCGCGAGTTGTTTCCTACCAGCGGACCGCTTCACCGTTATTCGGCCGTTCTATTCATTGAGAAGGACGGCTTCACACCGCTTCTTCGTACCGCACAAATCGCGGAACGATTCGATATCGCCATCATGTCGACCAAAGGGATGAGCGTCACGGCGGCGCGCATGTTATTAGACCGGCTTTCCCCACACATCGAGCGGGTGCTTGTGCTGCACGATTTTGACGTGGCCGGCTTTTCGATTTTCGGAACTCTGGGGAGCGATGGACGCCGCTACAGGTTTCAAAACAAAGTGCCACTTCTCGATATCGGATTACGGCTCGAGGATGTCGAGGCCCTCGAGTTGCTGGCTGAACCGGTTGAGACGTCGGGAAGCTGGCAGGCGCGTGCTGAGACCTTGGAAGAACACGGCGCGACCGACGAAGAAATAGACTTCCTTCGTCATCGTCGTGTGGAACTCAACGCCATGACGGCACCGGTATTTGTTGCTTTCCTTGAAGAGAAGCTCGCCCTCCACGGTATTAAGAAAGTGGTCCCAAACGCCAGGACGGTTGAACTCCATGCACGCCGCGTCATGGAGCAAGTGCGTGCCGAGAAAGCCCTGCAGGAAGTATTGAAGAAGATCCGCCAAGAAGCAGCCGTGGTTTCGCTGCCTCCTGGTCTCCTAGAACGTCTCAAGAAAGAGCTGATTAGTACACCTGAAATACCGTAGGACCGAGCTGTTGCTGATATCGTCCGCCAAGATTGTGCGACCCAATGAGATCACATCAACTTGCGGCCGAGTCTCCGATTCAGCTTGCTGAATTCACTGAACGAGCTGTGACAACGAACACCGAATGAAAGCTTTAAGAAGGAGTTTGAAGATGCGCTCCAGTGAGTAATGCGGATATTGCAGCGGCTTCGCGGTGGAGGCCTCACGACAAGCTCGGCGACGAGCCTGGGATGTCCTGCAGGACCTTAGGGCAGTATTAACAAACCTTCGGGAACGTCACGATAGAGGTTCCTTCGCGAAAAACTTTCGAGGCCGAGGGAGCAATCCTAAAACAGGTTTGAGCGACTGTCTTCGAGATCAAAGAGCGGCTCTGGCGCAACTCGCGGATGCCGCGAGGCAGGTCGATAAGACTGCTTTTGGATAGACGGCAGATTTCGGACCGGCACACCAGGCGCTCCTCAAGGCTGATTGGAGGGAAAATTCCGTATTCGATCGAGATGAAAGACGATTCACCGTTTGTTTTCGCAGGTCTCTGGGAGGGTTGGCAGAACCCGGGAACTCAAGAGTGGCTGCGGACCTGTACGATTATCACCGGCCGACCCAACGAGTTGGTCGCGCAATACACACCCGAATGCCTGTTATTCTGCCACCGGAGACCCACGACCGGTGGCTGACAGGAGAGGCAGGAAAGGAGAGTTTAGTACCGTTCCCAGCGGAAGCCATGAAAATAAGAGCCGTTTCAAGACGGGTAAACAAACCAGAAAATAATGATCCAGGACTACTCGAAGAAGGTGAGATGGAGCAGGTCGGACGGCTGATCTAAGTGTAACGAACCGGAGAACATAAACGACCAAGCGAAACAATGAAAATTCTTACCTTGCTCACGTTAATGGCGGCTGCCTACTTCGTTGCTCGACTACGCAGCATACGACTCCGCATAGAGCTTTTTCTGATTCTCTCTGCCGTAATGTTCCGTGATCTGCTCCCACGTTTGATAGATGTCGTCGAGGGCCGCTTTTGGTTTCGTTTCACCCGCCAATACTGCCGACAGGCGGACGTCGAGCTCGTGCCAATACTCCACGGCCCCGGGAATTCGTAGATAGATTTGCTGCTCTGACAGCACAAGATTTCTGTAATACGCGTCGAGGAAGGCAGTTGCGTCACCCTTATCCCACCCCTCTTTCGCCCATTCGTTGAAGGTTGCGGTCCCAATCGGCGGAAAGTACTCGTACTTCATTCCCGGCTGGACCCCGGTCCATCCGTTGGCGGAGTTAAAGAAGGCGTTTTTCTTGTTGGCCATGAAGGCGAGGAAATCATAGGTGGCCTCTTTTTGCTTCGACAGGCGCGAAATCACACAGTGCCAGCTCCCTCCGTTGGTATTCCCAACAACATTAAGCGGGGACTTGTCCCACTTGCCTGTGATGGGATTAAATGCGTCGGTCGTACCCGGTATTAGTGTTGCCCCGACTCTACCCTGCACACTGGAGCGGGCGCGGTCTTGGGCGAGCGTGGGCAGATCGCCCCACGTCGGTTCCATTACGGCGTGGCCTGTGAGGAAGGGAGTCCATCCCTGAGGCAGCGTCCAGCCAATTTGTTCTTTGGGACCGTAGGCCAGAAATTTCACATAATCTTCCAGTGCATGGAGATGCCCCTCGGAATTGATGAGAGGCTTCATATCGTCCGGATTAAAGTAAAAATACCTGTTATTCTGCGAAACGATGTAGGGCGCTGCAAGAGTCAGAAAATGGAAGAAGCCCTGTTCGTTGACCTTGGCGTGAAGCGAAATCCCCCAATCGTCCTTCCCGTCACCGTTCCAATCCCATCCGGTAAAAAAGGATGCTACGTCATGCATCTCTTTCATCGTCTTCGGCGGATTGGGCAAATCATATCCGAGTTTGCTCTTGAACTTCTCCTGATAGTCCGCATTCCCCAAAACATCTTTCCGATAGTACAAAATCTGGGCATCCGCATCGAACAGGACCCCATAGAGCTTGCCTTTCCAAGTATAAAGCCGCTTTATTGCTGGCAAGAATTCCTCCGGGTTCCAGTAGGGGTACTTAGGATCTTTGAGGAAGGGCGTTATCTCGACAAGTGCCGGCTCCTTAGAGGTGAAAAAATCCCCGTAGGACCATGCGGCGGTCTGGTAGGCGTCATACTGACCTGGCCCTTTGAGATCCGCAAAAATCTCCTGGTGGAGCGTGTCGATTGGTATCTTGGTGATGTTGACGTGCGCGCCGGTTTCCTCTTCCCATCTGGGCGCGTGATATTCGACACAGTCGCCGACTGCCGACCTGAGCACCATCACGTTGATCGTCGTGTTCTTGTATGGCT
>JBEEIB010000548.1:0-3948 GCA_041167675.1 Verrucomicrobiota bacterium
ACGCAGAGTGATTCCCGTGCACGAAGAGCGGCTCAAAGAGGTATTTCCTTCAAGAATCACGAAGAACGGACTTCGAATTAGCGAGATCTGCCTCGCCGACGACGAGCCTTCTCTTGTGCACTAGGCGGGAATCCATTCGGTCTTTTCAGTATGCTGTGAGGAATTTTATCCCAACAACTGGCTTTGCCCAAGACAACAAGAAGGATCGCTTCTTAGGAGATCTCAATGCCCACGTATGTCTGCTCAGCTCCTGCGGGTTCGCTATTTACAGTTATGCATATAATTAAATTGTTTGATTACCAAAAACCCTACTCTAACTACATTCTCGCCAAAGTCTTGGCTTTGGTGCTTCTTCTTTTCGTTCTGCCAGCCCGAGCACAACAAGATCCTAATCTTCGGCAGATTGCCGCTTTTCCTGATCACCAGGTCACCGGTATTACCGTAGCGTCAGATGGCCGAATCTTCGTAAATTTCCCATTTTGGTCATACACCCACTCGTTTTCAGTTGCTCAGCTTGGCGAAAAGAGTGCGCTGACACCGTATCCCGATAGCAGTTGGAATTCGGAAGAAGGTCCAGTCGATCGACGATTTATTTGTGTTCAAAGCGTTGTCGCGGACCACGACGCGCTTTGGGTGCTTGATCCCGCGTCGCCGAGATTCGAAGGGGTTGTTTCTGGAGGCGCGAAACTGGTTAAGATCGATCTGAAAACCAACAGAGTCGTTCGTGACATTTTATTTCCGGACTCGGTTGCGCCGAAGAAGAGCTACCTGAATGATGTGCGAATTGATTCCCAGAATGGGTTTGCGTTCATCACAGACTCTGGCATCGGCGGACTTGTCGTTGTCGACCTGAACAGCGGAAAGGCCCGCCGCGTTTTGCAAAATCATCCTTCGACCAAGGCAGAGCCAGGCGTCACGCTGGTGATTGATGGAATTAAGCTCATCGATCCAATGACCCATGAACCAGCGCAGTTTCATTCCGATGGAATCGCCTACGACCAAACTGGCGGCTTCCTTTATTATCAAGCCTTGACTGGTCGAACGCTTTATCGAGTTCCGGTCCCGGATCTAGAGAACATCAACCTCTCTGATGCTGATCTGGCCAAACGCATCGAAAGGGTCGCGACCGTCCCGGCTGCTGATGGCCTCGCATTCCGCAACGGCTCGATTTATTCCACCGCACTCGAACAAGGCGCGATCGTGCGAATAGATCTCGCCAGTAAACAGCAACAAGTGGTGACGAAGGATACACGATTGAAGTGGCCAGACACGCTGAGTATCGGACCCGACGGTAACCTTTATGTGACCACCTCGCAGATTCATCTCACCCGAGCTTTAACCACGGACTCGGCAAGGTTACACAACCGTTCGGCGTATTTCGGATTCCGTTACAGTAAAATCGAAAAAGAGATCTCAATGCCTACGTATGTCTGCTCAGTTCCTGCGGGTTCGCTCACGATTTCACAGAAAACTGCTGTCGCTGAGGCAATCGCCCGCATTCATAATGAAGCAACCGGCGCCCCACAGTTCCTCGTCCAAGTTATTATTGATGAGAACCAGTCACGAGATCGATTCCTTGGGGGGCAGCTCACAACAAACCACATATGGATTCGCGGTGATATACGGGCTGGCAGAACCGAAGAACAGAGAAAGAAGTTGATGCTTAACATTGTGAGAGATGTGAGCCAAATCACCGGGGTCAACGAGGACTCGATCTGGGTCTATCTTTGCAACCTCGAACCGACCGATATGGTGGAATACGGTCAGGTTCTCCCGGCGCCCGGCGACGAACAAGCCTGGTTCGCACAATTACCGCAACCTCTGAAAGACTATCTCGCTAGACTTGGGACCAACAAACAGAACTTTTCCTTGTAGTGAAAGCGGTTTCACCGCTCGCTGGTAGTGGCTACCCACACCCGCTGTTAGAGCCGAACTTTGACTGGTAAAGGCATGGCGACCTAGTAGAGGATAACGACGATGCCGGCGGCAAGGAGTCCGGTGGCAACGTGCCCGGCGATAAAATAGCGATCGGCTGGCATGAGAGTGCAGAACTTCTCGAGCTCACCAAGATTGCTCGGCGAGCTTGATATTTGGGCTCGCAGCGCGCTAAAAAGAAGTTCCCGACGGCCCACTAGAGGAGGAGATTTGACGACCGCCGCACGCACAACAAACGCAGGGCCAAGCTTGGCTGCAAGCAACTTTTACGAACTTTTCCTTGCCTTAGGTGTATTTACACTTTCTTTTATGAAGTGGACACAGATTAAGCAAAGGAGATGTACACAGGAATCAAACCCGATCGGGTTGAGTTCAAATAGAGGCATTGACATGAAAACCACACCCTTGCTTTTAGCGGTTATGACCTTCGCTCTGAACTTAAACGCTGGCACTGACGAAAGGCTGGCAGTTTGCCGTCAACAGATTGATACGCTTGACCAACGCATTGTCGAGCTGATTCAGGAACGCGCCCGGGTAGTCGCCGACGTAGGCGATATCAAACGGGAAGCGCACTTACCAGTGACTGTTCCTGGTCGGGAGAAGCAGGTAATAGAAAGAGCTCAAGAGCTGGCAAAGGCGGGACCGCTACCGGCGGAAGCCGTCGGCCGCATCTATCAAAGACTGATAGAGGAAATGCGTAATTGGGAGGCGAAACCGGGTACAGCAACGCCCCTAGTACTCGGCCGTCCTGCATACAACGCCTGCCTGGCCCATGGCCGGGTGTATTGTAACACTAAGCCATAGTGACACCATCTGATCTTAGGTCGATCTGAAAGATAATTGCGTTTTGGGACGCAAGTCCTTTTTTAGGAAACAGTTTGTGGATGGTCATTTGGAAAGAGCGTCGAGAACGCACATTAACCTAGAAGAGATTCCACCGATCACTCGTTCTGATGTCCAGTTCCCGTAATCCTGTTTTCAGGACATATCCGCCAAAATTCTGCGTGATCCAGACCCCGGTCTTCAGGCGGCTGGAGATCTGCCTTGGCCGCTCGAAGCGCATACTGTGCTGGTAGCCTTAGCTCCAAGTAAAGCTGGGTTAGCGCCGCGAGCATCTTGACGTGCTTCCTCCCTAATCTACGAACCTCAGAACAGGCGCAGGGACCAAGCTTGGATGCGGGCAATCTTTCACGAATTTCTTCTTGCATTAGGTGTAATTACACTTACTGATTAACTCTCAACTAAGCACAGATTGGTTAGAGGACAACTAAAACGAAAGAGCCACCAAAATTGTGGTGAACGGAGAATTACAGAGAACAGCAATGCAACGTAGGTGGTTCAAGCAAGCCTTCCTTATGCTCTTTCGTTAACGCACAATAGAAGCAAATATATATGCACACTGAAGATTACATCAGTGAGAAGACGGGACTCCTTCTCGTCGTTCCCCATCGTCGCTGGGAACCCGGCGACTACACCCACTGGAAGCACGCGACTCCCAGGGAGCTCGCCGGGGCTGAGAACGAGACCACAGCTTGAACAAAGCCCGTCGAATGAAAACCAAGTTGGAGAAAACCCAATGGACTATCGATATCTCGGCCGTTCCGGTTTCCGCGTTCCGGCACTAAGCCTTGGAACCGCTACCTTCGGCGGCAAGGGCGCTTTTTTTGCCGCTTGGGGTGATACCGGGGAGGAGCAGGCGACGCACCTCGTCGACCTGTGCCTCGACTTTGGCCTGAACATGTTCGACAGCGCCGACGTCTATTCCGCCGGACTGGCAGAGGAAATCCTCGGCGCGGCGATCAAAGGCAGGCGTGATCGCGTTATCATCTCAACGAAGGCCACTTTCCGCTCGGGAGACGGCCCCAATGACGTGGGTTCTTCGCGCTATCATCTGATCGACGCTTGCGAGAAAGCCCTGAAACGCCTGGGGACCGACTATATCGATATTTTTCAGCTTCACGGCTTCGACGCCAGGACGCCGATTGAGGAGACCTTGAGTGCCCTCGACGATCT
>JBEEIB010000549.1:0-2578 GCA_041167675.1 Verrucomicrobiota bacterium
ACGAGTACATTTTTTTCGCTGCAGAGCGATGCCGCAGCAATTAGCGATCTTCGAGCGTGGAGCGAGGAGCACTTGATCGCAGCCGCCAAGACTGGGCGAAGAGCTCCCTTCGGAGAGCTTTGCGAACGTCATATGAAACAAGTCTCCGGTGTGACTCGCCGGATCATACGAAACCGTGAAGACGCGGAAGACGCCGCGCAAGAGTGCTTTCTGAATGCTTTCGTCCATCTCAAGGATTTTGATGGAAGATCCCAATTTGCAACCTGGCTGACCCGCATTGCGATTAATGCGGCCTTGATGAAACTTCGTAAAAAGCGCGGAGTTCAAGAAGTTCCCATAGGCGAGCCAAACCCGTCCTTTGAACCCGTAGCGCAACGAGAATTTCGGGACGGCGCTCCTGATCCGGAAGAGAGTTGCTCCCTTCGCGAACGGAAACGGATCGTGAAGTCAGCCATTTCGGGTCTGCGGCCGCGAGCTAGAAGGGTCGTGGAGCTCCATCAATTGCAGGAACACTCAGTCAGAGAAACCGCACAGATTCTGGGGATCTCGACCACAGCAGTAAAAGCCCGGATGTTTCACGCGAGAGTGACCCTGCATCGAATGCCCGTGCTGCAGAGTGTCGCCAGGTCCAATCGGCTGAGCACCAGGTAGATTAAGAGGCATCTCAATGGCAGCAACAATGAAGACCGCAATTTCTCCGTTTAGGGAATCTAAAACGGAGCCCAATACCAACTCGATTCAGTTCCTCGATGAAGATCTGGCTTTGATGCCAGCTTCTGGCATTCCCGAAGAATTTCGTAAGCTATCGCGTTTCATGCCGGTGATCGTGCTTGTTCCGAAATCGGCTGTTCATGATAAGACGACCCAGAAAAAGCTGGGACCCAATAAGTCCGTCACTGGCCTCATCGATACCAGCGATGTCTGCTTACCGCTGGATGCAGCGAAGGCCTGGTTGAAAAATCCCAACGCCAAAGACACATTTGAGTTTGGGGAGGTTAAAGGATGTTTTTCAACGATGGAAATTCATCGCAATGGTCGGCCCGTTATTCTCACATTTAAGGAATTCAAAACGCTCGCGTATCTGATCAAAAACCCTCGGAGAGTGATCTCACGGGACGAACTACTGAATGAAGTGTGGGGATACGAGAACTATCCTTGTACAAGGACCGTGGATAACCACATTTTGAAGTTACGCAAAAAACTAGAGCTGGAGCCTGGTAATCCCAAGCACTTTCATACGGTCCATAGCTCTGGTTACAAGTTCCTGCCCTAAGTCTCTGTATTCAATTTTGCACCAAGAGAAACTCAAGAGATGGCCATGTCCAAAGTTCGCTTCTGCCGCTTCATCCAATAGTGGCGGTCATGAAATGTCAGGTGCGACCGAGGAGAGAGAAATATGACTAGAGGAGTAAGTCAGGAGAGTGCACAAGGAGAATTCAATGCAACGGGGAAACGATTTGCAACAGCAGCGGGTGGTCGTGGTGGGTGGGTCGTCGGGGATTGGTTTCGCCGTGGCCCAACAGGCGGCCTCGCAAGGAGCCAAGGTCGTTATCGTCTCTAGCAATGCGGAACGAGTTCAGAAGGCCGTTGAGTGTATCAGTGGCGAAGCACAGGGGCAGGCGGTTGACGTCTCGGACGAACGGGCCGTCGAAGCTTTGTTCGCAAAGCTTGGCCCTTTCGATCACCTGGTATTCACCGCCGGCGATAGCCTCGATTTGCACGAGCTCGTTGCCACGGATCTCACGCAGGCCAGACGCGCCTTTGAGTTGCGCTATTGGTCTGCCCTCGCCGCGGTCAAATACGGAAACCCACACATTCGCAAGGGCGGCTCAATCGTGCTCACAACCGGAGTCGCCGGTCGACGCCCGAACAAGGGATGGGTAGTCGCCGCAAGCGTTTGCGGAACCATCGAAGCGTTAACACGTGCCCTAGCGGTTGAGTTGGCGCCGATTCGTGTTAACGCAGTATCTCCGGGAGTCGTTCGGACGAACCTCTGGCAGACCATGAGTGCCGCAGAGCGGGAACACCTATATGAGAGCGTGGGCAAGAGTCTGCCTGTGGGCCGAGTTGGCGAACCTCACGACATCGCACAAGCCTATCTGTTTTTGATGCAGGAAGGATTCGGGACTGGGCAGACGGTTGTGGTTGATGGTGGAACGGTCCTCGTTTGAATGAACAAAGATATACGGGATGTCCGGAAAGAGAGATGGGAAACAAAATTTATGGCAAGAGCAGCAATTGTCACCGGTGCATCGCGCGGTATAGGGGCGGCCGTCGCTGAACGGCTCGCGAAAGACGGCTTTTCCGTAGTTGTGAACTATGCAGGCGGCGAAACGGAAGCTGCTGCACTCGTCAACGAGATTAAGTCGGCGGGGGGACGCGCCATTGCCGCGAAAGCTGACGTCAGCAAGGCGGACGAGGTTTCGCGGATGTTCCAAATCGCGGAAAAGGAATTCGGAGGAGTCGACGTCCTGGTCAACAACGCCGGCATCATGCTGCTGTCGAACGTGGCGACGACGGATGACACGGTCTTCGACCGGCAAATTGCCGTCAATCTGAAGGGAACATTCAACGGACT
>JBEEIB010000550.1:0-6189 GCA_041167675.1 Verrucomicrobiota bacterium
GAACCGTTGCTCAGGATCGCTCATGTGTGATTCGTTCCATAGTGTCAAGTGGCTCCGTTGAGGTTTTCCAATAGCCCATTCGGGAGATGCTCGATAAATCTTTTGAAGTTGCGCAGGTAGCTGTGCATCCGATGCGAGACCGCGCCGTCAAAGCCGGGGCATATCTTTAGGATCACACACGTGCTTTGATCGGGGCGTGAAATGAAAGACACCACACCCGAAACGAAATGTTCGGAAGGTCCACCGGCCAGTGCTCGCCAGGCTACCCTTCGCTCCGGCACTTGCAGCATGATCTCGAACACGGCTTTATGCCGCTTTCCATTCAAGGAAACCACAATCGAAAAATGGCCGACATCCAGTTTTTGTACCTCTTTTACTGCAGGCATGAATCTCGGGAAATCTTCAATTCGTAGCCATTGTCGGTAGACATTGCCGATCGGCGCCCTTACCATGATCGATCCCTGCGCTGCACTCATAGCCTTTTATGTGTTAGGAACAGAACCGCGTGCCTTCATGCCCGAAAGGGTGCGGCGCCATTCGCCGCTGAACTGAATTGCTGCGTCACAGGCAGATATCGTTCAATGCCTGCAACCAACTCTGGAATGCTGATCGGCTTGGCCAGAAATGGATGTCCCTGGATCCGGAGGCCCGATCTCGCCTCCGCTTTCGTGACCAGAGCGGTCAGAAAGACAACCGGTGTTCGGTGCAATGTCGGATCGGATTCAATCCGCGCGGCGACTTCGCCGCCATCGGTTTCCGGCATCGCGATATCAAGAAGAATAAGGTCGGGCTTAACCAGCTGCGCTGTTTGGTGAGCCCTGGCTGGATCGTTTTCTTCCCAAACGGAGTAGCGCCCGGTCCTCTCCAGCGCGCGTTTGGCAGAATAAGTGAAATCGCTGCTATCATCGATGATTAAGATGCGCGGTTTTTCTTTCGCCTCTTCAATGGCCGGCAGAAGAAAATTCGCTTCTATAATTGTTTTCATAATAGTTGGGCCGCGACTGATTGAGGAGACGGCCCAGTCACATCCGCAATCGCTTGGGCAAAGCGCGCCGCCGACAACGGTTTTTTGAGGCAGGTTCGGGCGCCATTGGCGTAAGCGAGAAAGCATGCGTGCTCTAAGTCCTCCGAAGTCGTCACAACAATGGGCAGCTGTTCATAGCAAATGTGGACGGCACTAAGCAGCGTCATTCCACGACAGGCGCCATCAAAATCCATCAAAGCAAGGTTGAGCTCACGTCCGCGCTGACAAACAATCTGCAACGCCTCCCGAACAGTTCGAGCGCTGAGAATTATCGCCGGTTCTGAAAATACTTGGGCGATCAGCTCGTCGAAGCAGGAATCACAGGTGAAGAGTAGAACAGTCCGTGGTGTCACTGGCTCGCTCCAGTTGAAGAAATTCGACCTCATAGCTTTTTGACTGTTCCTGGCAAGAGGAGGTGAGCGCCGCGATCGACACCCACCTCCATTGCTCCTTGTCGCTGCTCCCTAAAAGAAGTTTTCACGAAATCATCTCTTCTGATCAACTACTGCTGCCCGACTAATGCCTGCTCCGCAGCCGTGTCTTTGAATTCCAGAATCATCAGGTTCCTAATTTGATCTGACTTGTTGGCGACTTTGAAATCGCTGTTTGCCGGAATCCAAGTCACCGGCCAAGCGGAAGAGGACGAATCTTTTTCGGTTGTTTCCACTGCCTGGTTTATTTTGTCCAGCAAGACGACAACTCGATCTCGTCCATCGTGCGGCGCCGACCAGCCAGTACCTTTTAGAACGGACGTGATCGATACCCGAACCTGTTCGTTTTCGAAGATGCCCTTCTGCGGGATGCCGTTTTTATTGGGGCCACCCGAAATGATCGCCCCGTTGGGTGGGGCATGGAAATTTGCCGTTTTGCGCTCGGCTTCCGACGCGCGCTTCGCCTCGAGATGCTCGATTATGCTAATTAAGCTGTGTCGTAGCATATCCAACGGTAAATCCCGGGCACGTTCTACTGTAACGACGCCTTCGGGTGATTCTTTACTCTCCCGTATGGATCAATAAAGACTTTCCATTCCGAGAGAGACCCCGACGGTCGCGCTAATTTGAACGGACGGGACAACCGAAGACAAACGTCTACAGTTGAATCAGCGCGCGGTGCGCGGCGTTTGCCACAGCTTCGGCACGGCTGTTGACATTGAGCTTGGCGAAGATGCTTTTCACGTGCGATTTGATGGTACCCGCGCTAACAAAGAGCGCCGAACCGATCTCCTTGTTGCTTTTCCCTTTAGCCATCAGCTTGAGCACATCGATTTCGCGCTCACTCACGCTTCCGCCCCTCACCCGTTCTGCTAACTTGTTTGCGAGATGCACCGGGAGACAGGTCTCCCCAGCGTAGACGCGGCGAATGGAATCAATCAGTGCCTCGCGAGGCACGTCCTTGAGCAGATAGCCTTTCGCCCCCGCCTGAATGGCTCGGTAAATGTCTTCGTCGCCATCGAAGGTCGTGAGTACGATAATCCGCGTTTTCTCATCGTTAGCACGAATCTGTTTAATAACGCCGACACCATCGAGCTCGGGCATGCGCAGATCGAGTAGAATCACGTCAGGGCGTCGCTGCCTCCAAAGATCGATCGCTTCACGTCCGTTACTCGCTTCTCCGACGACCATCATGTCTGCTTCGAACCCGATTAACGAAACCAAGCCTTGGCGTAGGACGCTGTGATCGTCGGCAATAAGTATGCCGATGCGAGGCTTTTTTGGTGTGTCTTTAGCTTTCGGCGTTTTCTTCGCAGCAGACATTGCTTTCTTTCCAGATTTTTTAGGCTTCGTCGCCACTTTCTTTTTGGATGTCACAAGATCGATTCCCCGTTAGAGGGCAATACCACAGTAATTTTTGTGCCCTTGCCGCGTGAGCTTGTGATTTTTAATTCGCCTCCCATTTGTTCAACCCGCTCCCGTATGCCAGTAAGGCCACGACCATCATGTCGATTTTGCGCTTTGAACCCGCCACCGTCGTCAGAAAATTCCAAACGCAGCTCCTTTGGATCGTGCATTAATCGCGTTCCAAATTTGTGGGCGTGGGCATACTTGATGGTGTTGGCCAGAGCTTACTGTCCAATGTGCAATAAGTTTTCCTGCCAAACCGGCGGAAGCTGGTCCACCTCACCCTGAACATTGAAGCTTGGATGGAGCGCTGTTCCCGCCGTGATGCTTTTGATCATGCCTTTAAGGGCGTTCCAGAAGTTCCCTTCTTTCAACGCTTCTGGACGCAACGCATGGACCGATCGGCGCGCTTCGCTGAGACTCTCGCGAGCCAACCCCCTTGCCCGCCGCAAGTGTTCGCCTACTTGCTTAGGACGACGATGCTCGATTGCTTTCTCAGCCGCTTCCAATTGCATAATCACGCCGGTGAACCCTTGTGCCAGCGTGTCGTGGATGTCGCGCGCCATTCTATTTCGTTCTTCGAGCACGGCGGCCTGCTGGCTTTGCTTGGCAAATTGATCGAGTTGAACTGCAAACATCGCCTGGTGCGCGAGCGCTTGCGCTAATTCGACCTCCTGACGCCGATAGGGCGGCCGATCCCCATGACGAATGCCGATGAATCCCTTAACATGGCCGCCCACCAAGGTTGGAATTGATAATAACTTCTTGGTTCCCTTTGATCTGAAATAATCGCGTGCAGCGCTGGAAACCCGCGGATCATGTTCTACGTCCTCGCAAACGACCGGCGCTCCTGTAAAAACAATCTCTTGAAGCATCTTATCCTCTTTCCACGATGAGGGATTCTTAATGAGTGGATGCTCCGGGTCAGTCGCCGCAAAATTTGCACCTTCGGCCGCAGCGCGCAAAACGAGCGAATCGTTCCGCTCGTCTAACAACCACAAAACCACGCTTTGCGCGTTCAAAAAGCGTCCGATGGTGCTGAGCATTTGGCCAATAAGGTTTTCCGGCGCTGGCGCAGTCGCCAAAATATCCAAGTTCTGCGCCAATGCCTCAACTTGTCCGCGAGCAACTTGCTCGGAAGCGCGCAACGCTTCTTCGGCGCACTTGTGTTCGGTCACGTCCATGGTCGTGCCAACATACTCAACAAGGTCACCGGAAGCGTTAAAGACAGGGTGGCCCACACTTTGTGCGTGCCTGATCGATCCATCCGGAAGAACAACTCGATAGTCCAACTCGTAATCGGTCTTCGCGCTCCTGGCCTTATTAAACATTTCCAAAAGGAAGGGACGATCTTCAGGATGAACGCGCTCGCGAAACATTTCCACCGTCGGTTTCTCTTCATCAGGATCGCAGCCAAAGATTCGAAGGAACTCCGGCGAGGCAATGAAAGCTCCTGAGGAAACATTGATTGCGAAACTACCCATATGGCCGAGTCTCTGCGCCTCATGCAAGGAGGCCTCACTCCGCTCCAGCTTCGCTTCCGCTTGCTTTCGGTCCTCGATGTCGGTGACAGTTGCATACCACTTAACGACGTTTCCGTTGCTGTCGCGCAGCGGGACGGTGCGGTCCAAGAACCACCGATATTTCCCGTCCGCCTGCCGAAAACGCGCTTCTATCTCGAGAGGTTCCCCAGCCGCTAAGGCCGCCTGCCAATTGTTCAGCACTCTGTCGAGGTCTTCGGGATGAGTTATTTTCATCCAGCCCCAGCCCAGTATCTCCTCCCTGGAGCATCCTAAGTAATCCAGCCAACTTTGACTTACGAAATCAACAGAGCCGTCAGGTAGGGTGCTCACGACGGAAGTTGGAATTGTTTCGAGAGCGATGCGAAGTTCCCTTTCGTTTTGCCGGATCCTTTCCTCCGCCTCCTTTGCTGAGGTGACATCCATCACCGCTCCAACAAACGCGATCTCGTCCGGCTTATCCCTTTCGGCATGACCCGAGATGCGCACATGTTTAACTGAGCCATCCGAGCAGTGCATTAAAAGCTTCGTTGGCTCCATCGAATGTGGATTCTCATCAAGTAGTTACCGATTGTTTTCACTGGAAGAACAAGAGAAGGGCGAGAAAGCCAACTAGAATTCCGAGTATAGGGCTGAGAACGGCGAACCAGAATGCGATGTCCCATCCCGGGTCGGTCATGACATTGGATTTTGTCCTCATCATGAGTAGCTTCCTTGTTAGTTACTCGCCACTTGTCGCACCCCCAAAACATGCAGCGTGTCCGTGTTAAGACGCCCGGTTACGCCCAGGCCGTGATCACTTTGATAACGTGTAATAGCGCGACGGGTTTCCGGACCGAAGATGCCGTCGACTTCTCCGTGGTAGTAGCCTTGTCCCGCTAATTGTTCCTGTGCGGCCGCAACGGTTGAGTCGGAGGATTGATCGGAGGAATCGTAGGCGCCCTGATTGTAATAATCCGCATCGCCCTCGTAGGCGCCTGCATCATATCCGTATGGATAGTAGTTATAGGCGTATCCGTCATAGGGATAGCGGTAAGGGTACCAGTAGTCGTAGGGATCGAATCCCGTATCGAAGATAAACCACTCGCCATTTACAAAACGGCAGCGATGACCACGCCAGAAATGGTCGCGATTCCGGTCCCAATCGCGGTGCCAGTCGGCCGAGCGTTGGGCAAAGAGATGGTTACGGGCGGCGTTTGAACCGCGGTCTTCGAAACGATTTCCGAAATTGTTACCATTTCGAGTAAACCGATTTTCTCGTTGATTGAACGTTCTCGATGCATCGAAGCGACGATTGGACATCCCAGCTGCAAGCTGGCGACTGCGCCCGAACGCGCGATCAGAACCGCCAAATCGCCCCTGACCGTATCCCATCGGCCCACGGTATGATGAGAAGCGTGGCCCGGGACCCATGAAGCGTCCGCCACCGAAGTTACCCCGCGGTCCGAAAGAGGATGCTCGAACTCCTCCGCCTCCTGGAGCGCCGCGTCCGCTCCCGCCGAAACCTCCGCCTCCTCCTCCATGATGCCCACCGGCATTAGCCTGGGCAATCATGGCCGCACTCGCCAGGAGCGCGACCCAATAGAATTTAGTTTTCATGATTTTGATTTCCTCTGTGTTGTTGTTTTTGAATCATTCTGTTAGCCGGATAAGCGAAGGCGCCCCACGATTAGAGCGGCGTGAGGCAGCGATGATTTCGTCCCACGCGGAACTGTGTCCCTCGACACCTGCAGTTCTCCCGTTTCGATGATGCTGTTCTTGACTATCCCGTTTTTATCCGGCACGCCGGTAGCGACCGTGCCGTTCG
>JBEEIB010000551.1:0-16061 GCA_041167675.1 Verrucomicrobiota bacterium
CGCTGCGCTCTATCTCGCTGATAGGAGCTATTTAGCGGGCTTCGGAAGGGGTGGGATTCGAACCCACGGTACCCGGAGGTACGCCTGATTTCGAGTCAGGTACATTCAACCACTCTGCCACCCTTCCGTCTGACCGAGGCGGGGAAGATAATGAGTGGGGGATCAATAGCAAATAGCAAATAGCAGATGGCAAGTGGAAAATTACGAACGGTTAGCCTCAAAGTCTTAGCACTCCGTGTCCTGAGAAAGGGCACCTGGTTCGTCGTTTTATTGGAACTGGAACGAAAACCACGATGAAAGGAGCTCAGATGAGCGCTGAAGTAAGGAGACCGGGCTTTCTAGGAGCCGCGGTGATTGATAGCATCTCGCCGAGAGGCGCATTAGCCACCGTTGAGCAGGTCCAGAAGGCAGCCAAGCAGCAAGATAGATTGGACTTTGGCGAGAAAACAAGCAGCCTGGTAAACGGCTGCCGAAGACTAATTTGCAGTAACCACTACGAAAGTACTGATATGATCACGCAGACAATCACATCCGAATATATGCTTTTATTCCGAGGGACCGACTGGGATAGAAATCTCTCCCCCGAAGAAATTCAGAAGGTCATGACTCAATGGGCTACCTGGCTCGAACGGTTGACCCAGGAAGGGAAAGTCAAGGCCGCTCAGCCGCTGGCGAATGACGGTAAAATCATTTCCTGGAAGCGAGGGTTAACGGTTGCGGATGGTCCTTTTGCCGAGTCTAAGGAAGCGATCGGCGGTTATTTCCTGCTGCAGGTGGGTCTGGATGAAGCGATCGAAATCGCTAAACAGTGCCCAGCCCTGAAATACGGCGTGGACGTCGAAGTCCGGCCGATAATCGATCAGTGTTCGTCCATGCAACGGGTCAACGAACAGCTTGACCGCGCGACGGCTTGAGCAGGTAAGGTGATTGTGAGCCGCGGCATTCAATCGCGGAATCCGGAATGCGAACTGCGAAGTGGAAAAATTCGAATTTCCAGCCGCTCAATAAGGTTGCCGGCCAATCAGTAATCAGTAATCAGTATTCAGTGACCGGTGCAGAAGTGAAAAGTGAGAGGTGATTGGTGAGAGGAAGCCGAGGCGGATGACGAATCCTCGAGCTTTCGAAACGGTCTGAGGGAGTAGGTCCTGCCAACCACCAGGCACCAATCACTTTTCACCGTCTGCGGTTCCCGGCGATGACGGCATTCCCGGCGTTAGTATACCTTCTCTCGTTCTGGGTCGGTTTTACGTTGGCCGAGGTATTCGTAGTTATCGGACAAACGATACATGAGCACCCGGAGAAAGCCGATGAGGCTCGGGCTCATTGAATCGAACCATTGCGCGGCGTGCACGAAAAGCACGGAGGTACTGAAGAAGCGGGCGGAACCGGCTATACCGATAGCGGCGTTGAGCCATCCGACCATGGATTCGGCATCGAAAGCGAGTGATGCCGGTAACGTTGCCGCGTTGTACCAGCCGCCGGCCGCCATTACGAGAGACCACCCCATTGATTGCTGCAACCATCCTCGTCGGAGTAGCCAGGAAAAACGTTCTGGCGGTATGGGCTCACGATTTGCGTAGAGACCGGGAATTTGTAATTTGCGAAGGTTTTTTCGGAAATCCGCTATGGCGAGAAGAGGTACCGCAATTGCGCCGACTACCAGCGCGGGAAAGACCGGTAAGTGGCTTAGCCATTCGCAGAAAACCAGGAATAGCCAACCAAGGAAGCCCAAGATACCGAGGACTTCGACCATGTTCAGGAGTATACACCCCCGTTGCCGGGAAAGAAAGCTTGTCTCTGCAAGAAATTCCAAAATTCATGGTATTGGCGTATTCGCGAATCAATCGATCGCTTCCGGCCAAATTCTAGCCCGTTACGATGGTAAGATTTTGGCTGCGGAGGAGGTCCAATGTGAGTTAGCTGCCGGTAACCGATATTTGCTCGAGTTACCGGACGGAAGAGTGATGGACGGTTCAGCCGGTAACGGGCTCGGGCGCTTGTTCCACTACTCATGCGACCCTTCAGCCCATCTCGAATATCGGGAGAGGGTGCCTTATCATCAGTTCTCGCGCAATCGGGCGGGGGGAAGAGATCACGATCGATTATGGACTCGACCCGGCTGACGCGACCCGATTTCCGTGTGCCTGCAGAAAACCTAACTGTGTCGGGTACATCGTCGCTTGGCCTTATCATGCAATAGTGCGGCGGCTTTATGGAGCGCCGGCAGCGTCAATAACGCCGGGAGCGCCGGGAACCGCAGACCGTGAAAAGTGATTGGTGACTGGTGATTGACAGGACCTACTCCAACGCCCCTTCAATCTGTTTCGAAAGCTCGAGGATTTGTCATGCGCCTCGGCTGCTCTCACCAATCACCTCTCACTTTTCACTTCTGCACCGGTCACTGATCACTGAATACCGATTACTGATTCGCCGGCGTTACCTTTTTGGCCAGATAAGTCTGCATATCATCGTATTTGCCCCGAAAAGCGACAACGAAGCAGGTGCCTTCGGCCACGGTGACTCCACCAACGAGTCGTTCACCCTCCACGACTTCCCATTTTCCGTTTTTGAGTTTCACACCCAGATCAGCCGGATCGAACAGAAAATAGAGTAATTCCCGATTATCTTTGGCCATGACCTGGCCAACGTCTGCATTGTGGAATTGAAAGACTCGGCAAGCTATTGTTCGAGTGGAAGCGAATTCTTTGGGCACGGTAAAATGTTGGTTCTTGAGCAGAAACCAATCTTTCAGAGAGTCGGTGTTAGTCTGCACCGCTTCGAACTCGTCGCCGGTAAGTCCATTGGCGGAGTCCAAAAGTTCGGTGATGCGATCCGCTCCTTGGAACGACTTCATCTGGTCCCACACCAAATAGCCGACCAGGCAGATGGTGGCGATTATTCCAACGCCGATGGCAAAGAAGATCGTGCGTGGGCGCGCGCGTGGCTCCTCTTCCTCCTCTTCTTCCGGTTTCCTGTCCGGCTCGGCTTTCTCCTTGTCTTTCGAGGGGGCTACTGGCTCAGGCTCAGGTTGCGTGACGGTCTGAGCTACTGCGGCCGATCCAATAGCAGCCGCTATCTGCACGGAAGCCGGAGGCGGCACGATCGGCGGTGGGGCGGCTTGGGCGCCATCTTCGGCCAATGAGCTTTCAAGTTTCTCGATTTGAGCGTCACTGAGCGCGAGCGATCGAAGCTGATCGATAACTTCGTTATCGAAGGCGATTTGGCGTTCCAGGGCGGCATTGAGTTCGGCGTTATTTCTGGCCTCAATGCTGACCAACTCAAGCTCGGGCTCGTCTTCGTAAACCGGTCGAATAAGCGGAAACAATCTACTTGGCATGATACTATTGGCGGGCCCTCGCGAGTGCCGAACGCGCTTCCCGGATCGTGTCTGCCAGCTGTTCGATCGACGATCCGACAATCTCGGCGATGAAAGCAAGAGGCAAAATTTCTAAATAAAACAGAGTCAGGGTGGAACGTTGAGGCTCGGGAAGGGAGTGAAGAACGCGTGGCCAGTCGGTAAGCTTGTTTTCCGATATTTTCGCGTAGGAATCGCGACGCTGGAATGCCGTGCGAAAAAGCCCGTTAAAATCAATGCTGGCTAAATCGCGACCAGCCGTCTTGTAAGCTTCAGACAGAATGTCGTGAGCGGCGCTCTCGGCGGCTGTATCGGAACCCGATTGAACAAGACAAATACGATAGAGTGCCTGGATGTAATCGTAAGCGGATACTGAATTCAACGGGCAAATGCTATCCCCTTCGATCGGACCGCTCAAGCGGTAATGTTACTACCGCTCTTCATCGAGTCGTTGGACTATTCGATGCGAGCACTTGGGGGATCCGGCAGCTGCCCATACGCGTCAAACTGAAGAGTTCGCGATCAGGATCGCTGTTGGTGGTTAGAGAAAATCAGTCCCGAAAGTAGGCCAGCGGCCGGACCACTACCGAAGAATGGCTAATTTCTTCCGTGAGTTTCCTTTGGATCCTTTGCCGAATCGTATTTGGCAACCCGCAATCCGCGATCCACATGCGCTCCCGTCTGTCCTTGATCTGCCCGAGCGGGCATGGCAGTTTCTCGGACTTTGAGTCCGCAAAAAACGGTCTTGTTTGTTTGTACGGGGAACGTCTGTCGAAGCCCTATGGCAGAGGGTCTTTTCCGCAAGATGATTGCGGGCCGGCCCGATCTAAATGTGTCTTCGGCCGGTGTGAGTACTTATCCTGGTCAGAGTCCGAGTCCCCATGCGGTCGAAGTACTGGCGCACGTGGGGATCGATATCTCAGCGACTCGGAGTAAACCGCTCACCGAACGGCTGGTCCAGGAAGCGACCTGGATCATAGCAATGACGCGGAGTCATCTCGATTCCATTTTTTATCAGTATCCGGAAGCAGCAGAAAAGACGTATTTGTTGCGGGAATTTGAACCTGGGGCCGCATCATTCGATGTCGCTGACCCTATCGGATTGGGTATTGACGCGTATGAGGAAGCGCGAGATACCATCAAAAATTCGCTGCCCGGTTTGCTAGAGTTTATAATGAGTCAGGGAATTAACGAAAAGCTGACATCAGGGATCCTGAACGAACGGTCGGGAAACCAATCTTTGGACCAAATCGATCCGGAAATTTTCCAAGCGATCGAACGAGAGCGGCAGCGGCAATTCGAGAACATCGAGCTGATCGCCTCGGAGAATTTTACCAGCCGCGCGGTAATGGAAGCCCAAGGGTCGGTCCTGACCAATAAGTATGCGGAAGGTTACCCGGGCCGTCGTTGGTATGGCGGGTGCGAATTCGTCGACCAAGTAGAACGACTGGCAATTGAACGGGTACAGAAGTTATTTGCGGCGGAACATGTTAATGTGCAACCGCATAGCGGAAGCCAGGCCAATATGGCGGTTTACTTCAGCGCGATTAAGCCTGGAGACCGCATTCTGACGATGGATCTGTCACATGGCGGTCATTTGACCCATGGAAACAAGGCAAACTTTTCCGGTCGCTTTTATGAAGTGACGCATTACGGAGTGGACCGGGAGACGGAGCGTATTGATTACGATTCTCTCGCTCGGTTGGCCGAAGAGCATCGCCCGCGGATGATTACCGCGGGGGCGTCCGCTTATTCGCGAATTATTGATTTCAAGAAGATGCGAGAGATCGCTGACGCCGTCGGGGCTCTTCTCTTTGTCGATATTGCGCATATTGCGGGGCTGGTGGCGGCTGGTCTTCATCCGTCGCCGGTCGGAATCGCTGATTTTGTGACTTCCACAACGCACAAAAGTCTTCGCGGGCCAAGAGGGGGGATTATCATGTGCAAACCGGAATATGCTAAATCGATTGACAGCTTGATGTTCCCTGGAGTGCAGGGCGGTCCTCTCATGCACGTAATCGCGGCAAAAGCGGTTTGTTTCCATGAGGCATTGCAACCCGCGTTTCGCGATTATCAGCAACAGATCACGAGCAATGCAAAGGCTCTGGCGGCAAGCCTGGAGCGCAAGGGATTCCGTATTGTATCAGGAGGAACCGACAATCATCTGATGTTGGTCGATCTCCGATCTAAGGGGCTGAACGGGAAACAGGCTCAAGAAACTTTGGATCGTGCCGGAATTACCGTGAATAAGAACTCGATTCCGTTCGACACTGAGCCGGTAGTAAAGGGCGGAGGCATTCGGGTTGGTACACCCGCCGTCACTACGAGAGGAATGAAGGAAGAGGATATGATGGAGATCGCTGATTTGATCGATGACGCTCTTCGGCCAGGCGCGGATGAATCAGCGCTGGCCAGCGTTCGTCAGAAAGTAAGGGCGTTGACCGGGCGATATCCATTGCCGGGTTGATAAACGCGGGATGAGAAATGCGGAATGCGGATCGCGGAATGTGCAATCCTGCATCGGGATTAGGGTAGCACCCATCGCAACGCTTCTACGGGGTCCGAATTTTTGGTGTCACATTCCGCGATCCGCATTCCGCATTCCGCATTTTCTTCACCGTTCGTACAATCTTGCGTATTCGCGGAGTTCTTCCCGGCGGTCCTTCCACAAACTGTCGAGCTGATCCGAGGTGAATCTCCAGCGCCAGTTTCCGGACGGCGTGCCCGGAGTATTCATTCGCGCTTCGGTTCCCAAATTCAGCAGATCTTGCATCGGGACAATAAAAATCCTGGACGCGGAGGCATACCCAGCACGAATAATTTGCCATACGATATCCGGCTGGTCCGTGTGCAGATAGCGGTGGACGAAATCTTGCACGTTCGGATTCTGCACATTGAACCAGCCCCGGCAAGTATCGTTATCATGCGTTCCAGGGTAGAGAACGCTGTTCGGCACGCAGTTGTGCGGCAGATATTCGGTCGCCCCTTCAAAAGCGAACTGCAAGATCTTCATTCCTGGTAAGCCGGCCTGATTTACCAATCGACGCACCGATTCGGTGATTACCCCCAAATCTTCCGCAACGAGCTTTGCTTCGGGGAAATGCTTTTGAATGACCTGGAACAATTCGAAGCCGGGCCCTTTTTCCCAGCGGTAATCACGGGCGTTTTTGGCGTCGGGCGGAATCCGACAATATTCGTCAAAGCCGCGAAAATGATCGATCCGGACCACATCGTAGAGTTGGAAACTTGCTCGTAAGCGAGCAAGCCACCAGGCATAACCCTCCTTGGCGTGGCGTTCCCAAGCGTAAAGAGGATTTCCCCAGAGTTGCCCATCGGCGGCAAAATAGTCGGGAGGAACTCCGGCGACGCCGGTGGGTCTAAGATCTTCCGTCATCTGGAAAAGCTCCGGATGAGTCCAAACGTCGGCGCTATCCATTGCGACAAAAATCGGGATATCACCAAAAATCTGGATCTTCCGATCAGCCGCGTACCGTCTCAGTTTGTCCCATTGCTGGAAAAACCTAAACTGATAGAAGGCGTAGGCAGAGGCTTTGTCTTTCAGCTCTTTGGTTTTAAATCGGCGCTTGGCCAGGGGATAGCGCTTTGCTTCAGGAGGCCACTCCTGCCAGGAACGGCTATCAAATTGCGACTTGATGGCCATGAACAAGCAGTAGGCTTCCAGCCATTCCCGGTTACTTTGGCGAAAATCGGCAAAGGCTGCTTGCTGATCCGGCGTCGCTTTCGCGCGGAATCCTTCGAACGCTTTTTGCAGGATGAGCCAACGGAGTTGCCATTGCGCACCGTAGTCGACCATCGTTTCGGGAAGTGATCTCAGCGGCTCGAGATCGTTTGGCTCGAGAAAACCCTCTTCCAACAACTCCTCGAGGTCCACCAGATAGGGATTTCCGGCGAAAGCAGAGAAACACTGATAAGGAGAGTCCCCAAATCCGGTCGGGCCTAATGGGCAGACTTGCCAGTACTTCATGCCGGCGTCCGCCAGGAAGTCCACGAATCGAAAGGCGAATCGGCCCAGAGTACCGATACCCGTAGTCCCGGGAAGCGAGGTAGGGTGAAGAAGAACGCCAGCGCCGCGCGATGTCAGCCAGTTAAAGAGACGTTCAGACATGTAGCCACCGATTTAGGGCAAAACCGAAGCGAAGAGCCACAGATTTTAGAGATCCCGGCCGAAAAAACAAAAGACGGAAGCGAACCTACACGCTTCCGTCTTGGTCAACAGCCTCGCCGATTTAATCAGGTCGATTCGCGGTCCGGAAACTTCAATGTGTCGATCAGAAATGATTCGTATTTCTTCTCATGCTGTTTGGTCCACTCCTGGCGAGCTTCCTCCCAGGTGAGCTGACGGCCCTTTTCCCCTTCCAGCCATTTATATTTCCGGATCTCTTCTTTAATCAAATAGGTAATCCGATAGAACGGATCAGACATCATCATCGGCGGCACTTGAACGTACTGTTCGGTTTCAAGGATTTGACGCATAGGGGTTTGGCAGGCGGTAGTTAGCGGATCACAGCTTCCGTTTCAGGGTCGAAAAGGAGTATTTTGCCAGTATCGACATACACCGTCAACGGCTGACCCTGATGGAATAATTTCTCTCCATGAATTTTTGCGATGAAGTTACCGCCTCCGGCCTTCATATAGACGAGCGACTCCGAACCCATCGGCTCGGCGATATCGACCGCTGAAGTGAGCGGAACATGGGAGCCATTTTTACTTTCCTCCGTAATATGTTCCGGACGCACCCCTAAGACGATTGGCTTATCGATGTATTTTGATACCAAAGATTCCAGAGGACCTTTGATTGGGAGCGAAATAGCGTTCTGTTCCCCAGTTTCAGTGAAAACCAAACCGGAACTTTGCTTCTGGACCTTCCCTCGGAGCAAGTTCATCGGAGGGCTTCCAATAAAACCGGCCACGAACAGGTTTTCCGGTTTCCGGTAAAGGGTGAGCGGATCGGCAACCTGCATGATTACGCCGTCTTTCATGACGCAGATGCGATCGCCCATGGTCATCGCTTCGACCTGGTCATGGGTGACGTAAATCATTGTCGAGCCCAGCTGTCCATGAAGTCGCGATATTTCCGATCGCATCTGGACACGCATTTTAGCATCCAGGTTGGAGAGCGGCTCATCGAATAAGAAAACCACCGGATTTCGCACGATGGCTCGTCCGAGAGCAACCCGTTGGCGTTGACCACCGGAAAGAGCTTGTGGCTTCCGTTCCAGCATCTGATTGAGGCCCAATGCCTGCGATGTTCGGGTGACCGTCTCCTGAATAAAGTCTTTCTTCTTTTTGGCGAGTTGCAGCCCGAACGCCATGTTATTGAAGATGGTCATGTGCGGGTAGAGCGCGTAGTTTTGAAATACCATCGCTATACCCCGATCTTTCGGTTCCAGATCGTTCACTACGCGATCGCCGATAGAGATAGTTCCGCTCGAGATCTTCTCTAAACCGGCAACCATGCGAAGCGTCGTGGTCTTCCCGCAGCCGGATGGGCCGACCAGGACCATGAATTCGCCATTGTCGATATTCAGGTTGATGTTTTTTACAGCGGTAAATGTCGGTCGACCACGGTCGTCCGTATAGGTTTTAACCAGATCTTTGATGTTTACTGATCCTTGACTCATAGCCGTTCTTGGGGGGTTTAGGTTATTCTTTAATACCACCGCTTGTCAGCCCGCCAATAACAAAGCGCTGGCAAAGTAGAAACATTACCGTAATTGGCACGCCACTCAAGACCGCAAGCGCAGCAAAATGACCCCAGAGCTTTTCGTGTTCTCGGAGTAGTGAGCTTGCGCCAACGGCCAACGTCCAGGTTTTGGGGGTGCCGAGCACTGCAGATGCAACTGGATACTCAGACATCGTGTAAATAAAGGACAAAATAAACACAACGGCAAAGATAGGAGTGCTCACCGGCAGCAGGATACGGACAAAAATCTGAAACGGGGAGGCTCCATCGATCCGAGCCGACTCTTCCATGCCGGGAGGAATTGTATCGAAATATCCTTTAATCATCCAGATGTTGGTTGAGACGCCTGCCAGGTAAATCAAAATCAATCCCGGTAATGTATTAAGACCTAACCATTCGACCTGCCGGCCCAGGGAATCAAGGATCGTGTAATAAGCAGTCAAGGCGAGCACCGCTGGAAACATCTGCAGGAGAAGCAGTGACTGTAAGATGTGGCCGCGAAACTTGAACCGCATTCTGGCGAAGGCATAGGCCGCGGTGCTGGAGAGAAAAATGATTCCGGCCGAAGACACCGCAGAAACGATCACAGAGTTCCAAAGCCAGTGCAGTGGGGGTGTTGGAGGCTGAACAACCCGAGTTTCGCCGGTGCTCGGGTTTACGATCTCGGAAAAAGGAATATTGAGGACATATTTCCAGTGTTCGAAGCTCCACTGGTTCGGGTTCAGCCAAAGACCGTTTGGTGGGAAGTTGCCCTTTCGCAATGAAGCAATTACCACCATAAGAAAAGGAAGCACGACCAGGGCGAGGGCGACTAGCAAAAACCCATGAGCCACAATTTTCTTCAACAAAAGTCTCTGGGAAGGTTTCATGTCTGGTAAACGGCTTGTTTCTGGCAGGTGCTAATAAACGATCCGTCTCGAACTCATCCGCAGATTGATCCAGGCCAACGTTCCAACCAGGAAAAATAACAGGGTCGCAATTGCGCTGGCCAGCGCGTAGTTGTTCTCCGAACTCCGAAACGCGAGGGTGTAAGTATAGCTCACCAGAATATCGGTTTCTCCAGCGTTACCGCCACCGAGCATTTTCGGTCCTCCGCCCGTCAACAGGTAAATCACGGAAAAGTTATTGAAATTAAATGCGAAACTCGCAATCAGCACCGGCAGAAGCGGCGGAAAGACAAGAGGAAGCGTGATTTGGAAGAAATCGGTCAAAGGATTGCTGCCTTCAATGGCGCTTGCCTCGTAAATACTGCTCGGAATCGACTGCAACATTCCGGTGCAGATCAGCATCATATAAGGGTAGCCGAGCCAGAGATTCACCAATAGAACCATCGCTCGAGCACCCCACGGATTGGTTTCCCATTGGGGCGCAAATCCGAACACAGCGTGAAGAAACGCGTTCACCGCTCCGAACTCCTGGTTGAATAAACCTTTAAAGATCAAGATCGAGAGAACGGCCGGGACCGCGTAGGGAAGAATCAGCAAGGTCCGATAAAGCTTGCGAAGGCGCATCTCTTTCCATTCAAGGACAACGGCCAGGATCATGCCGAACGCGAAAGCGCCTACCGCTGAAATTGCCGAAAAAGCCACCGTCCAAAGAAAAATCCGGATAAATGGGAGCTGGATCTCCGGATCGGTGGCTATCTTGATATAATTGTCCAATCCGGAAAACGTGCGGAACCCGATTCCGATCGGCTCGCCTTTTTCATCGATAAAGAAACCTCGCGCGAAGTCAGGCCGGATCGTGGAATTGGTCTTCTGATTGGTAAAGGAAGCGTCCGGATTCCGTTTCCAGATTTTGTTGCGGCAGCAAAATTGGTCTAGCCCCTCCTTTTCGACCGTTTGCCCATTCGGAAGCCGGAACTGGTATCCGCGCAATGGGATGAAAAGGCCTTCGCGGGTAATTTGACCGATCTTGAGTGGTTCTCCATCGATCGAGCGATTTGGCTCAACGGCGGAAGCATTAACCACCATTGGATAATGCACGGTCTGGCCCGGTTGCAGGTCGAATGGCTCGGAGAGAAACCGTTGCTCTCGATTTGATTGATCAGTCAGGAGAAGGACGTATTTCCCGCCGCCTTGCCGATAGAGGAGGTAATCATAGATGGGAGTGTCCGGAACGATGTATGAGTCCTGCTCGAGGAGTTCGACCACGCTTTGATACGGAAGCAAATGGCTGGAGCTGTATTTCGTAAAACTGATGTAAACGGTGTAAAGCAGTGGAAAAATAACGAAGAGCGCAAAAGCAAAGAGGCCGGGAAATAAATAGCGGAAAGTGTAGGCGCGTGGATTCAGATAAATGTAAAGGCCCAGTGCAATCACGCCCAGAATCACAACGCCCAGCCAGCTATTCCCCGATCGGTACGTGAGAAAATCCAGGTACAGCACCGGCAAAACTGCCAGCGCCGCGATAAGCAGGCGGATGGGGGAAACCGTGGGAAGGCTCACTGTGCAATTTTTTTTACGCGTCGCAGTCGCGCATTTCGTGCCGGCACAACTATTTACTTATCGGACGAGCGAAAGCCAAAAATAACTGACGAGCAGGGATAATTTCTTTTTGTGCGATCCACTGCCAGTTTGAGCGGCGGCTTGGATCGTTTGCCGGCTACGAGGTTGTCGGTTCGGCTCAGCCTTTTGGATGTACGGACTATGTGGAGAGTTGAAAATCGATCTTTTGCAGGCAAATATCCAATGCGTATGTCCGGCTTGATTTGTCGAATTCTGGGCGTCGTCGCGGTCGCCGCGACTCTTTTCCTTAGCGGTTGCAACTTCGGCGGAGAC
This sequence comes from Verrucomicrobiota bacterium, assembly GCA_041167675.1. Lineage (GTDB taxonomy): Bacteria > Verrucomicrobiota > Verrucomicrobiia > Chthoniobacterales > JAFAMB01 > DASTDH01. Next base: position 11,840 of record JBEEIB010000551.1, read on the forward strand.
AACGCCGCAGATGTTTATGGCTCGAGCGAGTCAGGCTCACTTGAGCACGCCATTCCGGAGTCGCAGAAGACTGGGACGGTGACCGGCGAGCCAGGTCCGCAGACCACGCGCTACTAGACGTAAGGTTCCTGAGCCGAGACCCGCCCGCAACGCTGTCGCGTAGCAACTGCGGGCTGGGGGGATCAGGCTACTACTAGCACGCGAGAAAGAATCTCTGCTTTCAATGCTGCAAATGCCGCACTGGCGCGGTCACGTGGCCGCGACAGCGAGATCAGGCTTTCGTATCCGAATTCGCCATGCTGCATCAATAAGACTCGGTCGGCCAATGCGACTGCCTCCTCAACATCGTGAGTAACAAGAATTGCGGTAAAACCGCGTTGCTGCCAAAGCTTCTCAATCAAGCTCTGCATCTCCAACCGAGTAAGAGCGTCTAGCGCACCGAGCGGTTCGTCGAACAGGATCAGGCGCGCCTCGCTGGCCAGAGCCCGGGCCAGCGCTACCCGCTGTCTTTGACCTCCAGACAGAATTGCCGGCCAATCGTTAGCCCGATGGACGAGCCCGACTTGTCTGAGCGCTTCCAGAGCTAATTCACGCCGCCGGGTTCGATCGGGGGCAGCGAGAGCAACATTCTCCAAGACTGTATTCCACGGGAGTAGGGCTGAGTCTTGGAACATTAAGCGCGTGGATCGATTGCGCCCATTCACCAGATTGGAATCGACTGCTATCGTTCCTTCGTTTGGCTTCTCCAATCCCGCCAGCAGCCGAAGTAGAGTCGATTTTCCACAACCGCTTTTGCCGACGATAGCAACCATTTCCCCTTCCTGGACAGTGAGATCGAGACGATGCAACACTTCCCGTTCACCAAACCGCTTGCTGACGGAGTGCACTCTCAGCAATGGAGCATGATCGCTCGGGCGAAATATTTCTCTGGTTTCCAGCGTTTGCATAGGAATCTCTTTATTTAGGCGTTCCGATAATTCGGATTCCAGCGTAGGAACCATCGTTCAAGTCCGCCAGTTGCCGTGTCGGCGGCTTTTCCCAGCAGCGCGTAAAGCAGGATGCCGAACATAACGACATCGAATTGAAGAAAGTCGCGTGCATTCATGACCATGAACCCTATCCCGCTGTCGGAGGCAATGGTTTCCGCCACGATCAGCGTCAGCCACATAATTCCTAACGCGTACCGTAATCCGACGAGAACCGATGGCAGCGCACCGGGCAAGATGATGCGGGTGAGCAAAGCCCAGGGGTTGAGGCCATAAACCTTTCCCATTTCCAGCAACCGAGGATCAGTCGAGCGGATTCCGTGCATCGTATTAAGATAAATCGGGAAGAAAACCCCGAGGATGATCAGGAAGAGTTTGCCCTGCTCGCCGATGCCAAACCAGCGAATGACTAGCGGGATCAGTGCGAGATGAGGGATGTTTCGGATCATTTGCAGCGAAGAATCCAATACCCGGTTGGACATCGTGAAAAGGCCGTTCATAAGGCCCAGGACAAATCCGATTGATCCTCCAATGAAGAGACCAATCATCGCCCGCCGAAAACTTTCCCAAAGATGGACCGCCAACTCACCAGTTTGGGCCAGATGAAGTCCGGCGAGCAATACAGAAAATGGCGAGGGGACCACGTTCCCGGGCAACCAGCCGGCCAGTGAAGCACCTTGCCAGCCGGCAATCAGAACTACCGGAAGCAACCATGGCACCAGACGGTTGTTCCAGCTCGATTTGACAGACTCGCTCATATTAGAATTTTCAGTTTACGGGGACGTTCGGCCTGGCAGCAGTTCGTTGGCGACCATCTCTCCTCGAATCAGCGTTTCTGCTCTTTGCGGGCGCCCGTTGCCATTTGGACTGGTGATTTCGTGCTGCAAGGGCAAACGAGGAAAGAGGAGTTCCGCTGCTCGATAAGCCTCCTCGAGATGCGGATATCCAGAAAAGATGAATGTCTCGATTCCGAGAGCGTGATACTCTCGAATCCGATCGGCCACCGTCTCGGCGTCTCCAACCAAAGCGGTGCCGGCACCGCTGCGGACCAGCCCAACGCCAGCCCATAGGTTTGGGCTGATTTCCAGGGCGGCTCGGCTACGATTGCCCCCATTGAGTTTTTGCAGGGCAATCATTCGTTGCTGGCCGGCGGAGTCGTGTCGAGCCATCAGCTTCTGGGCGGCGGCAACCGTTTGATCGGTCAAGCGGCTGATCAGCTTTTCGGCGTCCTGCCATGCCTCCGCTTCAGTTTCGCGGACGATCAGGTGGAGGCGGATGCCAAAACGAAGTTCGCGGCCCCTTTCAGCGGCTGCCCGGCGGGCGCGAGCAATTTTCTCCGCCACCTGAGCAGGCGGTTCGCCCCAGGTGAGATAGTAATCAACGTGCTTCGCTGCGACTTCCATCGCCGCGTCGGAAGATCCACCAAAATAGAGCGAAGGATACGGTTGTTGAAACGCCGGATACAGTACTTTTGCGCCGCGAACCTTCAGATGATTCCCTTCGAAATTTACCTCCGATTGACTGGAAAGCAGCGCACGCCAAATTGTGAGAAAATCGTCCGTTATCTCGTATCGTTCGTCGTGACTTTGGAAGAGACCGTCTCCCGCAAGTTCGACCGGATCACCGCCGGTCACGACATTAATGAGCAGCCGGCCGCCACTCAGCCGATCAAAAGTAGCAGCCATCCGAGCCACCAAAGTGGGAGAGACTAAGCCGGGCCGGACTGCTACTAAGAAGCGCATCCGGTGTGTAGCAGCAGCCAGGAAGGATGCTGCAACCCAGGCATCCTCACAGGAGCGCCCGGTTGGAAGGAGGGCTCCGTAAAAGCCGAGTCGGTCGATTGCCGCTGCGACCTGCTGTAAATAGGTAAGATCAAGAGCCCGGCCGGCTTCACTCGTACCGAGATAGCGGCCATCTCCGTGGGTAGGAATAAACCAAAACAATTTCATGCGATCTCACTAAGGTCCTGCGTAAACGTCTTCTGAGACTTTGATCTCATGTGGTATGAGCCCGAGCCGCAGAAAGGTGTTCGCGGCCTCTTGTTGTTCCCGAATAATACCAACATCGAGCGGCCGGGCGTTGTACCGCTGCTTGCGAAATTCAGAACGCTCCATCACCGCGGCAGAAATCCCTAATTTGCCAGCGAGAAAATCGGCCGTGGCCTTAGGATCCTGCTTTGCCTTTACTCCTACTTCGACGAGCCCGGTGAGAAGTGGAGCAAGTATTTCCGGATGCGCGGTCAGGAAATCCTTCCGGGCAAAGTAATATTCTCGATGTCCATTAAATCCGGCTCCCGTGGCGATGACCCGGCCGTCGCCATCCAACTCGGCAGCCGCGAGAAATGGATCCCAAATAGCCCAAGCGTCGATCGTACCGGACTCAAATGCTGCTCTGGCGTCGGGCGGCTGCAGGTAGGCGGGTTTGATGTCATTGAAGGTCATGCCGGCGCGGCCCAAGAGTTGAGCTACGAGATGGTGAGAACTTGATCCTTTGGCGAACGCAATGGTTTTACCGCGGAGCTCGCCGAAATTCTGAATCGGCGAATTTCTACGGACGACCACTCCCGCACTTTCCGGGCTTTCGTCGGTGGCTGCGATATAGACGAAAGGTATTCCTGCGGCTTGAGCAAAAATCACAGGGGCATCTCCGGAATGACCGATATCAATGCTGCCACCGTTTAGGGCCTCCAAGATCGGCGAACCATACGAAAACTCCCGCCATTCGATTGTGTACCCGAGCGGGGCAAATTTCTTTTCCAGGGAGCCCTCGTTGCGGAGTAGGAGGAAAACGCCCGATTTTTGGTAACCTATGCGGAGCACTTTTCCCGAATCACCGGAAGCCCTTGAGATCGAGCCGGCCGCTGTAGCGCACAAGAGCAAGGCAAAAAATGGTCTCCAAACGGCCATGAAAGGAGAAATAAGGATACTTGTCCGGTATAGTCAAATGTGAATGGGTATTTGCGAAAGAAACGCCGAGGGCGCCGGTAACGCTTGGAGCGGTGAGTAGTGAGAGGTATTAGTGATCGGTACGGCGGCCGCTCCGTGACCGCTGGATTCCGATTAGCCCAGCCAGTTGGACCTGGCAATAAGGTCGCCAACCATCTCGTGACCGCTTCAGTCTAAACGAAGGTCCGATCGCGTTGTCGATTTCGGCGGTCCGGGACGGACCGCCCTACCAGAAGTGTTACCGATGTCCTGACCGCGCCTATGCCCTCACCAATCACGAATCACCTCTCA
>JBEEIB010000552.1:0-4500 GCA_041167675.1 Verrucomicrobiota bacterium
CTGCATCCGTCTGGACATAGATGGTCGGACTGTCTGGATCAAGCTTTCTGGCGACGGAACTCACAACGCCCATGCTTACCGAATTATCGAGACCCAGGGGGCTGCCAAAGGCCAATACCAATTGCCCCTGCTTTAGGTAGCTTGAATCAGACAATTCCAGCGCCGGCAAACCAGTTGCATCGATTCTCAGTAGCGCAAGATCAGTGTCTCGATCCGCGGCTAGCAGTTGTGCGTCAAATAATGCGTGGCGTGATTTGCCATCCCGAAGAGCGGATGCTGCGGCTTCCTCACTAAGACGAATGCGAATTCGCCGCGCTCCTTGAACCACGTGCGCGTTCGTTACTACCCATCCATCGGAGGCAATGATGATGCCTGATCCGGAAATCAACCCACGCGACAACAAATCGGTGTTTCGGTGCTCTCGGTCGCCCTCCGGGGAGTAGGCGGTACTAAAAACCTGCACGACACTGGGGCTCACCCGTTTCGAGAGTTCCTGCATGGATTTGCTTATCTGCTGAAGTGGATCAATGTTGCTGTCCACGATTGCGTGTTTAGTGGGGTTGGATGTTGAGGCTTTGTTGGACTGCGCCTCTAACGGAGACGATGGGATGAACATTGCCAAGCAAAAGATAAGTGCGGGGACCAGACTGGCCTGCTTACGGTCTTTTTCTCGAAACACTTTCATAAGGAATTCCCAGTCAGAACAGTGTTAAGGCTGATCGTCTTGTCCTTCAAAAATAGAAAACCGTTTGCGGTCTATGAAGCAGAAGTTTTCTTGTGCGCACTGTGCGATGGAGGTGTTGGCCTACGTTTTTCAATGATGCGAGTCAGCGATGTGAATACATATAGGGCCAGTACAAGTAATGCTAGCCACACCACAATTATTGTTTTAAACATTGTCGATCCTTCCGTACGTCATCCAATCTGGTTCCGATTTGTCGAACACTGCGCCTGGATCGCGCTTCGAATCGCAATCGTTTAATCACTCTCGGGTGCGTCCGGCATTCATGTGCCGATCTTTCCTTGTTCATCTCTTACTACCTGTACCTGGGACGTTCTATTCCAGACGGCTGAGTAATGCCGATTCAGACGTCAACTCATCTCAGCCAAATTCGCAAACTCGGGTTGCCCAGCATGAATAACGTTGAAGGGCGGGAAAATCTCGACAAAACCGCCTCGGAAGCCACCAAGAAATCTGAAGGCCCGCATGTAGGCTTCCTGGACCAGGTCTTGAGCATCCTCGTCGTTGCGGGTCAGCCAACGCGCGAGGTTATATGCAGCATTCAGATGCGGCACGACGTCTTCAACAAAATCCAGGGAAACACTAGATTGCGATATTGACATCTCCGAAACGGGCGATGCTTCACCGAAAACTACCCGCCAAGGCGTACACTATGTGCCCGGCAGAGGAGCTCTGCAATGGACTGCCGATTCTTCTGTGATGAAACGTGCGTCCCCGGCAAACTGCAACTGAGGAAAAGGCTTACGGTGAGATGCCTCCCATTTGGCTTACGGAATAGACTGAGTGTGATGGTAGACTCGCGTGCGTCAAGGTCAACATTTCAATGCAAAAGGCAGAACATCCCTACACGCGCCTACGGTTTGGTGTTTTTGAGATGGATCTTGGGACAGGTGAACTGCGCAAGCACGGCGTGCAGGTCCGACTGCAGAAACAGCCATTCCAAGTCCTTGCGATGTTGCTTGAGCACGCCGGAGAAGTGGTTACTCGGGAAGAACTGCAGAAGCAGCTGTGGCCAGCCGACACATCTGTTGATTTCGATCACGGCCTAAACAAAACTATCAATAAAATTCGGGAGGCCCTAGGCGATTCCGCGGAGAGTCCGCGCTTTGTGGAAACGGTAGCTCGGCGGGGCTACCGGTTCCTCGCAGAGGTCAAAGATCTTGACACCGTTTCGGTACCTGTCCCAACGCCTGAAACGGCAGGGCTTTCTGTCGCACAGGATTCCTATCTCGCGAAAACGGCGCCCCGGCCGGTAGCGCGTAAGAACCTTACACCGTCCCTGATCAGGAGAAGACTTGGCGCGGTTCTAGCCCTGCTCTTGATTATTTTGGCAGCATCGGCGCTTTACTTGAGGAATCGATCGTCACCCTCTTTGATCCGCTCTTTAGCTGTCCTGCCACTCGAAAGCCTTTCCGGTGACGCTTCCCAAGACTACTTTGCGGACGGCATGACGGACGAGTTGATTACAGATCTGGGTCAGATCAGCGCGCTGCGTGTTATTTCGCGTACCTCGGTGATGTCGTACAAACGGGTCCGCAAGCCGTTGCCAGAGATCGCGCGTGAACTGAATGTAGACGCCGTGGTGGAAGGAACTGTGCTCCGTTCTGGCGACCAGGTCCGGATCACGGCGCAGTTGATCGAAGCCTCCACTGACAAGCACTTATGGTCTCAGAGCTATGAGGGTGAATTGCGGGAAACCTTGGCGCTCCAAAGCAAGGTGGCTAGAGCGATTGCAGATCAAATTCGCATCAATTTGAATCCGCAGGAACAAGCTGCACTCAAAACGGTGAGAGTTGTTAAGCCCGAAGCTTATGAGTCCTATCTCAAAGGGCGCTACTTCTGGAACAAGCGAACGGCGGATGGTTTACGGGCCGCTCTAGCTTATTTCAATCAGGCGATCGATGAGGACCCGACGTACGCCCAAGCTTATTCTGGCTTAGCCGACACTTATGCTTTGTTGGGAGACTGGCAGTATGCAGTGATGACTTTCAAGGAGGCACTCCCCCGAGCAAAGGCCGCAGCGGTCAAAGCTCTCGAACTGGACAGTTCAATGAGCGAAGCGCACACCTCACTTGGATACAGCTTGCGCGCCTTCGACTGGAATTTCGACGCTGCCGGGAAGGAGTTCCAGCGAGCCATTGAACTGAACCCAAGCTACGCAACCGCGCACCATTGGAATGCTGTGAATTTGGGGCTATTGGGTCGGCCCAAAGAGGCTCTTGTCGAAATGAGAAAGGCAGAAAATCTGGATCCGTTATCTCTGATCATCAACTCAGATTTGGCGGAACTTCTTCTCCTTACGCATTCTTACGACGAATCGGTAATACAGAGCCGTAAGATCATCGAAATGGATCCTGCTTTTGCCATCGGGCATAAACAGCTTGGCGATGCATACCTGCTAAAACGGATGGACAAGGAAGCAGTCGCGGAACTTCAGAAGGCAGTCCGGCTTTCCGGGGGCAGCCCGATATGCGTGGCGGAGCTCGCCCGCGCCTACGTCGCAGCCGGCAAAATAAACGAAGCGGTGAAGCTGCTGAGCGATCTTGAGAAAAGCTCAAACGCTAGTTTTACAAATGCTCCACAGATTGCCCTGATCTATGCATCCATGGGGGATAACCAGCAAGCCATGAATTGGCTCGAAAGAGCGTACGAAGAACGATTTAATCCGAGCATTCTACTGCGCTCTGGATTCCGCCCCCTCCGTTCGGATCCGCGCTTTGAAGACCTTTTGCGCCGTGTCGGCCTCCCTCCTTGGAGCAGAGAATTTGATGATGAGAGCAAACAAGAATAGGTGCACTTGTTACGCATTGTTCCGTAGCCGCCGTGACACAAGATTTTTTCGTGAGGTCGCGTGAGAGAACGCGTGGAACGCCCAATCCAGACCCTTGTACCGACGAGTTTCTAAACACTTGCAGCGTGGGCAACGATGAACTTCGCGCCAAGAGCGGCAGTCTTCAACGCGCTCTTGAAGGCAGTCTTGCGCATGCGCATGGCGACCATGATTGAGTCTTTGTCAAAAGGAGAGCTTGCGAGAGAAAAAGTCCGCGAATTGTCGCTTTCGCTTCCAAATACAAAGTCGGCGTGCTGCGCTGCCCTGCTCGGAATTCGTAGCGGGCACCGTTTGCGTCGAACCAGAACGCCATCGTGTCCCGGGCAATGCTCTGCCGATTTGTTAGTGTCATTTGATATTCAGGTATAAGTCGTCCTCAGGTTGAGTTTTGCGAAGGCTCTTATGGGCGCTATCGACCTTTCAACTACATAGACCAAATTGATCACACTTTATTCCGCTCGCCGAAGGTCATAAACCAGCGACACGGATCCAAAGAGAGCAATGTAAAGAAAGCAATGCAAAGAGAGATGAAGGAGAGAACTTAGGCAGACTCACGGTTGTGATCCAGGGCGCGCCATCCAAAGGCGATGCGGCAGCAGGTATGTGAATCCCACGAACGTCTCCCACCGAGTGGACATCCTGGTCAGCCCACGATTGAATCCTGCGTCGACCACCAAATTCTTGCGCAGGGCACGGGAAACCGCCCAGAGATTACCGACGGCGTTGCCCTTCTCGAATGGCTGCGAGAAATGCCATACCTCCCCAGAAATTGTGAACTTCCCCAGCGAATGGGAAATGGAGAGCGTTTGTCCGAACTGCGCTCGGCGTATAGCGCCCTGAACCTGTTCGGTAAGTATCCCGTTGGTATCGAAGTGAAATCCCTTTATATCTTGACTCAGAAGAATCGAGGTTGATTGCCGAAAGGTGC
>JBEEIB010000553.1:0-3545 GCA_041167675.1 Verrucomicrobiota bacterium
GTATTCATTAGTTGGCCGGACGGTGAGCCTTCCGTTCGCGCTGCTGATTTAACGTATCTGCCCTGTGCCGAAAAGGAGTTCGCAGCCTCCCCGCTCAAAGAACGCCCTCGCTGGCTAAAGCTCCAGGGAGAGGAAGTGCTCCGGGCTGCCCTACAGAATGCTGCCCACCGGACAGAAGCGATGTTGAATTCATTGCCCGCGACGCTAACTGCAGCCGCGGTCGATGCAGTCGTACTCGACACCGCTCTGCCCTATACCGAGTTAGCGCCGATGAGCCTTGGTATGCCATATGCCCACGTCGCAAGCGCGCTGCACTTCGATTATTCCGGCTATACACCACTCTATGACTGGCCTCATGAAACTAACCCTACGGCTCTGGCCAGGAACCGGAAAGGTGTAGAGAGTTTCCTCGAAACGCTTGCGCACCCAACCATCGCAATCGGTAGGGCATATGCAGAGCGCATCGGCCTCAATGTCGACTGGGACAACCCCTCCGCCACAATCTCGAAGCTGGCCTGGATCACACAGTGTCCTCGGGAATTTGACTTTGAAAGTTCGCATTGGCCACCGCAGTTCCACCATACCGGGCCTTTCCACGATGGTGCCGGCCGCATGGAGGTCGATTTCCCATGGGAACGGCTGACCGGAGAACCTCTCATCTATGCGTCGATGGGAACAATGTTGGACGGCCTAGCCGACGTGTTTCGCACGATTACTGCAGCGACAGCGAAGCACAAAGGGTTTCAACTCGTGCTTTCCGTTGGCGATCAACTCGATCCAGAACAGATCGGATCCCTCCCGAGCAACACCATCCTCGTCAAGCGTGCACCGCAATTGGAACTGCTGAAGCGCGCCTCGGTCTGCATCACCCATGCCGGATTGAACACCGTACTGGAGTCTTTGGCTCAAGGCGTTCCTCAAGTTGCCATCCCGGTTACCGTTGATCAGCCTGGTGTTGCTGCCAGGATCGCTGAGAAGAAAACCGGATTGGTTGTACCATTAAAAAAGCTGACCGTATCCCACCTTTTGCTTCTCCTTGATCAGGTGTTCAATGAGCCTACGTATCGCGATAATGCACGCTATTTCCAGAAAGTGATTGCCGAAACCAACGGACTCTCGGTCGCAGCCGATCTGGTAGAAGAATCCCTAGGAGTGACCAGGAAGGCCGCCAAATAGTAAGGCGCTCGAGGCTGCTTTTAAGATGATCCTCTACGACTGGAACGAACGTTTCCTGCAACGTGGAAACCGGCAGGGCGGCGCTGAAACGATAGCCGAACTTGCTCGATGTACAATTCTCTGTCACGGCGCACGGAGTGAACATTACCGATATTGACGACGTTTCCGCCTGGCATCAGACGTGCACTGCCAAGATAGGCCGAGATTCCATGTCAGTGGTTGATGGGATTCTCAAAGTCTAGGAAATCGAAAGACTTGGTACTGCGGACGGGTCTATCATGCCGCGCGTAACCACCGGCAAAACCATGGCTCCCTGCATCGTTATTGGCGAACGCGCCGGAGAGATCCGCTGGGCGGAGCATAAGCTACAAAGCTGAAAATTACTAACCGGCACGGCAGTAGGCCGGTGAGGGACTAACAAGCCGCCGATCTATTGTTAACCAATTGATATAATTTCTGTGGACGTAGAAACAAACGACAAGTTGAAGAATACCGAGCTGGAGAAGATTTTTATAAAGTTATCGATGGCTGTTGCGTTCTAGCCATACGGCAGTTGGGACATGATGATACGGTCTCTCAATTGTGGCTCTATTTACTTCCAACTCACTGGGCATGCAAAATTTTCTGCGTTCCATCAGAACAACGGGCTGATGGAAGCAGCAGTAGCTTTCCAGTGGTCTTACGACTTTCCAGATCGCGGTGCGCCTGAGCCGCCTCTCCCAAGGAATACTTGCGCTCCATCCGAAGCTTTAGCGTGCCAGACCCGACCGCCCGGAAGACCTTCGCCGCTCGGTCTAACAATTCAGCCCGCGTGAGCGTGTAGTCCCTCAAAATCGGGCGTGTGACGTACAACGAACCAAGAGACGCGAGCTTCATCAGATCCAAAGGGGGAACATCGCCGCTAGCTGATCCATACAGTACGAGAGTTCCGCGGGCTTTCAGGCAGGTCAGGGACTGCTCAAATGTGCTCTTACCGATCGAGTCGTACACGGCAGCAAGCCCGCGCCGCTGGGTTAGACGTTTTACTTCGTCCGCGAAATCGGACTTGGTATAGAGAATGACATCATCTGCTCCTGCCTGATATGAAAGCTCCGCCTTCTCTTCGCTGGAAACCGTCGTCAGCACCCGCGCACCACGCGACTTCGCAAACTGTGTCAGCAGAAGACCGGTTCCGCCTGCACCCGCGTGAATGAGCACCTCGTCCCCTGGCTGGATCGGGTAGGCCGAGTGCGAGAGGTAGTGAGCAGTCATGCCTTGCAGCAAGGCGGCGGCCGCCTGTTCGAAGGTGACACCAATCGGAATCGGTACGACCCGTTCGGCAGGCGCCACGGCATACTCCGCGTAGGTTCCGAGAACGCTGCACCATGCGACCCGGTCGCCTTCCTGGAGATGGGAGACGCTTTTGCCGACCGCAACCACTGTTCCTGCAGCTTCCTGTCCGGGTGCGAAAGGAAGCTCATTGCCATAACGCCCCTCCCGCACATAGAGGTCGATGAAGTTTACCCCGGTCACAGCAACACGAATCAACACCTCGCTTTTCCGGGGTATGGGAGTGGCAACTCCCGCAGGTGCATAACCTCGGGACCACCAGTTTCCGTGAGTTCAATTGCCTTCAGCGTGACCTCTTTCTTTGCGTAATCTCAACTGCTCTACTCACAGGCGTCCTAGGCTCCGCGACCAACCCTTCAACGACATGCGAGAAGAGCCCTTTCACGTAGGTGTCCGAAAGTGGCCCCGAGCCCGTCAGCAGGCGGTAATAGAGTCCTCCGTACAGCGCATCCAGGGTTACCTGCACATCGACGTCTGTACGCAGCTCCCCAGAGTTGATAGCGGCCTGAACAGCCGCAATCGCTATCTCGCGCCTTGGAAGCAGCCAGTGCTTCTGAAACGCTTCCGCCAATTCCCCATCGAACTGAGCCTCTCCAAGGAGGGCCTTGATCATCGTTCCAGCCGGTCCTCGAAATGCTTTCGCGAGCGCCAGCATCTGCTTCCGGATGCTCCCGATGTGATCGTCACTCGGAGGAAAGCCGATGCCAGGACCAATTCGGAAGACAAACGCATCCATCACCATCGCCGCCTTGTTGGGCCAGCGTCGATAAATTGAGGTCTTGGCAATCCCTGTCTCCGCAGAAACGGATTCGACAGTTACGGCGCGAAAGCCAATCCGGAGAACGCTCTCGAACGCGGCGTCGAGCACACGCCTTTGAATCTCGGAAGATCGAAGCCTCGTAGGGGCGTTTCCATTCGTCTCTTTCGGCATTGGTCCATTCCTCAGGGTGCTGTCCTAACCAGGGTTCGTCAGGTCCACTTGCACATTTAGATGCTACGATACGTATTGTAGCTTATATTCATAACGATGCAACCTTTCA
>JBEEIB010000554.1:0-6379 GCA_041167675.1 Verrucomicrobiota bacterium
CGCCGGATCACTCATACTGTCGTATCCAGTCTCCAGATGACCCGCTAGACGTCGTTGGAAACTCGGATCTGATTCTGTCTCGATCGTGAAATCGTACCAGCCATAGGAGTTCTCCAGCGAATAAAATTCAGTGAGCTTTTGGTCCGAATCCAATTCGAGTTCGGTCGTTCGGTTCTTGTAGTAATCAAATACACGCACCCGGGAAGACCTTTCGCCGTGATTGTGAATCTCCAGCCTAACGCCGTACCGACGGACATCATAGATAATGCTGCTTTCCAGATTGGTTTTGAGGCTCTCAGAGATGCTTCCCTCGAATACGCGCAGGAAACCGTTCGGGCCGAACACTGAAAGATCGTATTCGGTTTGGCCGCTTGCGGTAATATCCCAAGTATCGAAAGTCTCGACGTTTGGTTCAACGGTATAGGTCCATGGTCCGGTCTGACCATCGCCGGAGTAAACTTGATACACTGCGGCGGCTTTACCGGTGTTACCGAAATGGATCTTCACTATGCCATCGGCAAAATCAGCATGCCCGCGGACATGTAACTCATAGGGTACGGCGCGCGAAGGGCGGATGCCCGGCTCCTGCACCGGCAGCGCCTGATTAACCGGCGGAACCGGAACGTAATCCGGATGCTTGGTGTTATCCGGCGGAATGTAAGCAACGGTACTGGGCAGCGGAACCTTTGCGCTGTTCGGTGAAGCGAAATTAAAGGCAGATGTGAGGTCCCCGATTACCGCGCGGCGCCACTTCGTGATGTTGTTTTCCCGTATTCCGGGATACAGCTCCCCAAATCGGTGTTCGATAAATCGAATCAGCGAGGTGTGATCGAGCACTTCCGAAGTGACCCAGCCGCCCTTGCTCCAAGGCGAAATGACAATCATCGGCACACGAACGCCTAATCCATACGGGCCAGCGGGATTAGCTGAATTCCCGGCAAAAATTTCGTTGGTTGTGTCGATTGTGGATAGACCTTGCGCTCGGGATTGCGGCACGGTCGGTGGTACAACATGGTCAAAGAAGCCGTCGTTCTCATCATAGGTAAGAAAGAACGCCGTTTTGCTCCAAACCTCCGGCACACTGGTCAAAGCATCGAGTACCTGCGAGACGTACCAGGCCCCGTAATTCGCGGGCCAATTAGGATGCTCAGTGTACGCCTCTGGTGCGACCACCCACGAAACTTGTGGCAATGTTCCGTTCGCAATATCCTGTCGGAAAATGTCAAATAGAGTTCCTGTGGACAAGATGTTGGTGCCGGTTTTTGCTCCGACGTAAAGCGGACTCCCCGGTTGCGCGTTTTGATATTGATGGAAGTAGAGAAGCGAATTGTCCCCGTAGTTGCCGATATAGGCGTCGTTGGTGAAACCCCATGCTTCGGCGGCAGTCAAGCCCAGGCCAATATCCTGATAGATCTTCCACGATATGCCCACCTTTTGCAGAAGCTCCGGATAGGTCGACCAGTCGTAGCCGGCTTCGGCATTATCGATTACGGGGCCACCTCCGCTGCCATCGTTGCCGACCCAGCCTGTCCACATGTAGTACCGGTTCGGATCGGTTGGCCCCATCAACGAGCAATGGTAAGCGTCGCAGATCGTGAATGCATCCGCCAAAGCATAATGGAACGGAATATCGCTTCTGCCCAGGTGCGCCATCGTTGTGGTGCCCTTGTTGGGCACACCCACTGGTCATACTTACCTTCATTCCACGCCCCGTGCGTGCTTTTCCAATCATGCGGGAGGTCCTCGATAAATTGGAGCCCGAGATTGGGCGCGCCTGGATGGAATGGCAATAAATAGCGATTACCATTGGGCTGATACCATACGGGGTTTCCATTGGGCAGACTGATCGTTCGCGGATCACCATATCCACGCACACCACGCAGCGTACCAAAGTAATGATCAAATGAGCGGTTCTCCTGCATCATGATGACGATGTGTTCGACGTCAGCTATCGTGCCGGTCCGAGAGTTTGCGGGAATGGAGAGCGCCCGACTGATGCTAGCCGGGAAAGCTGCAGAAACTGCGCTACTCATCAATAATTGGAGGAACGTACGGCGGTCAGTAGTCATGGATCAAAGCGTCTATTTGACCTCTGTTCCGCTTGCGCGACGAAAGCGTTACATTTTCCAGAAACTTTGGAAAAAACTGGAATCGCCGTGTGCCCTCATGCAGGACCAGCTGGCGGAGATGACGCCCGAATTGATTGGCGGAGCGCTATCGCGCTGCCGTTGGAGCGACCCTGCTCCAAACTGCGGGTCGTCCGGTCCGGACAGGCGGGAAGTAGATCACGAACGATCCGCTTCAAAAACGGCAGCTACCAACTGACCGACAATCGCCACGCGGAGCATTATCATTGAGCCCAAGATCCTAAAACCCATCTAGTGTACCGTCTCACACATAATGATGAGGTCGCCGCAGGTCAGTTGGCTGTATTTCAAGGCGCGACCCGCCTGCAACGCTTCGCGTAGCGATGCGGGCGGGGCGACGAGCATATCTAGATTGATACGTAAGGAGCGAGCAACGAGGGAAAAACAGCCAACCGGCCGCGTCCCGGAGGGTTGCGTTGAAAATGGGCCAGCGGCGACGTTGCTCGTCGGTTACGTATCGATTCAGATATGCGCCCTCCTTCCGCCAGTCCGGCTCGGACGCCTTGCCGGCGGCCTATTTTGAACGCAACGACGTCACTATTATATGTGAGACGGTACACTAGTTAAGCTCAATGCCGTGGACTCATTTAACTATCTCTCGGTCCTCCTTTCGATCATCCTCGGGCTGGCTATAACCCAAGTCCTACAGGGCTTGCGCGGGCTCATTCTGACCAGGGCGAAGGTGAAGTTGTACATCCCGACCTTGATCTGGGTTGGGCTCACGCTCCTGATCGCCATTCAGGGGTGGTGGGCGAGTTTCGGCATGCGCACGCATGCAGATTGGACCTTTCTGGCCCTCCTCATCATCGTGCTTCAAGCGATAAGCGTGTACATGGTCGCGGCATTAGTCCTACCGGACATCTCCGCGGACGCCATGGTCGATCTGCGGGAGCACTACTTCGCGCATAAAAACTGGTTCTTCGCTGCCATGTTTGGGAGCATCGTCTTTAGTGCGGCGAAGGATCTCGCTCTCAGCGGGCATATGCTCGGCGGCGTCAACGCCGGATTTCACGTGATTTTCGGCCTAGCAGCGATTGTGGGCGCGATCACGCGGCAAGAGTGGTTTCACAAGCTGTTGGCCCCCTCTATTGTTTTGCTGTTCTTGGTTTACATCGCTCTCCTGTTCGCGCGGCTTTAGCGATGACCATCCGATTGTAAACGATGCTGGTTGGGAATCCTCGGGGAGTCCGGCCATGGCTCCTTATCGCTTGCGCGAGCGCAGCCATGGCCAGCAGGACAACCGGTATAAGAATTTCATTCTGGCCCTGTTCCCTCCCTTTCTCTCTTATCGACGGAATTGAGCTACGCTAAAGCGCATTCGCGCCAAAGCCGTTCCGCTGACGGAAAATTCATCTTTGGTGTTTTGTCTTTATCACGGTTTTGCCGGCATGGTACGAGGCGCCGGGCTCGCCGTCGGTTGGGCGCTTATACTAGGTGCAGGGGTTGCGCCCGACCGTTCACGCGTGTCGCTGGTACTCGTCACCTGCGCCGAGAGACCGAAGGTTTCAGGAGTTTCGACAACGCCATATGGGTCTTTAACCGGACGCTTGCTGAGAAATCTGGTGCAGGTCCATAGATCCCTGGTAATTCCTTCTAAATGGATCTGTGACATACCTGAGGCGGAGTCCTCCTGAACTAACTGAGCTATGGTTCCTGCGATGAGGTAGTAGGCCCGGAGCTCGTCGACCATTTGGAGCTCTATTTCATCGGTATGGTGTTTCGTAATCTGGCGCAGATCCTCTTTAGAAGGACAAGCGTAAGGTCCGTCGACGACAATCCAGCGATATTCATCGACAGCCTGCTTAGCATCATTGATAGATAACGCCGTGGATGCCAGACCGAAAACAAGAGCCCCGAAAACAACACTTTTTGCGTTCATAAGTTAGAGAAGAGACGTTCCTTCTGGAATCGGATGATGTTCATACCTATCTCCTTAGCTGTAACTTGAGAGACCAGCAGTTTTTTGCTCCATCTGCCGCGATCGGTGTTCTAACTGCGAGCGCTATATGTGATTAATCGGCGCCCGCCCGGGCGCTATCGGCATTGCGGGTCGCGATTGCCGTCAACTCGAAATCGGATAGCGCGCGCAGGGCGAAAAGGTGCGAGTCCTTGGCATCAATCAATTGCGACCGTTCGCTGCCTCGCTGATAGTGCTCAGAGATGAGTTCAAAGTGCCTCGCGCCCGTAAAGTTTGGCTATCCGCTGTGAACGCGGCGATGTGGGCCATATCGGTGCTGTGTCTGATGCCGATGGAATTGTCTGCCTGGACCAACGGCCGGCTTTTGGTCTGGATGGATAGCGAACGAGCGCAAGGCGCCAGGGCGATCGCCAAAAAGTTCGAGCACGATTTCGGAATCGAGGTCACGATCGAAACACCGGCAAATATAATTGATAATTTTTCGCTGGCCGCTCCGGTAGGTAAGGGCCCTGACATCGTCATATGGGCTCATGATAAGGTCGGGGAATGGGCGGACGGCGGATTAATCGCACCGATTGGGGTCTCCCCGAAATTTGTTCGTAAGTTCTATCCGCAAGCTTGGCAGGCCGTACTGCACCATAATTCCATTTGGGCTTATCCGATCGCCCTGGAGACTATAACCCTGATCTATAACAAAAAACTCTTCGTTGGTCCTCTACCGAGAGACCTTTCAGAGCTGTTATCGTCTGACCGATTGATCCGAACCAAGCATCCCGGCGTGAGAACGATTCTGTGGGACTACAAGAATGCGTACTACTCTTGGGGAATTCTGGCTAGCGCGGGGGCCTTCGTTTTTAAGAAGCAGCACACCGACTATGACTTGCATAATGTCGGTGTGGCGACTCCGGGAGCCGTCACGGGACTTTCGAAAATTATCGACTTAGTTCATGCTGGTATTCTTCCGACCGGCCCGGTGAATGGTGAAGGGGAAGTGCTAATGGCCGAAGGTAAGTTGGCGATGACCATCTCGGGGCCATGGGACTGGCCGAACCTGATCCAAAACGGGATCGATTTCGAATTAGCTCCAATGCCGGGCATCGGGGGGGAGCTGGGGCGTCCCTTTGTCGGGGTTACTGCTGCCTATCTGAATCGATTGAGCCCGAATCAAGACTTAGCCAAAGTATTCCTAGAACGTTACCTCCTCACTGATGATGGACTCCGTGCGATAAATCAGGCAAAGCCCATCGGTGTTCCTGCATTGGTCTCATTGTACGAAGAGTGGGCGAGGGAGGATATTCGCTTGCGTCAATTGAAGGGCGCCGTGGACCTGGGCGAAATCATGCCGAACATACCACAAATGGGTCGTTTTCTTAGTGCCGTTGGAACAGCCCTGCAAATTGCGACAGAAGGCCAAGCGTCCGCCCAGGAGGCACTTCGGGAGGCCGCGGCCAACATGCGCGAGAAGTGAGAATCTGGTCGCACAGCTTTAAGGATCGCATTTTACCGCGAAGTGGGGCAGGCCGATTAGGTAATCCATTCCAGAGTTTGCGGCTTTAGCGGGTTGAGAAATGGGACCTCATCCTGTACGGCTAACTGCCACTGCTTTTTCAACTCAAAGTACCAACGAGCTTGGGTGTCTGGATCTCCGATTAACATCTGTTTTGGGTTATTCTGTAAACCTGTGCTGAGCTTTCGGAATATATCCAGGTCCTGGCCGATGAAGGTTTTACCCAATTTTTTCAAGGGCCACGAGAAGTGCTTCGTGAAATTTAGCGAGCTGTAGAAAACATGGTTTAGCTCGGTGGTAGTTTCGTTGATCGGTGTCAGCAGAGTGATCGACGCGATCACATCATTCTGTCCAACCAGGATGTGCTCGAACCGATGGCCAGGCAACTGGAAGCTGATCTCGGTGGAGGTTGCCCCGTTCAGGATCCCGTAGCCTTTGGCATTGGCTGATGGCTTGTGTCGCACCATTCTAAATCCCAGACCGACGGGCTCGAACTGCTTGCGCTTCAGTTTCAGAGATTTGGCACTGCGCCAAAACCAGGATTGATGAACGAACGTAACGTGGGCCGGATCGATGAGCCCGATGATGGTATCATCGATATTGGTTGGGAGCCGAACCGTCTCGACGTGATGCAACCGTTGGTCAGACGAAACGAGCAAATCGGGAAAAACGTTCTCCGAAACCTGGGGTTGATGCTTGTTACTTGGCATGTAGACCCAAACCGTGCCGCTTACCTCTTTGCAGGGATAGGAGTAGGCCTTGATTTTCCTGACATCGAAGGAGCTATCCGCAAGGGCGGGGATCTTT
>JBEEIB010000555.1:0-53205 GCA_041167675.1 Verrucomicrobiota bacterium
CTTCTCCCATTCGAGAGCAACCCGCAGAGCTTTCTTGTAGACGGTTTGTTTGGTGGATCGGAAAGCGCGCTTACCGTTCGGCAACGCGAAAGCAGCGTAGAAAAAGGGACTGCGGCCCTTGGGATCTCGGTGCAAAGAGGCCATGACTCATAAATATAGTCATAATGACGCCGAGTTCAAACTATAACGCCAAGTATCGCTGAATGCTTTATTTAAGCCGCCTGACGAGTTTTGCCTAGGAGACGCTATCGAAGTACAACATCGATCCCGCCCTGTTAGCTGCAATTACTGAGGAAGAATCAGGCACGAATGGACCGTCTTATGCCTTCAGCAATCGTAATAACGCGATGGGTATTTCGCCGAATGACGGCGGACCCCGCAACTTCAATTCGATTGATGACAGCATCAACTACGCGGCAAGGATCATATCCAATCCGGACGGAGCTTATGCCAATGACTACACGATCGGTCAGCTCTGGTATACCTACTCTCCCCCAGGGGCAAATAACGATCCGAACGACACCAATAAAGATTGGGGCCCCGCCGTCGCCACTTTCTACAGTAATCTAAAGGCAAAAGCAGGTGGAGGAGGATAAGCGATGAAAATAATACTAAGCATATTGATTTTGAGCTGTGCCTTGGCCGCTCAAGCCAAAGATGTGAAGTTCTACCAATGGGTGACCGTACGCGCAAAGATCGAAGGTTCGTTACTCGCCAGAAATCCTGCCTGGATTTGCCTTAATTTTGGAGAACCAGTTCGAGGTGAGATCAATGTCGATGATAAGATGTATCCGGTGAGTGATAACCGAGGCGTCTTGCTGAATGGTCTCTCGCAAGTTCAGGCCGAGTCATTCAGGAATAAGGTGGGCCAGGAAGTTGAAATGACCGGAAAGTTCGAGCCGGCACCCTCAAATCGATACCCGCGGTACATTATTTTCGATATGAAATGAGGAGAGCCAGATTGAGGATTTGCCTGGTCTCGTGAACGGGTCCTCGAAAAGAGCAGGTTGGGAATGCTTCCTAAAAACCCTAACCCGGTCCCTCGGCCGCATATCTGCGTGAACATAAGGCCCCGGAGTATTTGGAGACGCCTCGTCCTGAAGGGACT
Organism: Verrucomicrobiota bacterium; assembly: GCA_041167675.1. Classification (GTDB taxonomy): domain Bacteria; phylum Verrucomicrobiota; class Verrucomicrobiia; order Chthoniobacterales; family JAFAMB01; genus DASTDH01. The sequence continues at coordinate 1,109 of JBEEIB010000555.1, forward strand.
TGCGAAAGTAGCCCCTCAATTCCTCACTTTACAGCGAATGGTGATTCCGCGAAGGTGCGCCTCCTCTGTATGCAAAAGATCGGCATTGGGCTCGCCGGATTAGGCACGGTCGGAGCAGGCGTTTATCAGCACCTCCTCCAAAACCGGCTTTTATTGACCGAGCGGATCGGACTGGAGCTAGAGGTGCGTCGGATCGCGGTACGCAACCTCTTGCAAGTCCGCAGCGTACGGCCGCCTCAAGAAATTCTCACCGAACGCTGGGAAGCGCTCATCGACGATCCGACGGTCGGCATCGTCGTTGAATTGATCGGCGGTATTGACCTTCCTTACGAACTTTTTCGCCGAGCGCTCAAGGCAGGAAAACCTGTCGTGACTGGCAACAAAGCGTTGTTGGCCGAAAAGGGCGCCGAGATCTTCGAGCTCGCCGCTGAAGTTGGGGTCCCGGTTTTTTTCGAGGCGGCGGTGGCCGGCGGGATTCCAATTATCAAATCGATTCGAGAAGGATTTATCGGAAACCATCTCCAATCGATCCATGCAATCCTGAATGGCACGAGCAACTATATCCTCACCCGGATGACGGACGCAGGAATGGATTTTCCGGAAGCGCTCCAAGAAGCGCAAGCAGGAGGATATGCTGAAGCTGATCCTGCTTTGGATATCAATGGCTGGGACGCTGCCCACAAAGCGATTATCTTGGCGTCGTTAGCTTACGGATTTTGGGTAGACACGACTCACATCTATGTCGAAGGGATCGAGAGAATTTCGGCGGCGGACATTCGATTCGCAGAAAATCTCGGATACAGAATCAAGTTAGTGGCTACCATCCGAGCGGATTCGAATGCACGAATTGAGGTGCGGGTGAATCCAACTTTGGTGCCAAAAGGTCACGTCCTTGCGTCGGTGAACGGAGTATTTAACGCATTGATGGTACGTGGCGACATCGTGGGTGATACCCTGTTTTATGGGCGCGGAGCGGGACAAGATCCGACCGCAAGTGCGGTTATCAGCGATTTGGCACAAGCAGCTATTTGGATCGATTCTGGAGGGAAAGCATTCGGATTTACTCCGCACGGCTTGTACGGAAAGTGTTTGCCTACAGAGGACGTCGTTTCGGGATTTTATTTGCGCTTGACCGTGGATGATCGTCCCGGCGTTTTGGCCCAAATCGCGAGCATACTCGGATCGCACAACATTGGCATCTCGTCTGTCATTCAACCGGAAAGCCACGAAGAAACGGCGGTACCGCTCGTCCTGATGATCCACAACGCTCCCTTTGGCCGAATGAGGGAAGCGGTAGAAGAGATGAGCGAGCTGGAATGTGTCAAAAATACGCCGGTGCTGCTCTGGATCCTGTCATGAGTCCAGCAACCGATCGATATGCCGGCGTAATCGAGCGATACCGGAGCCTGCTTCCGATCACGGATGCGACTCCCATAGTAACGCTGGGTGAGGGTTCGACTCCGTTGATCGAGTCTCCTAAGCTCGGCGCACTGCTGGGCAATCGGTGTCAGGTATATCTGAAATATGAAGGGTTGAACCCGACTGGTTCTTTTAAAGACCGCGGGATGACCGTCGCAGTCAGTAAGGCGGTCGAGAGCGGCGCTACGACATTGGTCTGCGCTTCGACCGGTAATACATCGGCTTCGGCTGCTGCCTACGCTGCCCGTGCTGGACTCCGATGTGCAGTGCTTGTACCGGCGGGAAATATTGCGCTGGGAAAACTGGCGCAGGCCTTCGTTTACGGAGCGAAGGTCATTGCAATCGACGGAAATTTTGATTCCTGCTTACGGATCGTCCGTGAACTCGAAAACGAGCCCGGAATTGGCGTAGTGAACTCGATCAATCCCAATCGATTGGAAGGCCAAAAAACGGCTGCATTCGAGATTGCGGATGCGCTCGGGGAAGCACCGTTTGCCCACGTCCTGCCGGTTGGTAATGCTGGGAACATTACCGCTTACTGGAAAGGATACACCGAATACCTTCGGCTCGGGCGCATTGGAACTACTCCTCGGATGATTGGTTTCCAAGCTGCCGGTGCCGCTCCTCTTTTTTATGATCGGGTGATTGAGCGCCCGGAAACGGCGGCATCAGCGATCCGTATCGGAAATCCAGCTAGTCGGATGCGAGCCAAGGCGGCACTCCTTGAATCGCAAGGGGCAGTAGATGTCGTCACGGACGAGCAGATCTTCGCTGCTCAACGCTGGCTCGCATCGGAAGAAGGCGTGTTCGTGGAGCCGGCTAGCGCTGCTGCGGTCGCTGGTGTTTTGAAGTGCGCAGACCCGGAACGCCGCTGCGACAATTGTCCATTGTCCGGCATACCGGATGGAACCAAGATCGCTGTCACACTGACCGGCCACGGGCTCAAGGACGTTGCAAGCGTGGTAGATCACGGAATCGAGACTTATCAGGCCCCGGCCGATAAGGCAGCGGTCTACCGTTTGTTATGAGTTTGATTGTTCAGAAATACGGGGGCACCTCGGTGGGAACTCCAGAACGCATCCTCCTGGTCGCTCGACGCATTCTCCAAGCGCAGGCGGCCGGCGATGAAATTGTGGTGGTGGTGTCGGCAATGTCCGGTGTAACCGACAATCTGATCGGCTTAGCTCGCCAAGTGGCGGAGCATCCGAGCGAACGAGAGATGGATATGCTCCTCGCGACAGGCGAGCAGACGACGATCGCGCTCACTGCGATGGCCATCAACGCGTTGGGAGGAAAGGCTGTTTCTTTGACCGGAGCGCAGGCTGGAATCGTCACTGACGGTGTCCACACGAAAGCCAAGATCGCTAATATCACTCCGAAGCGGATACATCGGTTGCTGGAAGATGGCCATATCGTCATTGTCGCTGGATTCCAGGGTGAAAGTTTAGACGGTCACATCACAACTCTTGGTCGCGGCGGTTCCGACCTGACGGCGATCGCACTGGCCGCTGCCTTGGGAGCAGACCTTTGCCAGATCTGTACGGATGTGGACGGCGTTTACACCGCTGATCCTCGCAGCGTTCACAAGGCGCGCAAAATCGCCGAGGTCTCCTACGACGAGATGCTCGAGATGTCGAGTCTCGGATCGAAGGTGATGCAGTCGCGAGCAGTGGAATTCGCTAAAAAGTTTGGGGTTATTTTTGAAGTACGCAGTAGTTTTAACGACGAACCAGGGACTATCGTGAAAGCAGAAACGAGCGGAATGGAAAAGGTGGTCATTCGTGGCGTCAGCGTCGATCGCCGCCAAGCAAAGGTGACGGTTAACCGCGTTCCAGACCGGCCAGGAGTAGCCTCGCGCATTTTCACGGCAATTGCCGGCGCAGGCATCAATGTCGACATGATTGTTCAGAACGTTTCGGCCGATGGCTCAACCGATATTTCCTTTACGACTCATTCAGACGAGCTACCCAAGATCAATCGGTTGCTCGGCCCACTCGTTGGCGAGATTGGAGCTCACAGCTTTTCTGCGCAGGGTGGAATTGCCAAACTCAGTGTGGTTGGGATAGGAATGCGCTCTCATTCCGGAGTTGCGGCAAAAATGTTCGAGCTGCTCGGGGAAGCCGGTATCAATATTCAGATGATCACCACCTCAGAGATCAAGATCTCGGTGATTGTGGATGAGGACCGCGTTGATGAAGGCGCTAATCTGGTCCACGCCGGATTTGGTTTGGCTGAGGAAGCCCCTAGCTTAGCCAAGAGCGTTGTTAGCTGAGATTCCCGACTCGCGCAGTAATCGGTCGTCCCGTGAACGGTCATACTTATTGAGCGCCGATCACCAATTCTCACGCTACCAGCTTTGGCGATCGCTTTGCCGCTATCTCGCGTCCCATTCGAACGGCACAATCGATAAACCAACGGAGCACCGGCGACATATTCTCCCGACGCCAGACGGCGCCGATATCGATGAAAAGAGCAGGATGACTGATCGGAATGCATCGAACGCGGTCCGATGCCGTCAAGGATTCGGACTGAGGTACTAGCGCGACGCCCAGACCGCGTTCAACCAGGGCCAGGGTGGTTGACGGCGCGTCGATTTCGCTGGCAATTCGAGGCCGAAAACCAACCTTTCCGGCAAGTTCGATAATGACTTCGTGAAAGCCAGCCCGGCGATAACGAGGACAAATGATAAACTGTTCTTTGGCTAGCTCGCGGACCGAAATGAATGTCTTCTGGGCGAACTCGCTTTCCCTTTGGACCATCAGTACTAACGGCTCGCTGAAAATGCGGCGAACGATCAGCGATGGATCATTGATCGGTAGAGTGGCCAATCCGACGTCGATTTCGGCAGCGTGCAAAGTCCGAATCTGTTCTGCTACCGACAGCCCTCTCACATCGATTCTCACCAGCGGCGATTCTTGATGAAGCTGGTGTAGCAGCTCCGGGATAAAATCGGAGGACAAATTGGCAGAAGAACCGACGCGAATCCTTCCTCGTTTAGCTCGAGCAAAATTGGTTGCACCAGCGGCCGCCTCTTCTATCTGTCGAATCGCCGGGCCAATGCCTTCCACAAACTCGCGTCCTGCATCGGTGAGGGCAACCGCGCGCGGAGGGCGGTTAAAAAGCTGAGTCTGTAGTTCCGCTTCTAGCTGCTGGATCTGTCGGCTCAAAGCGGGCTGAGCTATTCCCAACCGGTCGGCAGCTCGTCCAAAGTGCAATTCTTCGGTCAGGACAAGCAATGAACGCAAATGCCGAAGCTCCATGATCAACCGTTTTTCAACCATCCAACTCGAAGTCGAGTTTGCAAGCAAGAATTGTAACCGGGCGAGCTACCTTTGATGCATAATGGTAACCTGATCCCCCAGCCCGCAGTCGCTACCCGACAGCGTTGCGGGCGGGTCCTGGCTCAGGACGATCAAAACCTGATTGGGTGAAAAGTGGGAGGTGGTTGATAAACGCTCATTACCAATCCCTGTGCCGATCACTGACGTTGGGTTGTTTTCCGAAGTGACGGTCGGTTGAGGGGGACGCAGGAGGGAGCATTAGCTTACGATGCGTTCTGATTATCGAACAATGCCAGCGCTCTATTGGAATACCGCCGTCGGAAATCCTAGCCTCTCGGCTAACAGAATGAAAACCGTTGAAGTTCACAATGCTTTCGGCATCTTTGCTCTTGCTTCTAATCCCCTCTCCGGCAGATTTCTTCCGCAATGTGGAAAGGACGATTTCGCCAGGAGACAGCACCTGCTTTGCAGCGTTTCTCGGAGTCTGTTTCGTTCGATTGGCGACTGTATCGATTCGATATTCTCGGCTCGATTGCTCACGCCAAAGCACTGGAGAGAGCAGGGATTCTGACTCGGGAAGAGCTCAGCCAGATCGACAACGGTCTTGGCCAAATTGCAGCGGAGATTACCGAAGGGAAATTCCCGTTTCGGGTTGAGCTGGAAGACGTGCACATGAACATCGAAGCGGCTCTGACCGATCGCATCGGTCCCAGTGGAGCAAAGCTACATACGGCGCGAAGCCGGAATGATCAGGTTGCGCTCGATCTGCGTCTCTACCTGCGCCACGAGTCAGATCTGCTCGATCTGCGCATTCGGGAATTGCAATTGGCCCTGGTGGAGCTGGCCAAGAGAAATTCCGCTGCAGTCCTTCCCGGTTACACCCATCTGCAACGGGCACAGCCGGTTCTTTTCGCCCATCACTTGCTGGCGTATGTGGAGATGCTCGAACGAGACAAGGATCGACTCCGGGACGCGCGCGCCCGGATTAACCGGATGCCACTTGGTTCCGGTGCTCTCGCCGGTTCCACGATTGAATTGGACCGGGCTTACATCGCCGAGCTACTCGATTTCCCGGAGATCACGCATAACAGCATGGATGCGGTCAGCGATCGCGATTTCGTCGCGGAATTCCTTTTTGTGATTTCGCTGGTCGGAGTTCACCTCTCACGTCTAAGCGAGGATCTGATCCTCTTCGCGTCGGCCGAGTTCCGTTTTATCCGGATCAGTGATGCTTATAGCACCGGTTCAAGCCTGATGCCGCAAAAGAAAAATCCCGACGTATGTGAACTGACTCGTGGGAAAACAGGCAGACTCGTCGGCAATCTAGTTGCCATGCTGACCAATCTGAAAGGGCTGCCGATGACTTACAACCGCGACCTGCAGGAAGACAAAGAGGCGATCTTTGATTCGCTCGACCAAGTCTCGAATACGCTCGAGGTCTTTGCCGGAATGATGCGAGAGATTGAGATCGAACCGGAACGAATGCTCAGCGCAGCAAGCGATCCCGGTTTGTTAGCTACGGATCTGGCCGATTATCTGGTGAAACGAGGCGTTCCTTTTCGGCAAGCCCATGAGATCATCGGCAAGCTCGTGGCTTTCTCCATCCAACACCAACGTCCATTCACCGAGCTGACACTACTGGAATACCGTCAGTTCAGCGATCGTTTCGCCGAGGATGTCTTCGCTGTATTGAATCTGGATAATGCCCTGCACAGCCGAACCGCCATCGGCGCGCCGTCGCCAAAAAATGTTGCGGCGGAATTAGAAGCGTGGAACGCAAAACTCCGTGAGTAACGAAGAAGGATGGCGCTTGCTGGAGGTTCGCACGCTTTTCCAGAATCCTCATCTCGAAGTTCGCCAAGAGAAGGTTGCGATTGGAGGGACAACGACCACGCGCGATTGGACGGTGGTCCGGAGGAAGAAAGCGGTGATAATTTGCCCGATCACGGCGGAAGGTCGGTTTGTTCTGATTCATCAGGCCAGGATTCCGGTACAGAAGTGGTTATGGGAATTTCCGGCGGGGCAGGTGGATGACTCGATGAATCCGGGCCTGGAACTCTTAAAAGCGACCGCTCTTCGGGAGTTAGCCGAGGAATCTGGATACGAGCTAACCGCAGTGGGCGAATTGATCGACCTAGGATGGTACTATGCTTCCCCGGGTTTTACGGACGAGCAGCAATATCTGTTTCTCGCTCGGCCGGTTCGAGCAACTGGAGACGGCGCTCAAATCGACACGAGCGAGACCATCGCTGAGTCTCGTGAATTCACTCTGGAGCAGTTGCGTTCCATGGTGGCAGAGAACATCATTCAGGATGCCAATACCCTTGCTCTTTTCGCGCGGCTCTGCGCGCGTGGACTGATCGAGTGAGCAAGCTAAGGAATCCGATGAAAATCTCTAACCTTTTCAAATTTCGAGAAGGGAATCATCCCGAAGCGGTCAAACCGTTTCTCGATCATTTGGAAGATCTCCGCTGGGTCATTATTAAAATGGCTCTCGCGCTCGGTATCGCGATGGCTATCGCGTTCCTGTTTCGAAGTCAGCTCGCACAGATGATGCAAGCGCCACTTAGTTCATTGGATCCTAATCTGGTGCGAACATTGGTTTCGTTCGGAGTGGCCGATTCGATGACCATCTCATTTCAACTCGCGTTTTATGCGGGCATTGTGATTGCGTTCCCGTTTTTGATCTATTTCGCGGGAGGATTCGTTCTGCCCGCGCTCACTCCGCAGGAGCGCAAGGCGATGCTGCCAGCAGTCCTGATCGGATTCGGCCTCTTCCTGGCCGGCGTGTTATTCTCTTACTATTTTGTACTCCCACCGACCTTGCGCTTCTTTTTTCATGATGCAATGAACATGCATTGGGCGCCGACCTGGAACGTCAGGGAATATTTTTCATTTGTGACCCAATGCTGTATCGGCTTCGGCATTGCGTTTGAGTTACCCGTGGTGGTTTTGGTGTTGGTGCGACTCGGTATCGTTTCGGTAGCGCTCCTTCGCCGCACCAGGGCTTACGCCTTTCTTCTGATCTTTCTGGCCGCTGCGTTTCTCGCGCCAGTCCCGGATGCACTCTCGATGGCGATGATGGGTACGCCGATGTACCTGCTTTATGAACTTTGCATCGTAGTCGCCGGATTTATCGAGCGCAAACGCACTCGGGATGAAGCAGCGTTAGCGGCTAAGAGTTCGTCTTGAAGGTTCGGGTGAGAACAACGCGATGGGTTGTTTTCGGGCGCCGCTTGCGGCGCCCGGGCATGACCCACGATGTATCGAGGAACCGACTCTCAATTCGTCTTCGTTAACAGCAGGTAATCGATCCCAACCAGATAGTTGATGGAATTGGAGTTTTTCCCGACGAGCGTGAAGGTGAGTTGATGGGCGCCGGCGCTCAATGGGACTGACCCGTAGTCTACGGTGGCGACGGTGACGTTGGGGTGCGTTCTCGCCCTTCCTGTCCCTCTCTCCCGTTTACTTGCCTTCTGTTTCGCGTTAGTTTACGCGCTCTCGTGGCGGACAATGGCTAAGGTCTACATCAAAACTTATGGTTGCCAGATGAACGAGCGCGACTCCGAACAAGTCGCGCAGATGCTCATTGCCCGTGGTCATGAAATCACCGCGGATGCTCAAGACGCAGATGTCATTCTGCTCAATACCTGTAGCGTTCGAGACTTGGCCGAACAGAAAGCTCTGGGCAAAATCGGAATGCTTGGCTCCCTATCGCAGCAACGCCCGATAGTTTACGGTTTGCTCGGATGCATGGCACAGAGCCGCGGATCTTCGCTGCTTAAGGACGTTCCTCACCTCGATTTGGTCGTTGGTACCCAAAAATTTCACCGGGTAGCAGAATATGTCGAACAGGCACTAGACAAAAAAAAATCGCGACGTTGGGACGACGTCCGATTTTCGATTGTTGATGTGGAGGAAGAGGCCGGCTCGCAGAGTACCATCCGCGATCATCGGCTGGCGCAAAAGACGGTGAGCGCGTTCGTCTCGATCATGCAGGGATGCAACATGCATTGTTCTTTTTGTATCGTGCCATCCACCCGAGGCAATGAGCGCAGTCGTCCAATCAACGAAATTGTCGCCGAAGTGGAGCAGCTGGCGGCACGTGGCATCAAAGAAGTAACCTTGCTGGGCCAAATCGTGAACTTGTACGGACGACACGAATTTCCCAAGATGGACGGCAAAAGCCCATTCGTACAATTGCTTGAGGCGGTACAAGGGGTGCCCGGAATCGAGCGCATCCGCTTTACATCTCCCCATCCGATCGGTTTTCGTCAGGATCTTATCGAAGCTTTTGGCCGCGTGCCAAAGTTAGTGGAACATATTCATCTCCCACTGCAATCTGGTTCCGATCGAATTCTGCGAGCTATGCGCCGCACCTATACTCATGACAAATATCTCGACTTGGTTGACCGCATTCGAGCGGTGTCACCGGATATCGCGATTACCACTGACATTATAGTGGGTTTTCCGGGAGAGACCGATGACGATTATCGCCAAACTTATGAACTCGTTGATCGGGTCGGTTTTGATAATGCATTCGTTTTCAAGTATTCGCCACGACGAGATACGGCTGCAATTGAACTCGGGATGCAGATTGCGGAAAAGACCAAAGAAGATCGCAATCACGATCTTTTGGAGTTGGTAAACTCTTGGGCGAAACGGCGCGGCGAAGCGTTGGTTGGCCGTCAGGTCGAGATTCTTTGTGAGGGACCGAGTAAAACCAATCCGGAGCGTCTAATGGGACGTACCCGCGGAAATAAAATTGTAGTATTCGAAGGTTCGCCGCGCCACGTTGGTGAGCTTTTCCCAGTGCGGATACTTCGTTCGACCGGATACACGTTGTACGGAGATCCCGCCATCCTTTTTAATTAGTCGCTTCATGGAATACCCACCACGCATCTACGATTTCACGCTTCACATTGTCGGCCTCATTGTAGGCGCCGCCTTGATCGTCGGACATTTGTATGCGCTGATGCGGACGGCAGAAACCCAAAAATGGCTGATCAAACTTCCTCGCTCGAAATCTGCCGGAATCGGGATCCTGGCGCTTGACGCGGTGTGGTGCTTCTGGTTGGTCTCTTGCGTCGATCTAGAGGAATTTGGTTGGCTGCGAGTTTATCTTCAGGTGGCCGTACCAGTATTGTTTATCCTTACCGTCTTATTCGTTGAAGAATTCCTGGCGGCGCGCGCAATAGGTATTCTGGCGATGCTAGTGGCCGAACCCATCTTGTCGGCGGCGTTTCTTCGATCGGAGAGTTCTCGACTACTTCTGGTAGTCCTAGCTTATATCTGGCTAACGCTCGGGATGTTCTGGGTTGGTAAACCATACCTTTTGCGTGACCAAATCAACTGGATCACAAAGTCGGTTTTACGCTGGCGTGCGCTCAGTGGCCTGGGCGTACTCTGGGGTGCATTGATCTTCTCGCTGGCGCTGTTCGCGTACTAGGTTTGCGGGTTACAAGTTGCGGGTTACAGGTTCGCCTTACGCCGGCTGTCATATTTTCGTCGGCGGTTGCCCGTAACGTTGCGGGTTAGAGATCGCAAGTTGCGGGGTTTTCACTTGCCGCGCTACAATATTAGAAACACACTTATTTTATGTTGTTATATTCAGCGGACCTGGTAAGATTCCAAAAATGGCAAAAGTAAATGATTTTAAGGATTTCGACGCATTCAAAGCATGCCGAGCTTTTGTGCGCGAAACAGGATTGTTAGTGCGAACTCCTTCGTTTGCCTCAAATCGAAATTTGGCAAATCAAATGGAGCGGGCTTCAATCTCGGTCCTTTCGAATTTCGCTGAAGAATACGAGCGCGATGGGAATGCGGAATTCATCCAATTCTTGAGCTTTTCCAAGGGCTCTGTGGGCGAATTACGGGCACAGTTGATCTATTCTCTCGACGGTTGGACTGGTTCCACAATCCAGGTATGAAGAACTGGACACCATGGGCATTTCAGCGGGCCGGCTGCTGGGTGGGCTAAGTCGCTATTTGGGCGGATCCGAAAAGCGCGGACGCAAATACGATCGCCGGCGTAAGGCGAACCTGTAACCCGCAACCTGTAACCCGCAACCCGCAACTTGTAACCTGTAACTACAGCTCCAGCACCTTCGGAAATTTCGACAACACTCTGAAACCGTTGCCCGTCACCACGCCGTCGTCTTCGTGACGCACGCCGCCGACATTCGGGAGATAAAGACCAGGTTCCACGGTGAACACTTGGCCGTTCTTGAATTTCGTGGCGGCAATCCGCGGCGATTCATGAATTTCCAATCCGAGCCCATGACCGAGCCCATGAAAGAATCCGGTCCAGCGGCCTTCGCGAACTTCGGTCGGGAAGCCGCGGTTCGTAAATAAATCGGATACCTCTTTTTGCAGCTGTTGACCGGAAAGACCCGGGCGAATCTTTTTCAACGCGTACGCCTGGCCTTCCAGCACTGTATGCCAAAGACGTTTTTGCGCCTCGCTTGCTTTGCCGCGCAGGACTGTCCGCGTAATGTCGCCGTAATAACCGGTCTCGGCAGCTCGTGGAAACACGTCGAGAATGATTAACGAATTGGCCGCGAGTGGCCCGGAACCGCGTTCGTGGGGATCGCAGGCCTGATCGCCACCGGCCACAATCGTGTTCATCGGAATTCCACCGGCCCGCAGAATGGCGCATTCGATCTCCGCACGCAGCAGTTCGGAGGTGAGCCTCTTGCCGTCCCAGAAAAGCTTACGCCCGGGCTTGATTTCTGATGCCCGAAGAACCGCATAGGCCCGTTCCAATCCTACTTCAGTCAACGCGATGGCCTGCTGGAGCTGCTTGATCTCCTCATCGCGCTTAAATTCGCGACCCGGATCGAATAAACCGGATATCGGCTCCAGCTTAATCCCACTAGCGTTGAGTGCATTCGCTAACCCGAGCGGAAAATCGCTCGGTACCACTGCGCGCCTGACTCTTCGTTGCCGTAAAAATCGCTCAATCGTCTGTTCAATCGTTGGTTTCTTTGTTAACCGCTTCTCCAAAGGTCGCTGAATCAAAGAAAGCGAAATTACTTCATCTACTTTCGCTTCCCGGCGCCCGCGATCGATTTCCAGATCGGAAAGCAGGATGCTCTTTTTGCCGTTCTGCTCCAAATATAAGAACGGATCCGGCACAAAGAATCGAGTAGCGTACAGCATATCAGCCGAGGATTCGCTTGCGGCATAGATTAATCGGGGAATCGAGTTTTTTGACATGGTGCAGCGGTATCCTTCGGGCGTGAACTAGCTGGAAGTCAACGTCGAAATCCAACCGGTCCGCTGCTTGACAAAGGGACAGGCTCGCGCTTTGTCTTAAGCTCCCTTCCCGAAAAGGAACGTCCACGATGACCTCCCGATATGATTAACGTTGATAAACTGACGAAGAGTTTCGGTCCGAAACTCGCAGTCGACCACATCACGTTCACTGTTGCCAAAGGCGAGGTCCTCGGGTTTCTCGGACCTAACGGTGCTGGTAAATCGACCAGCATGCGGATGATCACCGGGTATCTGCCGTCGACCGAAGGAACAGTGACGATCGGCGGGTTCGAAATCTCGGAAAATCCACTGGAAGCCAAGCGTCGCATCGGATATTTGCCAGAAAACGCGCCGATCTACAGCGATATGTCGGTTGCCGGGTTTCTCAGTTTTTGTGCCGAGATGCGGGGCCTATATGGGGCGGCTAAGACCGAAGCCATCGATCGCGTCGTAGAAATGTGTTTCCTGAATCGAGTCATGCAACAAAGTGTCGATACGTTATCGAAAGGATTTCGGCATCGCACCTGTCTGGCCCAAGCGTTGATTCATGATCCAGAGGTTTTGATTCTTGATGAGCCCACTGACGGTCTTGATCCCAATCAAAAACATGAGGTTCGATCCTTGCTTCGGCGCCTTGGCACCGATAAAGCCATCATTTTTTCGACCCACATCTTGGAGGAAGTAGAAGCTGCCTGCACGCGCGCATTAATTATCGATCAAGGCTCGATTGTAGCAATTGGAACGCCCGAAGAACTCAAGGCACAGTCGCCATCGGCCGGCAATGTCGTGCTTACTGTGAATGATGCTGAGCAGCAGGGGCTTGTTTCTCAATTGGAATCGCTTCCCGCCGTTTCGCGATGCGAGCTTTTGTCTGCAGCTGACAGTCGAGTAACGGTTCGGCTAACTCCGCACGGCCAACTTTTGCCTGAGCTGATCGCGCTAGCGGGCCGAAACAGCTGGAAAGTCGAGAACATCCAAATCGACGAAGGCCGACTCGATGATGTTTTCCGGGCCATCACGCTGCCCGATACAAAAACCGCTGCATGAAGACGATCTGGACTATCACAAAACGGGAGCTCTGGGCCTATTTCACCTCCCCGGTTGCTTATGTCTTCATCGTTATCTTTCTTCTGTTGGCCGCCGCATTCACGCTGCTGGTTAGCGGCTTTTTTGAACGGGGGGTGGCCGACATGATTCCTTTCTTTTTCTGGCATCCCTGGCTTTACCTCTTCCTGGTGCCGGCGGTCGGAATGAGGCTTTGGGCGGAAGAACTCCGTCTGGGCACAATGGAGCTGCTGTTGACCATGCCGGTCACTCCATGGCAAGCGATACTTGGAAAATTCTTGGCTAGTTGGCTTTTCCTCTGCATTGCGCTGGCACTCACTTTTCCTTTGGTAATAACCGTAGCGTATCTCGGGCACCCAGACTTTGGCCGAATCGCCTGCGGGTATATCGGCAGCTTCTTTTTGGCCGGAGCATTTCTTTCGATCGCGTCGCTCACTTCAGCGCTGACGCGGAATCAGGTTGTCGCCTTTATCCTGGCTGTGATGATCTCTCTTCTCCTAATTCTCTGTGGATGGCGGCCGATAACCGATCCACTATCGGCCTGGGCCCCAGCTTGGCTGGTTGATGCGGTCACCGCCGTCGGGGTGATGACACATTTTGACAGCGTTCAGCGAGGAGTAGTCGACAGTCGCGACTTGTTGTTTTTCATCAGCGTCATCGTCTTCTCGCTCTTCACAACGAGCGTCATTCTACGCGCTCATCGCGCGTAAAAACCTATGAAAAAGGTTGCAGAGAATTGGCTTTTCTCCGTTGTCGGTGTCATCGCGCTGTTGGTCATACTCATTGCGCTTAACCTGCTCGGAAATTTCAGCAAATTTCGTTGGGATCTGACCGAGAACCACCTGTATACGTTGTCGCAAGGCTCGCAGCGAATCGTGCAGAAACTTGATACCCCTGTAGAGATTCGCTTCTATTACAGCAAAGATAATGCCTCAACACCGGTCTATCTCCGTACTTACGCCCAGGAAGTCGAAGATCTGCTCTCAGAATTCCAGCAGGCAAGCCGCGGCAAGATCAAGATTGTCAAACTCGATCCTAAACCGGACTCCGACGCGGAAGACTCAGCCCGACTCGATGGGGTCGAGGGACAAACGGTCAATCTCAGTGATAAAGTTTATCTTGGACTGGCGGTAAGTTGCCTCGACGCGAAAACGACCATTCCATTTCTCAGTCCCGGTCGAGAATCTCTGCTTGAGTATGATGTCTCTCGAGCCATTTCCAGTGTGGCTAATCCTAAGAAGGCGGTCATCGGCGTAATGAGCGCCCTGCCCGTGCTCGGGCGCAATAATCCAATGGTGATGCAGCGGCGGCAGCAAGGCAGTGCACCGTGGATATTCGCGCAGGAGCTTAAGGAAAACTACACCGTCCGCGAAGTGTCGCTCACCGCTGATAAGATCGATGACGATATTTCGGTCCTGTTGGTGTGCTATCCGAAAGGCATCACCGACTCGGCTCAATACGCAATTGATCAATTTCTGCTGCGCGGCGGTAAGATGGTCGCGTTACTCGATCCATTCTCGTTTGTCGATTTTCAGATGAGTGGTCAAGCCGGCATGATGGGAGGCGAAGTTTTTTCCGCATCCCTCGACAAACTCCTCAAAGCCTGGGGCATTAATTTCACGTCAAACCAGGTCGTGGCAGATCCGGCCTTTGCGACCAAGATCCAGCGGGAAGCGAACGTCGTTCAGTCGGATCCGAGTGTCTTGTCCCTGACAGCGGATGCTATCAACCGCAGTGATCCGCTTGGTGCCGCAACTAATGATGTGCTGTTACCATTTGCCGGTGCCTTCCTCGGCACACCGGCCGACGGCCTGAAAGAAGAAGTGCTCATTTCTTCCTCCGAACAGAGCAGTTTGATTGATGCGATGACCGTCCAGATGGGATCGGACGCGGTCCGCAAGGCACTCAAGGCCGCCCATACGCGCTACCCGCTGGCCGTCCGTCTGACCGGGAAATTCAAGACCGCCTTCGCCAATGGCAAACCGGCAGCACCGCCAGCGGAGCCTACGAATCCTAACGCTACGCCCACGCCCACTCCATCGACTAGTGCAACGCCAGTGCCGCTCAAGGAGGCAACGAACGAAGGAGTAGTGGTATTAATCGGAGATGCGGATTTTGCGTTCGATACCATCGCTGGAAACGAACAGCAGGTTCTTACTCAAACGGTGTTCTCTCCCACTAACGGAAATTTGAACTTCATCGAGAGTAGCGTTGAGATGTTGGCGGGCGATTCCAATTTGATATCGATTCGAAGTCGCGCCTCGGCTAACCGACCATTCCTGGTCGTCAACCAGATGGAGGCGGCTGCAGAGCAACGTTATCAGAGCAAGATCGATGAGCTCGAAAATAGCATCGCCCAAACGAAGCAAAAGCTAGCCGCTCTGCAGAATAGCAACCCGTCGGACCAAAAGACGGTCCTTTCTCCCCAACAGCAGGCCGAGATCAAGAAGTTCCAGGAGAATGAAGCAAAGTTAGATAAAGAACTGAAGCAGGTGCGCAAGGATTTGAGACAGGAGATCGACTCTCTGCAAAACACTTTGAAGTGGATCAATATCGCCGCCATGCCGTTACTCGTCACGCTAGCGGGCTTGGGATTTGCGATATTTAAGCGTCAAAGTCGCGCTGCTCGATGAAACGAAAACAGGTTTATCTGCTACTGGGCATCGCTCTGCTGCTAGTGATCGCCGGAACGATTTTCCAGATGAGGCAATCCTCAACCTGGAAAGGAGAATCCAGTGACCGACAAATTTATTCCAATTTAGCGGTCAACGATGTCACCAAGGTTCGGGTGCAAGCAGGCAAAGAAAATCTGAGTCTGCAAACCTCCGGCGACGGCTGGCAGGTGGCCGAACGATATGGATATCCGGCTGACTTTGCCAAGATCCGGGAACTACTCCGCTCAATTTGGGAGCTGAAATATGTGCGGGCGTTGGAGGTCGGAGCGTCTCAATTTGGAAGGCTTCAACTGCTCCCGCCTGGCCAGGGCGATCAGTCCGGCACTGAGATCGATCTCCTTGGTAGCGGCGACAAAAAGATCGCCACGCTGATTCTCGGAAAGAGACCGTCCAGCAGCGAAAGCGCGCTTGGCTCGGGACGTTTTGCTTTTAATCCAGATAAAAAAGATCAGGTCTATCTGATTGAAGAGACATTTCCCAATCTCGATCCATTGAACCCGAGCAACTGGATCAACAAACAGTTTATCGACACCCAGAAGGTGCGGTCCGTAGTCCGTGATAACGTCGGTAATGCTGTCGGCTGGAAGGTAAGCCGGAAAGATGAGCACGCAGATTGGGAACTTCAAGATGCTGCCGCCAATGAGAGTTTGGAGAAAGAAAACGCCAATCCTCTTTCCTCCCTTTCCATTTCTTTGCAAGACGTTCGTCCGGAGAACACGCCGGTTAGCGAAACCGGCCTGCAGCAGCCGCTGGTCGTTCAGTTGGAGACGTTCGAAGGATTTCATTACCGGTTGGAAATCGGTGGCGCTGGTCCCGAACAAACTCACTTCTTGCGCGTGAAGGTGAGTGCAAATCTGACTGAGACGCGTACGCCGCAGGCCAATGAAACGCCGGAAGAGAAAACCAAGAAAGACGCTGAGTTTACCAAGCAGCTAGAGGAATGGAAAATTCGGCTGGCCAGCGAACAGAAGCTCGAAAACTGGGTTTTCCTGGTGAGTGATTGGAGCTTGGATCCTCTATTGAAAGCGCGAACGGACTTTGTAAAAAAGGCGGCGCCATCTCCGACTCCTCAGGCGTCTCCACTCACTCCGGCTTCGCCTATTCCAAACGATACTCCGCGCGCGTATCTCTCCCCTAGTCCGGACGCGACAGCAACGACCACAGCGACTCCGAAGAAAAAGATGGAATGAGTCTGGCCAGAAGCCTCAGACAATCGCAGAGTGGGGCGCAGCGGGATGACGTTGAAAGCTTCGCCTCGGAACGGTTTTTATAATTCATTCGATCTTGAGTCGCTACATCCTCGGGAGCCGGACGATTTTCGTTCTGCTTTTCAGGTCGATCGAGATCGCATCATTTACAGCTCCGCGTTTCGCCGTTTACAGGCCAAAACCCAGGTGTTTGTCTCAGGCGAGTTTGATTTTTATCGGACACGTCTAACCCATTCTTTGGAGGTCGCGCAGATTGGCCGCTCGATCTGTTCTTTCCTGCAGAAAAACTCTGTTGCTTTGGAGACCGATTTCTTCATCGATGCAGACCTGGTCGAAGCCATTTGCTTGGCTCATGACCTGGGCCACGGTCCATTTGGTCATGCTGGTGAACGAACCTTACATCAGTTGATGCAATCGTATGGCGGATTCGAAGGGAACGCACAGAGCCTGCGCATTATAACCGAGACCATTTATCCTGGAGGGTCGGTACGGCGGGGCATGAATCCAACGCGTGCCTTTGTGGATGGGATCCTCAAATACAAGCGATTGCTCAGCGAAAAGGCAGAAGTCCGTAATCATTTCATCTATAACGACCAGGCGTATCTGCGACGATTTGTGTGTGATGGAAACGAGCTTCCAAACATTGATGACTGGAACAAGTTTCGCTCCTTGGAATGTGAAATTATGGATTGGGCAGACGATACCGCCTACTGCCTGAATGATTTGGTTGACAGCATCAACGCTGGGTTTCTCCGGAGCGAAAAAGTCGAGGCTTGGGCCGGCCAACGGGGTCTAAGCGCGGATGAGGTCCAACACGCCGAAACCGTAATAGCGGCCATCAAGGACCGTAAAGCCGAAGCGCGATTTAGCCGAAAAATTGGCGCCTTCATTCGAGCCACTTCGCTGAGAGAGCGTAACGGCCCACTGTCGTCCCAAAGCAGTCGTTACCGCTTTACGCTCTTCATCGATCCGGCCGTTCGCGCGGAAGCAGATCTCTATAAGAAATTATCCCATGATTTGGTGTTCGATCATTCACAACTGCACCAGCTGGAACGAAAGGGCCGAGTAATTCTGGAAGGAATCTTCACGGCATTGTGCGAGAGCTATCTGGCCCCCAAGGACTCAGGTTTGCGCCTTTTGCCGGAAGCATTCGATCAGATTGTCCGGAATCAAGAATCGGCGGAAAGTAAGGCAAGGATCTTGTGCGACTACGTCGCCGGAATGACGGATGGCTTCGCCGTTCGCACTTACAAAAGGCTATTCGATCCCGGATTCGGTTCGATTCTTGATTGGAGTTGATCTAGTAGACGCACCTTCCAGGTGCGAACCACCTTCGCTTTTCGAGCTACCGCGCGTCCAATTTCATCGGCCGCGCCCGGAGGCGGAATCACGTAAAACTCGCAGCTGGAAGCCGCGGCTACTTTGTGAACGAATATCTGAAGAAGGCAGGATAAGCTGTAAATAACTCGGATTACTCCGTGGTGACTCTCGCTTGTTCGTGCATGTTGGTGTGCAGCCGGCCAGTTGTTCACATTGTCAAAATGCCTGCGATTCCAATACTGAAGCCGATTAGTGGATGAGAATCGTAGTTGTTCACACGTAGATGATTATTAAGCTTGGGTCATTAGAGAAAAAGTAATCTTCATCAACCTGTGAACAACGTAAGCATTTTGACCGATTGGCCATTGCGGGTTGATAAAGAAGCGATCTA
Organism: Verrucomicrobiota bacterium; assembly: GCA_041167675.1. GTDB lineage: Bacteria > Verrucomicrobiota > Verrucomicrobiia > Chthoniobacterales > JAFAMB01 > DASTDH01. The sequence continues at coordinate 19,725 of JBEEIB010000555.1, forward strand.
AATGAGTAACCTGATAATAGAGTTTGAGTGGTGGTCGACGGCTCAGAGTGGGCGGCAACCTCCATACAATGTATAGAAGCGAATCCATGAAAATCCTGCTTGCGGAGGACGAAAAGAAAGTAAGCCATTTCATCCGCAAGGCTCTCAGGGAGGCCGGTTATGAGGTAGAGACCGTCTTTGACGGAAACCAAGCGATCGACCAAGCGGGAAAGCAGACGTTTGATGTCATCATTCTTGATATTATGATGCCGGGAAAGGACGGGCTAGCTGTCCTTCGTCGACTACGGGAAGAGAGAAACGCGACGCCGGTAATGTTACTGACTGCACGTGGCGAGGTTTCGCAGAGAGTGGAAGGGCTGGAGCTGGGAGCAGATGATTATCTGGCTAAGCCGTTTTCGATGCGGGAACTGGTCGCGCGGGTAAACGCACTGGGCCGGCGAAGCAGTGGTGATCGAGCAACTACATTGCGAGTGGCTGATTTGAGCATGAACTTACTGACCCGGGAGGTTGCGCGCGGAGGTCAGAAAATTGATTTAGCGGTGCGAGAGTTTGCTCTGTTGGAGTTTCTGATGCGATACCCGGGCCGGGTCCTTTCGCGAACCAGCATTTGCGAGCAAGTTTGGGATTACCACTTTGATACCGGTACGAATGTGGTGGATGTCTACATCAACCGTTTGCGGCGAAAGATCGACGATTTTCACGAGGTAAAGCTGCTGCAAACCGTCCGGGGTGTCGGGTATATTCTTAAAGGTCCGGAATGAAGCGTTGGCCGCTCAGCACGAAACTTATAGTCTGGTCGATGCTCTTGGTCGGCATCGCTGTGGTTTCGTGTGCGATCGGAACCGGATTCTACCTGAAGCGTGCGCAGACAGACATGCTCGATACTCAGCTGAAAGGCGAAGCAAAATATTTCTTCACCCAGTGGGAAGATCGCGGCCGGCTTTCGCAGTCGGAACGACTGGCCAGGATTAAGGAATTGATTCCGTACTCGGCGAGCCGGCGGCTCATCGAAATCCGAGATTTGGGAAGACGGGTATTGTACCATTCCTTCGATATCCCACACGTGACCCTGCCGGTTGCGACTTTGGGAGTACGGACAATCAAAGTTCGGAGGCAGAATTATCGGCTTGGGACATTCCAAAAGGATGATCTGATTTTAAGCGTGGCGGGAGAAATGCGAGAAATAGAGAATGACGCAGGTTCTCGAGCCTTGGCAGTATTAGGGATTCTACCTTTTATGCTGGTGGTAACCGGCTTTGGCGGCTGGTGGATTGCACGGACCGCCCTTGCCCCAGTTTCAGATGTGGCGGAGGCGGCGGAACAAATTACTGCTCAGCGTCTCGACGCCCGGTTGGACGAGCCGCCGGTCGATGATGAGATCGGTCGTTTGACTCGGGTCTTGAACGAGATGTTTACCCGATTAAATGAGAGTTTTCGTCAAACCGAAAGGTTTAGTGCTGATGCGTCGCATGAGCTTAAGACGCCTCTTACTGTTTTGCGGAGTAGTATAGAGGATTTGTTGGAGTCGCCGACGCTGGAAGAGGATGACCGGCGGACAGTTGCGAGCTTATTGGAACAGACCCGGCGCCTGTCCGCAATAACCGAGAGCTTGCTGTTATTATCAAGAGCGGATACTGGACGCCTGCAATTGGACTTAACGTTGGTGGATGTCTGCGAGATCGTCCTAGCTTGTGCGGAAGACGCAGAGATCTTGGCAGAGGAACGGGGTATCTCGATCACGAGAAACTTGCCCGGGAGTATCATGGCCGGCGTCGATGCCGGACGGTTGAATCAGATTCTTTGGAACCTGCTCGACAACGCAATCAAATATAACGAATCGAATGGAAGGGTGGAGATTCGAGCAGGAACGGATTTGGTGCAAAAACTGGTCTGGATTGAAATTGGTAATAGCGGACCGGGTGTTCCAGCGGTTCTTGTGCCGCAGCTGTTCGAGCGCTTTTTTCGGAGTGATCCGCGGGGTGTAGCGGAGGGGCATGGCCTTGGTTTAAGTCTTTCACGAGAATTGGCTCGGGCTCATGGTGGTGACGTGACGTTGGTCTCTTCGCGTGAAGGTTGGACCGCATTTCGAGTGACGCTTAGACTAGTCAAGCTGCGCGCGGCAGCGGGTGCCGTACAGTCGGCTGCGGACCGAGTGCCTACGATAGGAACGACTCGATAGTGCGGATCGTGCCTGAATTATGGGGACTCATAAGTCACATGCGACCAATGAGTCCTACGGGACGCCGATCGCCCTACCACGCCGTATCATTCAGCCCGCCAACCGATTAAATATGGATCGCTTCGCCGAAAGCGGCGCCGACGGCTTCGTGCACTGTTTCGCTGAGGGTCGGGTGAGCGTGAATAGTAGCCTCAATTTCTTCGTACGTTGCCTCCAGCTTCATAGCGAGTCCGAGTTCGGCGATTAGCTCCGTTGCTTCTGGTCCAACAATATGTGCTCCTAAAACTTCGCCGTGCGGTTCAGCAATAAGGATTTTGATGAATCCCTCAGGCTCGCCGGCGGCTAGTGCCTTGCCATTAGCTGAGAAAGGGAATTTACCGACCTTGAATTTGAGCCCTTGTTCCTTGGCAGCCCGTTCAGTAAGTCCTATGCTAGCCACTTGTGGCTGGCAGTAGGTGCAGCCCGGAAACTCCTTCACCCGCTGCGGTCGGAAGCCTTTGGTGAAGATCCCTTCAACCGTCTGGATTGCTTCCCAGCTGGCAACATGGGCGAGCCAGGGCGGTCCGATGACATCGCCGGCGGCGAAGATACCGGGAACGTTGGTCTGGTAGCGATCGTCGACCGAAATAAATCCTTTCTTATCGAGAGTGATGGATACTCCGGTTGGTACGATTGGGCTAACGCCAATGGCGATCAACGCGCAGTCGGCTTGCAACTCTTGGGCTTGCTTTCCTTCGAGGTTGACACGGACCTGTCCTTTCTCAGCCTTTGCGGAAGCGACCGTGGTATTGGTAAAGATTTTAATACCCTGCTTGGAAAGCGACTTCTCGAGCGCCACGCTGATTTCGGTATCTTCGACGGGCAAAACGTTGGGGAGCATTTCGACGAGCGTTACCTCGGTTCCGAATGCGTTAAAGAAGTAGGCGAACTCTACTCCGATGGCGCCGGCGCCGATGACGATCAGTTTCTTCGGTTGAGGATCGATGATCATCGCGTCATGGCTGTTCACAACGGTTTTGCCATTGACCGGTAGCCCCGGCATTTCCCGGGCGACAGCGCCGGTAGCGATCAGGATATGGTCGCCTTCGACAGTCTCTTCTTTGCCGTTGCGATCTTTGTAGGTGACTTTCCCGGCAGTCGGAATAGCCGCCTCACCCCGCAGATAGTCGATCTTGTTCTTTTTAAAAAGGAATTCGACCCCCCCGGCAAGTTTGTCCGCCACCGAACGGCTCCGGGAAATAATTTTGGGCCAATCGTACGTAAGTTTGTCAAAACGGAATCCGAAGTCGGCGGAGCGCTTTTGCATGAGCTGAAAAAGTTCCGCGTTGCGCAGCAACGATTTGGTTGGAATGCAGCCCCAGTTCAGACAGGTGCCGCCAGCTCTTTCTTTTTCTACACAGGCTACCTTTTTGCCGAGTTGAGCCGCACGAATGGCACCGACATAGCCGGCAGGCCCACCGCCTACAACGATCAGATCGTATTTCATAAAACAGTAATTTGGGACACTCGGCCCTCTGCCATCCATTCGACGATAGTCGATGAGCTCAGATCAACATCAGCGCGGGTATTTCCAAAAGCCGCTTCAATTCGGCGAGCAATTGGGCCCCGATTGCCCCATCTACCACGCGATGATCGCAGCTGAGCCCGAGGACGATGCGTTGCCCAGCAACGATCTGATCTTGGGCGTCCACAACCGGCTTCGCGACAATCGCCCCGACCGAGACAATCACCGATTGAGGAGGATTAATGATCGCGAAAAACTGCTCAACCCCATATCCGCCTAAATTTGATACGGTGATTGTTCCGCCTTGATACTCTTCTGGTTTGAGTTTTTTCGAGCGAGCGCGGGCTGCCAAATCCTTTATCTCGGAACTGATCTGGCTCAGGCTTTTGCGTTGAGCTTCTCGGATCACTGGCGTAACCAAGCCTTCATCTACAGCCACGGCGCAGGCGAGTTGAACGTCTGCATACTGAATGATTGCATCGCCGGCAAATGCTGCGTTCGCTTGCGGCACGTGGGCCGCAGCGACGGCGGTCGCTTTAAGAATAAAATCGTTAACCGTGATCTTCGGCAGGCCGGTGGCTTCCGCCGCACTATTGATCTGCTGACGCAATGAGATCAATGGTTGCGCGTCGATTTCCGCCTGCAGATAAAAGTGAGGGATAGTGGTTTTTGCCTCGAGGAGGCGATTGGCAATCGTCCGGCGCATTCCGGAAAGGGAAATGCGTTGATCAGTCTTGAGCGTCTCCGGCGTGGGGGCGGCTTTCGCGCGGTCGGGACCTTTCTGCTCGGTCTTAGCGGCGGAGAGTACGTCGCTGCGGACGATGCGACCTCCGGGACCGGAGCCAGAGACTTGTTGCAATTCGACACCGAGTTCGGCAGCGACTTTACGAGCGAGCGGCGATGCTTTCGACCGGGTCTGAGAGGTTCCTGTAGACGGCGCGGTTTGCTGCGGGCTTTCGGGAGTCGGTTCCGCGGCCGAGCGGACAGGCTCTTTGCTGAGAGGTTTCTTTTCGGCTGCAGCGGACTCGGCGGTTTGCTCTCTTTCTTTTTTATCTGCGCCGACTTTTTTTGATTCGCCCGGCGGTTTGGGAGCCTCTTCTCCCTCCCCGGTGAGAATGGCTAGTTTCTGGCCCACTTGGACTTTCTGTCCCTCTTCGACATACACCTCAGCCAGAGTGCCCTCGTCAAATGCTTCCATTTCCATTGTGGCCTTGTCGGTCTCGACCTCAGCAATGACGTCACCGACTTCAACGGGATCCCCGACCTTTTTGATCCAGCGAAGGAGAGTTCCCTCCGTCATCGTATCGCTGAGTTTTGGCATCTCGATAGTGGTGGGCATAGTTCGACGCTTAGCAGATTTCGAGAACCTTGCCGATCACTCGCTGCGGATCGGGTAACTGGCGTTTTTCCAGAGGAGGACTGTAGATAGCGGGAGCGTCGAGGGCAGAAACCCGGCCAACCGGAGCATCGAGATCGTCAAAGGCCTTCTCCTGAATGATGGCTACAAGTTGAGCGCCGACCCCACAGAACGGTTTATTTTCTTCGACCACGATCGCTCGATGTGTCTTTCGGACCGACTGCAATACCGTCTCTTCATCTAGCGGCCGAATCGAACGGAGATCAACCACTTCAACGCTAATGTCATGCTCGGCCGCAAGAAGGTCAGCGGCCTTCAAACAGGTTAGTACCGCGCGGCCATGGCTGATGAGTGTGACATGCTCACCTGCGCGTTTCACATCGGCGAGACCAAGAGGAATGAGATATTCCGATTCTGGCACTTCCCATTTCTCGCCATAGAGCAGCGTGTTTTCCATGAACATCACAGGGTCGTTATCGCGGATGGCCGTCTTGAGAAGACCCTTCGCATCGTATGCTGTTGCCGGGGTGACGACCTTTAATCCGGGATTGTTAGCGAGAAGATTTTCCGGTGTGTGAGAGTGAGTGGCTCCGACATTGGTTCCTCCATTTGCCGGTCCGCGGATGACGATCGGTAGATGAACTAGCCCGCCTGACATATAGCGAATACAGCCAGCATTGTTAATAATCTGGTCGAACGCAACATAGGCGAAGCTCCAAAACATGAGCTCCATCACTGGGCGCAGCCCAAGCATGGCCGCTCCGATTCCCATCCCAATGAAGCCGGCCTCGCTGATAGGTGTGTCGACTACCCGGCGATCACCATGCTTTTTCCAGAGTCCCTCGGTAACTTTGTACGCGCCATTATACTGAGCGACCTCTTCGCCGATAATGACGACATTTTCGTCGCGGAGAATTTCTTCATCGAGGGCCGCGCGAAGCGCTTCCCGGTAAGTTATTTCAGGCATTGCAGTATTTCAGTCGTTGAAGAAGTGAGTCCCGCGTGCCGCTTCGGTCTTGTTATCCACCTCCCAGTAGACATCCGAGTAGATATCATCCAGCTCTGGGTAGGGACTTTCTTCGGCGAATTTGACGGCAGCGTTTGCTTCATCTTTTGCTTTCTGATCCATTTCTTCAGCTTGCGACTCTTTGAGAATGCCTTCATCCGTGAGCCGCTTGGACCAGATCCGAAGCGGGTCATGTTTGCTTTTGTATTCTTCGATTTCCTCCGGTGTTCGATATTTCTTTGCGTTGGCATCGGCGACCGAGTGTCCATAGTAACGATACGTCTGGATCTCTAAAAGGGTGGGCTGGTATTCGCGGCGGGCTCGTTCCATTGCGACGTGTGTTCGGGCACGAACCTCGTAGATGTCTTCGCCGCCGAAGACATCCCAGGCCATACCATACGCCTCGGCGCGCTCGGCCAGGGAATTCTTGAAAGCCGACGAGCGCTTTTGGCTGGTACCCATGGAGTAGCCGTTGTTCTCGATGATGTAGACGATCGGAAGCTGGAAGAGTGCAGCCAGGTTCAGAGATTCATGGAAAGGACCTTGATTAATAGCGCCGTCTCCCAAGTAGCAGAGACAGCAGCCCTGAATTTTTTTGTATTTAAGCGCGTAGGCGATCCCAGCCCCCAAGGGAGTCTGTCCAGCAACAATGCCGTGACCTCCCCAATATCGTTTATCCGGCGCGAAGAAGTGCATGGAGCCTCCTTTGCCTTTTGAACAACCGGTAGCTTTACCGAAAAGCTCGGCCATGCATTCATTCATAGTCATACCGACAGCAAGGGCGTGTCCGTGGTCCCGATAAGCTGTGATGATGTGGTCGTTTTCGTCTAGCAAGGAAACGGTGCCGACCGCCACAGCTTCTTGGCCCGAATAGAGATGAAGAAAGCCTCCCATTCGCCCGAGATTGTAGTATTTGAGAGAGGTCTGTTCGAAGCGGCGAATGCGATACATCTCCTGCAGGAACCGCAGTTTGTCTTCGTTGGTGAGTTCCCGATTGATAGGAGCGGCAATATCGGACGACTGATCAGCCACGGAATACATAGGATAAATTTAAAAGGTTTGGCGTTTTTCAGGTGCAGCTGAGGGAGTGGCTTCTTGGACGGCGGAACGAAAAATGGACTGGGTCAGCAGGAAAACCGCAGTGAACAGAAAATCACTCACCAGTGTATTACGCAAAAAAAGGTAGGTAGGTGGAAAATTAGAGTGACCGACGGTTAAGGCTTGCAGCCAGCCGCCGAACGTTTTCGGGTAGATTGCTACTGGAAGCGGTACAGACGAGTCGAAAAACCAATCGACCGTGTTGGTTATAAGGTAAAAAAGCAAAGAACCGGCAATGGCGCCGCCGAGGATCCAGAACGCTTTTCTGGTTTGTCGCTGGGCCAACCAGCGGCCGAGGAGAAGCAAGACGCCGAAACAAAAATACCCGGAAAGCATCCGGGTATCTAGAAGTGGTACGTGATAATGGGCGTTAATGATTAGGTCCGATACAAAGAGTGCAAGAAGTGGCCAGAGGTACGCAGCACGCCGATAAAGGAACGCGCCCGAACAAAGGAAGATGGCGGCGACCGGAGAAAAATTTGCCCAATTAACGGGCGAATCGGCCAGCACGTAAAGGAGCCGATAAAGGATGGCAGAAAGTGTCAGGATGATTCCAGCTAGCATGGCCGCGAAATAGATAGACGACCCTGTAACGAAATCAAAGTGAATTGAAAAATCAATGGCGACTCTGAAACAAGATATAACAGGAATAAGAAGTGTTGTAGGATTGGGTTCCCTGGCTGCGACAGCAACGATCGGGAAACCGGCGCTCCGGGTTACAGCAAACCTAGGTAACGCCAAGACCCGTACTCTAGCCCAGGGACTCAGTGTGAGAAAGCTGACGAAGGGCGCCGGCACATCGGCACCTGAAGCTGGAGCGTCGTTGGCGTCACGGAATCACGGAAAGCGAGGGCGTGCGAGTTCCAGTAAAATCCAGCAACCCGCTCAGCGCCAATTTTCAATCATCAAATGCAGTTCGTCGACTAGACTATCGATTTTCTTCAAGTCTTTGCGGCGCCCCTTCTCCGGCTTGATGTCGAGAGTTCGGCACAGAATGATCATATCGCGAAGATCGCGTATTTTACTGGCTGGAACCTGGGAACCATTATTTTGAGCTAGAACAGCCTCTTTGATCTCTTTGAGTTCGGTCTCGATGCGCTGAGTATAAACGTCTAAACAGGCCCGAAAAGACTTGCGGAGAATCTCTACCTCTTCGGCGAAAGACTTGACCGGGGAGATGTCCAAAGACTTAGCCATAGATGTAGTCCTAACTATTGTGCCGGAAAGTGCTTGCATTGTCACGCGAAAGAAAAAGGAGAAGATGTATTTTCAATAATTTGGAATGCGCCTCGTCCATCGACGGGAGAGCATAGGGTGTCAAGAGGCTGGTCGCTGGATTCTTTGTTTTGGCATCACCGAACGGCATTTGGATCTATCGACATTGACTCCATGGCGGGCGAGAAGCGAGCTAAATGCGGTTGTGGGCCTCGGAAATATGTATAGGTGGGCATGATTCCCAAATTCTCATCGGAAACTCCGCAGAACGAAGTTCCACGTGGAACATCCGTTTTGGGATCTCTCGGACATCGGTTGAGGCACGCAGCTGCGCGCGACCAGCTCAACGGATAGGGATGCGCTCCCGTGCGCGTCCGGTTCAACGGCAAACTTGCGTCTACGGACCCGGCGGGGCCGCGGTCGCTACGCTTTGGCGCGCCATAGCGTTCAGGTATGCAAACGCCACAAAGCTAGCCGCGACGTAGGCTCTGCAAAGTCGGGAGCCGGTCCCTACCGAAAATGAGGTACGGTCCGTATCGGTTGTCTTTCGTACTCTCTGTTTAAGCAATGTCTCTACTCGAGCGTTATCTCAGCACAGCAGTGGCAAGCCTCATATTTGGTGGCACAGTGGCTTCGACTCTTTGCATTCGTTTCGTTCGGAAGTAAACTCTCCTCTTTTCTGCTTATGTGGACCTACCCACAAACGTTTGATGTGATTGTGATCGGTGCCGGACACGCCGGGATTGAGGCGAGTGCCGCAGCGGCCCGGCTCGGCTGCGATACACTGCTGCTCACGCAAAATCTGGACACGATTGGGCAAATGTCTTGCAACCCGGCCATCGGCGGCTTGGCAAAAGGTCACATGGTGCGCGAAATCGATGCGCTGGGCGGCGTGATGGCGGAGAATTGCGACGCGACGGGGATTCAGTTCCGCATGCTCAATGCCAATAAGGGCCCGAGCGTGCGTGCACCGAGAGCCCAGTGCGACAAAAAGGCTTATCAGTTTCGGATGAAGGCCCTGCTGGAATCGACGCCACATCTTCGCCTCATGCAAGGCAACGTGGCCAAATTGTTGGTTACGCCGGAGGGCGTTGAGGGAATTCTAACCAATCTAGGTCTCACGATCCGCGGTAGGAGTCTCGTGATCACCACCGGCACTTTCATGCGCGGGCTGCTCCATGTTGGACAGCAGAACCAGAGCGGCGGCCGTATGGGCGATGCGGTGTCCACCTTGAGTGATAATCTGCGGGAACTCGGGTTCGAAGTGGGCCGTTTCAAAACCGGCACGCCATGCCGGCTCAATGGTCGCTCTATCGATTTCAGCCGATGCGAACGCCAGGACGGTGATGCCCCGCCGCCCCTTTTCTCCTACAGGGAAGACGATTTTGACGCCGTCGACCAGCCGTTTACCCTCAATCGTCGGACGGACGGAGTGTTCCACGTGGAACAAATTCCTTGCTGGATCACTTACACCAACGAGAAGACGCACGAAATCATTCGAGCGAATCTGGGCCTTTCGCCGATGTACTCGGGTAAAATCGAAGGTGTTGGGCCTCGGTACTGCCCCTCGATCGAAGATAAAGTGGTGCGGTTTGCGGAAAAGCCTCAACACCAGCTTTTCTTAGAGCCTGAAGGTCGTCAGACCGCAGAGATCTACGTCAATGGCCTTTCGACCAGCCTGCCTTTTGAGGTGCAATATGCCTTTATCCGATCAGTCCCCGGTCTGGAAAAGGCCGAGATTCTGCGCCCTGGTTACGCGGTCGAATACGATTATTGTCCGCCTACCCAGCTCGATCAGACGCTTCAGACCCGCCTGGTGCCGGGGCTGTTCTTTGCCGGACAAATCAACGGTACCTCCGGGTACGAAGAAGCAGCTGCCCAAGGCCTGATCGCGGGCGCTAACGCAGCTCTAAGAGTGCTGGGGAAACCACCCTTTATCCTGCAGCGAAGCGAAGCTTACGTCGGCGTGCTGATCGATGATCTGGTGACCAAGGGGACGCAGGAACCGTATCGTATGTTTACGAGTCGCGCCGAATTTCGGTTACTTCTGCGCCAGGATAATGCCGATTTGCGCCTCACCCCGAAAGCCTTTGCTGCCGGCCTTACACGTGCCGGGGCGTGGAATCGAGTGAACACCCGTGGTGCAGAGATCCGAGAGGTAAAAGAACTCGCCGCTTCAACCCGGTACCAAGGTGCCCGACTAGACCAATTGCTGAAGCGTCCAGAGTTTTCTGTCGACCAACTCCCGAAGGACCTGGCCGGTAGGTTTTCGCGATCGGTTTGGGATCAGGTTGAAACCGATTTCAAATATGAAGGGTATATACGGAGGCAGGAGGACGCGATTACCAAGGCCGCGCGGGCGGAATCGAAGACAATTCCGTCTTCGATAAACTATGCGGACGTCTTCGGTCTCCGAGCTGAAGCGTTCCAGAAGTTCAGCAAGATTCGGCCCGGCACACTCGGTCAGGCTGGCCGGATCAGTGGGATCACGCCGGCTGACATCGCACTTCTCAGCATTTATTTGGAAAAAGTGTAACTTCGTTCTCTTTCGCCGTGTTCTGGCAACGAACTCGGTAGGGGCCGGGTTGCCTGGCGGTCGGTGTGCGTGCTGTCCGGGTGTATTCACGACCGTTTAACCCAAATTGGAAAGGGACTTGACAACAGTTAGGAACCTAATATTTAAGGCGGTTAACCATGTCAGGCGACCAAGCAATCCTTAAAGAATTACCTCACTACGATGTGTTGTTGCAAGAGTCGCGACAATATCCGGAGCTTGATCCATCTGCCTGCCTCACCTGGATGCATCTTCTGAAAACAGGAGATGAATTGCTTGCGCTCAACGATCAATTTCTTTCGTCGCAAGGTGTTCGCCCCGGCCGTTTCAATCTCCTAATGATTGCCGGGCACTGTGAGGATCCACCTAGTCCGGCCGAACTCGCGGATTGTACCGGAGTGACTCGCGCCACCGTAAGTGGGCTCCTGGACGGAATGGAGCGAGACGGATTGGTGGTTAGGAAGTGCGACCCTGCGGATCGTCGGCAAGTTCGAGTGCACGTGACCCCGGAAGGGAAACAACTCTTAGATCGGATCCGGCCTGCGTATTGCCGTTGGTTTTCCGACTTAGTTGCTTCCCTGACTGAAGCCGAGCGCCAGTTACTGATCTCCCTCCTAGAAAAAATCCAACATCAACTCTCAGCGGTCCGATTGGAGGAGAACCAGGCCTCCAAGGTGGCCTAACCGCCTTTCTTTCCATGAAGAAATTTATTGTCACAATCCTGCTGATGATAGTGGTCGTCGGACTAATTTACGGCGGACTCATCTTTTTCAAAGTGAACCAAATCATGGGCTTCGCTCAGCTGGCGAAGTCGGGGGCATTTTTGCCGCCGCCTACGGCAGTCACGACTACGGTAGCGGAGAAATCCCAATGGCAACCGACTCTTGAAACGATTGGCACAGTTACTGCGATAAACGGGGTCACTATTAGCACTGATTTGGCAGGAATCGTGAGTAAGATTGCATTCGAGTCTGGAAGCCAGGTGAAGGCGGGAGATCTCCTTGTTCAATTGAACACTGACCAGGAGCAAGCCCAGCTTGCCCAAGCCGAAGCCCAACGCGACTGGACGCAAATCACGCTTACGCGAAACCAAGAATTGGTCGCAAAGAAGACGGTCTCGCAATCCGATTATGACAGTGCGACCGCGCAGTTTCACCAAGCACAAGCCACCGTCGACCAATTCAAGGCGCTCATTGCCAGGAAAACATTGCGAGCCCCGTTTGCCGGGGTAGTAGGAATCCGACAAATCAACTTGGGGCAATACTTGAACACCGGCGACGCGGTGGTCACTTTGCAATCCTTTGATCCGATCTATGTCAATTTCAGTCTGCCGCAGCAAAACCTCAGTCAATTGACCGTGGGTCAATCCGTCGAGATTAACATGGACGCCTACGGAGACAAAGTCTTCCCCGGAAAAGTCACGGCAATCAATTCGCTGGTGGACCAAAATTCCCGGAACGTCCAGATCCAGGCCACCTTGCCTAATTCCGAGACCCAACTGCGACCGGGGATGTACGCCAAAGTCAAGGTAGTCCTTCCCGAGGCTCAGGAGGTGGTTGCGATCCCCTCTTCGTCCATCCATTATGCGCCGTACGGTGACTCCGTGTTCATCGTATCTGACTTGAAATCAGATGATGGCAAGACATTCAAGGGCGTTAAGGAGCAGTTCGTTAAGCTTGGGCAGAGCAAGGGTGACCTTACGGCCATCGTCTCCGGTCTGAAGCCGGGAGACGAGGTTGTTACCTCCGGCGTCTTTCGGCTAAGAAGCGGCGAAGCAATCATTGTAAATAATAAAGCTACACCAGGCAGCGAAACCTCTCCAACTCCCTCGGATAGTTAAGCGTTCTCAGGAGACTCAACCCAGGACAACTCGATGAACTTTACGGACATATTCATTCGACGACCCGTTCTTGCGTGGGTAGTCAACATTCTGATCATTCTCGGCGGATATCAGGCGCTCCATAGTCTGAACGTTCGCCAGTATCCGAAAAGCGATATCTCGGTTATCAAAATTACCACGGCGTATTATGGCGCCGACGCCGATCTGGTACGCGGCTTCATCACGACTCCGCTTGAGCAATCGATCGCGAGTGCTGAGGGCATCGACTATATGTCCTCACAGAGCCTGCTCGGATCGAGTATAATCAGCGTACACCTCAAGCTCAATTACGATCCAAATGCGGCGATGACCCAAGTGCAGACGAAGGTCAACCAGGTCCGTAACCAACTTCCGCCTGCTTCTCAGCTGCCAGTTATACAGATTACCTCAGTCGATAATCAATTCGCATCAATGTACCTGAGTTTCTATTCCAAAGACTTGGATAGGAATCAGATCACTGACTATCTCACGCGGGTAGTGCAGCCGAAATTGTCGGCCGTCAATGGGGTGCAAGATGCACAGATTCTCGGAGCTCGCACCTTTGCGATGCGGATCTGGCTGAAATCGGACCGTATGGCAGCTCTGAATGTCTCGCCAAGCCAAATTCAAAGCATTCTCCAAGCGAATAACTATCTTTCCGCCGTCGGTCAGACGAAAGGGTCGATGACATCGATCAATCTCGTTGCTAATACCGACCTGCAATCGGTTGAGGACTTCAAACAGTTAGCGATCAAGCAATCCAACGGTGCGATTGTTCGGCTGCGCGATGTGGCCGATGTCGAGCTCGGGGCCCAAAGCTATGACTCCGATGTCCGCTTCTCCGGCAATACTGCGACGTTCATGGGTATCTTCGTCTTGCCGACAGCTAATGCCCTCGACGTGGTGAAAGGCGTGCGGGCGGCATTGCCGGAGATCCAGAAACAACTCCCGGCGGGTATGGAACTGGATATACCGTACGACTCTACGGAATACATCAGCAGCGCCATCCATGACGTGACCGAGACGCTGATCGAGACGCTCTGCATCGTCATGATCGTCATTTTCCTTTTCATGGGTTCGCTGCGCGCTGTCATCGCACCAATTCTGGCAATCCCAGTGTCCCTGATCGGCGCGGTCTTCCTCATGCTGCTCTTCGGTTTCACACTAAATCTGCTGACTCTGTTGGCCATCGTTCTCGCCGTCGGCTTGGTCGTAGATGACGCGATCGTCGTGGTAGAGAACGTGGAGCGCCATATCCAGGAAGGAATGGCTCCGACTAACGCGGCGCTCAAAGGAGCTCGTGAACTGTTCGGCCCGATCATCGCAATGACGATTACTTTGGCGGCGGTCTACGCACCAATCGGCATTCAGGGCGGCTTGACTGGAACCTTGTTTCGCGAATTTGCGTTTACTCTTGCCGGCGCGGTAGTGGTTTCCGGATTTGTCGCTCTTACCCTATCGCCAATGCTCGCATCTCGGCTGCTAAAGCCGGGCTTTTCCGAACGCGGTCTCGCCGGCTGGATTACGCGCAGATTCGATTCTTTGCGGCGCGGTTACACGCAGGTCCTCTCCGGACTATTAACCGTCTATCCCGTGGTCATTATTTTCGCGCTACTCGTGTCGCCATTGATTCTCGCCTTCTGGGTAATGTCTCAGCACGAGCTCGCACCGAAGGAAGATCAAGGAGTCGTCTTCGGCATCGTCCAATCAGCGCCCGATGCCACCCTGGATCAGACCATGCTTTTCGCGCGGGAAGTGAACGACATCTTCAAGAGTTTTCCGGAAACCGCGCAAACCTTCCAGGTTACTCCGATTCCTGGTCCAGGGTTTTCCGGCTTGGTGGCGAAACCATGGAAACAGCGCAGTCGGACTATGGCGCAAGTACTGGGCGAAGTGAGTAAAAAGATGGCGCTGATCCCTGGCGTGAATGTCCTGGCGACGCTTCCTCCAGCTCTCCCTGGTGGCGGCAATTTCCCGGTCGAGATGGTGGTCAAATCTACGGCCCAACCCCGGGAGATGCTTGAGTTTTCGAATCAACTTCTCCTTGCCGCCAATAAAAGTGGAAAATTCTTTTTCGCGGATTCCGATTTGAAATACGATCAGCCCCAAACCCGAATTATATTTGACCGCGATAAGGTTGCAGCAATGGGTCTCAACCTTCAGCAGGTTGGTGGCGATCTTACGACATTACTTAGCAGCGGATATGTGAATTACTTCAGTATTCAGGGGCGAAGCTATCAGGTAATTCCTCAACTGAAGCGAGTGGAACGGCTGACACCTACGGACCTGGTTAACCGATATGTGAGCGGACCAAACGGTGCGCAAATCCAGCTTTCCACGATTGCTCACCTCGAACGCGAAGTGCAGCCCGAAACGCTGAATCATTTTCAGCAGCTCAATTCGTTTACGATTTCCGGAGCTAATGGCTTTGGGGCAACGATCGACGACTCGCTCAAAGTCTTGGAAGACGAGGCCGCGAAGATCTTGCCGCGTGGCTATACAATCGATTATGCGGACGAGTCACGGCAGCTGCGAAAGGAAGGAAACGCTTTTGTTCCGACGATGATTCTTTCGCTCATCGTGATTTATCTGGTGCTGGCTGCACAGTTTGAAAGCTTCCGCGACCCATTCATTATCTTACTCGGCTCGGTGCCGCTGGGCTTAGTCGGCGCGTTGTCGATCGCTTTCTTGGGCTTCACAAGTATTAACATCTATAGTCAGGTCGGACTGATTACCTTGGTAGGATTGGTCTCAAAGAACGGGATATTGATTGTTGAATTTGCCAACAAGCTGCAAGAGCAGGGTCGCGATAAGCTGCACGCGATTGTCGAGGCTTGCGGTACTCGGCTTCGCCCGATATTGATGACTTCGGTAGCGACCGTTTCCGGTCACTTTCTTCTTATGTTCGTTACCGGCCCAGGCGCTGGAGCAAGGAATAGTATTGGTCGAGTGCTGGTGCCCGGCATGGTCATTGGCACTTTCTTTACGCTATTCGTGGTGCCTGCAATCTACCTGCTCCTGGCCAAGAACCACTCGAAAGATCGGGAGCGGCGTGGTGAGGCTCCGGACAAAGAAGAAAGAAAACTGCAACCTGCGCTTGCCTAATTTGTTCGAGTCCCGCTAAATTTCACCGGTCGAGAGACTCGTCTCAATAGTTCTTCAAGCAGTCATGAACGTTTCAAAGAAGGGCAACGTTAGCTGATCCTATGGATAACTTGGCGCAAAATGGAGCGTCGAGAAATTCATTTGGCTACTCATTGAGGTTTGGATGCTAGAGAGACGCTCGGAACGGCCAAATGCCTGCGTTTGGCCGTTCTTATTCTCGGCGGTAGCGGCGACTAACCTGTCCGACACAGCCCCAATGTGACTGCTGCGATTCGCCCAACAATGATAGAGTAACGCTCCGGCGTGTCCGTTTTCTCAATTTAACCGGCGGGTTAGCGCGATGGGCGGGTCACAGACGGACGAGCAGGAGCTCATCCCTACCGTCTCCCTCCATCGCCTTGCTCAAACACTGGAAGCGGCTCCACCAAATGGCCGGGCAATGGACGCACTCGCTCGATGATATCAGCGCTCAGTCGATGTCCGATCCGATAGGCGCCAGCCATAATCTCAAGTTTGGCGTCCAGATTGTCGATAAAGTGCAGCGCAATTGCCTCCGGAGTCTTTGGTTCGATCGGAGATCCAAACTGCTTTTCTCCGTGGTGCGCCGCGATCAGGTGAAGCAAATGCCAGCGGACAAGCTCGCTCTCCGGCGTCACATTCTTCCACGATTCATAAAGAGGCTCTTGCCGCAACTTAGTCCAGAGCCGATTCACCAATTCTGCTCCGATCGTGATGTGGCCCACCAGTTCCCCGAGTAAATCATAGGGCATCTGAAAGCCCTCCTTCGGGAAAGCATTTTCCCAAAGCTTGCCGGCATCATGAAAAAGTACGCCGGCGAGTAACAGATCGCGATTCAGATGCGAGTAAACGGTGGTCAGAGCAGTCGCCGCTTTAAGCATTTGGGAAACGTGCTGTACGAGTCCGCCACGACGCGCATGATGCACGCTGCGCGCACCGGCTGCTCTTCGAAACCGTTCGCTGAACTCCTCAAGAAAGAGTTCGCTGACTCGCCGTAAACGTGGATCCCTGATAGAGGCTACAGTTCGTTCGATTTCCCCGTACTCACGTTGCTGCAGCTCCTGTGATTCCGGCGAACCGGTAAATAGTACTTGTCTCTCCTCAGAATTCAGGGACCGAATTGACCAATTCTTAGGTTCTAAGCCGAACGTTGTGCCCAGGACAAATTCGCCTTCTAAAGCGACGCAGACACCAGTCGAAAGTTCACCGCAAAAAGCAAAACAAGGATGATCTTGCCAAACCCGGACAATCAAGGAGCCGGTTAGATCGCGGATTGTGAGTTCCAAAAACGGTTTCAGCTCGCGTGTACGCCTTTCGATGTTGGTCTCGATCTGGGCATGAATGATGCCTGTCACGCTGGCCGATTGAGCGGCCTCTCTGATTTGTTCAATGGTAAATTGGGAACTCATTCTTGAGCTAAAACGTAGCGTCACGAACGACAGCGCGCCGCGGCAAGTGTCGGAAAGTTGCCGGAGATAGCCAAATTTGTCTGGTCACTTGTTGCACAGTCAAGGCAATCTCCCTGCATCGTTCACTTATGATCAAGCGCCGTTTCGCTTCCTTATTGCTGCTTACTGTTCTCTTCACTGGTTGTAACAATCAAGCGCCCCCTCCTAATAAAGCGGAAGGTAGTCCGACGCCAGCCTCATCGCCTACGGCTATAGCTTCCGCCAGCCCCAAAACGCCATTTTCCATCGTCACCTCGCAACTCGATAGCGAGGGGGGACTCTACTACTATTGCGAGATCGACAAAATCTTAGCGCAGATCACAAAGGGCGTCACAGCCGCTCGCGATGCCACGGTCCTGTCGGGAAAGCTAACGCCTAAAGAATCGGCAAAGACAAAACAGCAATTCGACCTTGCCTTGCAATTGCTTACCTCCAGCGGTGTGTCGGGATTGCAGGCGATCGGAGGCAGTTCCAAACAAGAATCTGCCAGCACCTATTTGACGAAATCGGTCGTCTTTGCTCCGGCTCCGACCGGTTTTCTCTGGGCCACGTTTTGTAAACAACCGCATTCGTTCGATGTAATCGACTTCATACCGGCCAATACCGAAGCGTTCGCTTTTTCTGATTTCGATCTCTCCGGGCTCTGGAGCACTTTGGAAAAGGATCTGACTGCATCTCAAGTCCCGGATGCAGTTCAGTTTGTCCAGGAATTTCCCAAACAAGTCGCCGGTGCAACCGGAATGGAGCTATCGGAGATCCTTGCCTCGTTGGGCGATCAGGCCGGCTACATTGTGACGCTCGATCCGAATTCTAAAGTGCGAATACCGATCGCGGGCGGTGAACAAGAGATATCCGAACCGGCAGCGGCTATACTCTGGAAGGTTCGCGACGAAAAGCTATTTACCATGCTAGAAGCGCTGGCCGAGCTGAGTCAGGACGTGGAAAAAATGGATGAGCCGGATTTGAAACTTCGCATCGTCAATCTGAACGGTTCTGCGCCGTATATCCGCCCTACGCTCGCGCGCTTTGCCGATTATTTAGTTTTCGCGTCAAACGACAAGTTGGTGCGCGCGCTCAAAGATACGAAATCTGGGAAAGTTGCAGGGCTGAAAATTCGACCTGATTTTGCGACTATTTCCAAAGGGCTACCGGATCATGGAAACTCGTTACAATATATAAGTAAACAATTCCAGAGCACCTATTATGCCTTGCAGGAGAAACAGCTCGCTTCCTCCAATCCGGGCGATCTCTCGCCGGTTTCGGTCGCAGGATTAAAGTCGCTGGCGAGGTTTATGCAGGATTACGAGAGCTATTCTGTGCTGAGCCGGACGGATACCGGTTTGATCAGCTTCGTGCGTGGAAACAAAGATTTGGGCGATATCCTGGGACAACTGGTGGCGCTGCCAATCTACTATTTGGGCGACACACTTGCGGGCTACAAAACTGAACATGGTGCATCCGAAACAGGTGCGACCCCGAATAGCGCCGAACCAACTCCGACCCCGGAAGCCTCGCCGAGTCCGGAGAATCAGTAATCAGTGACCGGTGGCAACCACCTGTCTCGAAGGCCATTCAACCCGTCTGCTCGATCAGCCGAATCGAACCTCATTTCCGGTCAAGCTAGAGTGGTAAATTGCATCGAGCATTTCCATTAGCTGCACCGCTTGGATGGAGCTATTGATCGGCGGCTCGAGCCCATGAATTGCTCGGACAAAATTCTGCATCTGCGGGACGAACTCATGAGGAACCGATTCGAAAGGAAGATCCACTCGCTCTAATTTGCCATTTTGGTCTTCGAACAAGGTCAGACTCGGTACTTTTTGCGCTTGTTCTGATACCTGGTCATCGACGATGCGAATTGAGCCTTTGGGGCCATAGACAATTGTGCTGAAGAGTTCCCGCGATCCGTGCCTGCCCATCGGGATGTCGTCAGTCAGATTCGCCGCCCAAGAAACCTCGAAAAGGAGCGAGCTACCGTTCTCGAATCGAATCATTCCGTATGCACTGTCTTCGACATCGAATATTGGAACTTTTACCAATTGCGGAAATTTTTGGTAAGTTTGCGCCGATACTGAGCGAGGCTTAGGCGTACCCATGAGGTACCAAGCCGCGTCAATTGCATGAATACCGAGATCGATGAGCGCACCGCCGCCTGAGCGCGAGCGGTCGGTGAACCAGCCGTCAATCCCACCTGGGGTTCCGCGAGAGCGCACCCACATCGTTTTCGCAAAATAAATTTCGCCGAGGCGTCGTTCGCCTACCACCTTTCGAGCTGCTTGGTTCGGTCCGGAGAAACGCATTTGCCGCCCGAAGAAATAGATCAATCCACGTTTTTCTGCCTCGGCGTGCAAAGCGCGCATCTGTTCGGCGTTCAGGGTGGGAGGTTTTTCACACAGAACATGCTTCCCTGCTTCCAATGCCTTGAGCGTGATCGGGTAATGCAGCGAGTTGGGCAGACTGACTACAACGGCATCCAGTCTGGGATCCGCCAGCATTTCCTTGTAATCCGCAAAAATTCGGGTTGGCGCATACTTTTGGCGAAAATTTTCGCGTCGCTTTTCATCCAAATCACACGCCGCGTATAACTCCGCAACACCGCTTCCTTGTATTCCTTCGGCATGACGTTCGCCAGGCCAGCCGAGACCGATAATTCCGATATTCAGCTCTTGCATGCTAAGTGAGGTTTACCATCGGCGGCGGATCTAGCAACCGTGGGAAGCAAGTGGAGTCCGTAATCCTTTAATCGGTGACACGAAAATTGAGCACCGAAAGCCGCGAATCGAGCACCTTAGTTGGATTCCTACGAAAAAAGGCCTTGCCGTAAAGGAGTGGTCAGTCAGCCGATTTCGTTTTACATTCCTCGGTTCGAATCTCTTCAGAATGGTATGACAAAACAGGTTCTGGTCAGTCTTTTTTTGCTAGGATCGCTCGGCGCAGGTTTTTGCGGAATGGTCCCACGCATCGCTGGTGACCGTGATTTGATTCAGGCGGGTCCGCATCAAAGCTATTACCAAGTCTCGGTCGACTCGAAAAAATGGTGGAACTGGGGGCTCGGCGGTGCGCCCGTCGAAGAGCCAAGTATGCAAAATCGAGGACACGGGTGGGATGCGATTGCGATTCCTTTTGATGCGCGCGGCAGGGTGGCGTTTGCTCCTGTCTATATTTACACGATCACCCCTGAATCGTACGAGGAGGCGCGGCTGCAACACCTTTACCAGGGTCTCACAACGAAGGAAGCTGTTCTCAGTCTTTATGGAGGAGTCCGGGAAGTTCGGCATGTCGGCGGATATGAGGTCTGGTACTACCGAATCCAAGTCTGGAATCCGGCCGAGGAACAACCGTTCGGTCACGGACGGTAAGCAATGACCGATAGCCAATAGAACAGTAGGGACACGCTCCCGACTACGTCCGGCGGCCGCCCTATAAGCGTTAACTTAAGGAGGCGACACGGGGAAAGGGCGAGTGGACGAAAGGCTCTGTCGGCGTGATCTGCCCACTACGGTAGATGCGAAAACCTCGGCGCGCTCCTTAAGTTGACGCGCATGGGCGGCTGCAGGATCGCGGCCAGCTCTCTGGTGTTTCTGAAATTCCACGCTAGGCGGCGCCGTAGCTTGCTGGCCGGCGTCTCCGATTCGATTGCTGTTCAAGCCCTTATAGACCGTGTTCCACGACGGGTGTCATTTGTAAGCCGTAACCAGCAGATTTTCGGCTTAAACCGTCAGGGGATTGTGCCAGCTTAGATCGCGAAATCGGGCGTAATCGGTGTCTGTAGTATGGACAACAGCACGGAGCCGGAGAGCGATCGCAGCAACTTGTGCGTCTGTCGTTAGGTTTCCTCCGGTTCCAGCCGAACGGAGTAGCGCCAATGCGTGCCGGACATCTCTTAACTGCATTTCGACAAACTGAGCATTCGGTTGATCGAGCCAATCGGACACGTGAGTGGCGGCTTCTTCAATCGTTAAAGGAGAGGTGAATGCTCGAACGCTGGTGGAAACGCGCACAAACGCAAAGAGCACCGGCACACAAAGACCAACCGATTCCGGTCCGAGAAGCGTTTTTGTCAGCCACTCGGAGGCCTTGCGATGGAATGGGCTGGACGCATCGTACGCGTAAAGCAGCAGGTTAGCGTCGGGTAAAATCACTTCCTCTTAGCCGAGCGTCGGGTAGACTCCAGAAACGTCTCGATCTCCAGCTCATCAGCGAGCTCCGCCAGCTTGGTCGGATCGATGCCCGAGCGAAGACCCATTGGCCTGGCTTTCACAGAAAAGCGTTTGCGCCGGACGGTTGCAGAGGAGGCGCGGAGACCTGCGCGAACCGCATCATTCAGCACCTGCTTAAAGCTTTGTCGGGTCTCGTGGGCAGCTTCCTTCAGAAGGCGTTCGACATCGGGATCCAGAGTGACCGTCGTCCTCATCATGCAATCTTGACAGCAATGAAATTGCTGTCAAGACTGCACACAGGCGTATCGCCTGCCCGTCAAGCTAGTTTACTACGAAGCGTGCCGTGATCGCGCTCCGGCTCAAAGTCGGGAGCGTCAGCTGAAGACCGGATTTGGTAGAGCTTACTTAAAAAGGACGCATCGGTCTTCAATAAGCCGAGAAGTCAAAAACGGTTGCAAAGCGGCGAGTTTGGAATTACGAAAAGAACTCGCAAAGCGCGGTTAGCTCAGTGGTAGAGCACTACCTTGACACGGTAGACCCGCCCGCAACGCTTTTCGCGTAGCGAATGCGGGCGGGGGTCAGAAAAGTAATGGGGTTTTTCTACACTTACGTCCTCCGCTGTTCTGACGGCGAGCTTTACGTGGGCCACACAGATGATATCCGAGTGCGGCTTCGGCAACATCAAAGCGGGAAAGTCCAAGCAACGGCGTATCGCCTGTCCGGCAAGCTAGTTTGCTACGAAGCGTGCCGTGATCGCGCTCTGGCTCAAAGTCGGGAGCGTCAGCTGAAGACTGGATTTGGTAGAGCTTACTTAAAAGGGCGCATCGGTCTTCAATAAGCCGAGAAGTCAAAAACGGTTGCAAAGCGGCGAGTTTGGAATTACGAAAAGAACTCGCAAAGCGCGGTTAGCTCAGTGGTAGAGCACTACCTTGACACGGTAGGGGTCAGAGGTTCGAACCCTCTATCGCGCACCATCAATTGGGTGATTTCCGGCGTCACCCTTGGGCAAGAAAACTTGACAGCCGATCGGGAGATCGTTGTGACGCGGATCTTCGATGCGCCGTCGTAGGCGCGAAAATCGCCAATGACAAATGTCCTGAACGTCTTCCTTCATTCGTCGCAGGGATGAAACCGAAACAAAATCGGTGACCAACCATGACCCCAACAAAAGATAGCCCGACCCCAGGACCGGTCCAGCAGGTCCCGAAACGATCTAATTCAGCTACATCAATTCCGACCAGGATCACTATGCTTCAAATCATTCTATTGAAGGCGGAGGCGGAAGCAGCCGATTACTTGGCGCCCCAATCGGGAAAAAGCCGATGAACATGGACCGCGCAACACAGGTCACGTATTTCTTGCTTCGGGTGGTGGCGGGTTTCCTATTCATCCAAACAGGCGGCCTGATTTTGTTCGGCTGGCTTGGCGGAATGCCCGGCCAGCCTGGTACCCCGCCCCTTTTGTCTCAGACGGGCATCGGCGGCATACTTGAGTTCTTCGGCGGTATCGCGATCATGCTTGGCCTGGGAACGCGGCCGGTCGCCTTCATCCTGTCCGGCATGATGGCGGTAGCGTATTGGCAGTTTCATGCACCGAATGGAGTCTCGCCGGTTCAGAACCAGGGGATACCTGCCGTCCTGTTCTGTTTCCTCTTCCTATACATGGCTGCGCAGGGTGGGGGCGACTGGAGCCTCGATGCGCTGATTCGACGCAAACGCGAGAGCCTGGCGGCGAACTAGCCCATCTCGAGCGCTGCGCGGAAGAGCGATCCGGGCTCAGGTGCCGCTACCTTCTCCCTCATCAGGAGGGCTCTCTTGCGTTTTATGGCCCCAGCGGTAGCCTGCGAGACCGCCATCGCTGCGGATCCACGCGGTGGCGGGGAACGATGACCGCAAGAGGATTCGCGCCGCGCCGCCGAGTTTAGGAGCTTCCTCGGCTCGGTTTCGCCAGCCGCTTCTTCTCTTGCTTCACCAAGAGCCTCAGAAAAGCCTCTTTATAGGTCTCAAAAACGACAGTGATAATGGCCGCGTCGTCCGCGTACCCGATATCCGGGATTCGATCTGGAATGATGTCCACTCCTTTATGGAGATAAGACAATGCGAAAGCAGCTTCCGCGATTGCCGTGTAAGGAACATCCTGGTTCAAGCCAGAATGAAAATCTTCAATTAATTCAGCCAAGAATTCGACTTGGTCAGCCAGCTGAGGAAATTGAGTGACTTGCGTCGCGACCAGCCGGATCTCCGGCAATTGCCTGACCAACTTGCCAACATAACGAGGGGTGACGCGCCGGGCGCCATCAAGAATGAACTGATTTAAGTCTTGCTTCATCGCGAAGGGTTTCAGGTTACAAGTTACCGGTTCCAGGTTGCAAGTTGGGAATCGACTTTTCAGTGCGAAGGTGTCGGGTGGGTCACAAGCGACAACCGGGAACTTCTAACCTGAGACCAATTGCTTGGCCCGTTCGATAGCTTCGGCCAGCTTCGTGATATCCTTCCCAACGCCGCGAGCGAGATCGGGTCGCCCACCGCCTTTGCCGCCCAAAATCGCGGTGAGTTCTTGCACCAGCTTTCCCGCTTGCAGGGTGCTCGTGAGTTCCGGACTAACGTAGGCCAAAACATGAATTTGATCAGGTTGTTTGCCAAATAAGACTGCGACCCCGGCGAAATGTTTGCTCTTGAGCGCGGTCGCCAACGCTTGGAGAAATTCTCCAGTCACATTATCGATCGACTGCACGATGCGGCCAGAACGCAGGTCCAGATTACGTACGTATTGGTCGGCTTCACGTTGAAGCGCCTGGGCACGCTCCTTCTCGATAGCTTTCTTTAGATCAACCAATTGCTGGTTGGCGGAATCGAGTTTGTCGGTTTGGCTCTGCAACTCGCTCCGGAGACGATCGAGAGCGGACAATCCGGTCAACGCTTCGATTCGCCGAACGCCCGCAGCAATCGCTGCCTCGCCACTGATGGTGAACAGTCCAAGCTGACCTGTCCTGCTTACATGGGTGCCCCCGCAAAGTTCCATCGAATATCCATCGAGTTGGCCCGGATGCCCACCAACCTGAACGACTCGCACCGCGTTCCCGTACTTTTCGCCAAAGAACTGCATGATATCGTCTCTCCCTTTCACGTCTTCATACGGTACCTCGACCCAACTTACCGTCTCGTTTTCCATGATCCGCGAATTTACCAACCGTTCGATTTCCCGAATGTGCTCAGGAGTCAAAGGGTTGCTATTAAAGTCGAATCGGAGGTGGCTTGGACCAACGAAAGACCCTTTTTGGCTAATCCCTTTACTGACAACTTCATGTAACGCCCAATGGAGCAAATGTGTTGCAGTGTGGTTTGCTTCGATCAATCGGCGCCGCGCAACATCGATCCGCAAAGTGACTTCATTGGGTACAGTAAATTTGGCTTCCGGCGGGAGGCTTAAATAAAAGGTGCGACCCTGTTTAATAACGTTCTGCACCGGCCACCGTGCGCCCTCATTGATTACCAATTCGCCAGTATCACCCACCTGACCACCCATTTCTGCATAGAGAGGGGATCGATCAACCGCGACGAGAACCTGGTTCGGTTGAGTGATCAAACGCGTCGCCGTGGCAGCTGTTTCTCGCTGGGTAAAACCGACAAACTCCGTCGGCTCCGTCTCTGAGACAGGTACGATTACTTCTTTCTCTTGGGCCGCACGGGAGCGTTCCCGTTGTTGGTCGAGGTGACGCTCCACCGCCGCAAGATCGAGTTCTAGTCCGCGTTCTCGGACCAACACTTCAGTGAGATCGACGGGAAACCCAAAGGTGTCGTACAGCATGAAAGCAGTCTCTGCCGGAAAGACTTTGCCCTTCTGCTGTTTCAGCTGTTCCTCGAAAATCTTCAATCCGCGATCCAGGGTCCGATTGAACAGGGCTTCCTCTGCTTCAAGAGTTTCGCGGATCTCTTCTGCATGAGCTGGCAGTTCGGGAAATACGCTGCCAAAATTCGCGACGACGGTAGGCACAAGCTTACTGAGAAATCCGGTCGAACCAAAACCGAGATAGCGGCCAAACAGCACTCCGCGGCGCAAGATTCGGCGGATCACATAATTGCGATCGGTATTGCTTGGAATAATTCCGTCAGCGATGGCAAAGCAGAGGGTACGGATATGGTCCGATATCACCCGAAAAGCGACATCGATTTTCTCCTGCTCCGAAAGGTTGGCGCGCGACTCCGGCAAGGTCCCCCGGTAGCTTTTGCCGCTCAGCTCTGAAAGCTTTTCAAAGATCGGTCGGAACACACCACTGTCGTAATTGGAAACTGGTCTACTGAAATCCTTAAACCCTTCCGTGCACTCGATCACGCCGGCTACGCGTTCAAAACCCATGCCAGTATCGACATGACGAGCAGGCAGCAGTGAGAAAGTACCGTCCGGGTTCGCATTGAACTGGATGAAAACCAGGTTCCAGATCTCAATACAGCGCGGGTCTCCTTGATTGACCAACTTTCCGCCGCTATTCCCCTCCGGAGTCAGGTCAACGTGAATTTCTGAACAAGGGCCGCAAGGACCGGTCTCTCCCATCATCCAAAAATTGTCTTTTCGGTCACCGGAAATGACGTGAACCTTCGGATCGAGCTTGGCCTCACTAAACAGAGCCGCCCAGTGATCGTAAGCCTCTTGATCGAATTCGGCCGGATCCTTTGGGCCAGGGCGATAGACCGTAGCGTAAAGCCGCGACGGCGGGAATTTCCATCGTTCAACCAGCAGCTCCCAGGCCCACCCGATAGCTTCTTTCTTAAAGTAATCACCAAAGCTCCAGTTACCGAGCATCTCGAAAAACGTGTGGTGGTAGGTATCGAATCCGACGTCATCAAGATCGTTATGTTTCCCACCCGCTCGGATACACTTTTGAGTGTCGGCGACACGGGGTGGCCGATATGGAACCTGTTCCTGTCCTAGGAAATAGGGCACGAACTGGTTCATGCCGGCGTTCGTGAACAAAAGGTTTGGCGAGTCCGGGAGCAGGCTGAAGGAAGGCACAATGGTGTGCTTCTTCTCCTTGAAGAAGCCTAGGAAAGTTTGCCGGATCTCGTCGGTCTTCATCTTCGAACAACCACAGAATAGAAAGCCACAGATTTCACAGATTCAAAGGGAGATCCCAGATTGGGGCAATCGGATTGCTGTGCGCCGCGGATCGCTGGGCCGCCGTCTCGAAGGAATCAACCGTTGAGCACAATATATCGAAGCCTTGGCGGACAGCCTGTGATCTCCTCCCTACGTCGACGCACGATCACCGCTCTGCCTATCGCTTTTTCGCATCCTCATCGAGCGCTGCCTTTACCGTATCTTCGAGCTCCGCGTAAAGCTTGCTATCTAGCTTGAGCACCTCCTTCGCAGCATCCCGTCCCTGTGCCAACTGCTGACCCTTGTAGGAAATCCATGATCCGCGCTTTTCGAGAATATTCTTTTCCAGAGCGAGGTCGAGCAGTGCCCCAACGTTGGAGATTCCCTCATTGTACATAATATCAAATTCGGCTTCCGTGAACGGCGGGGCGACTTTGTTCTTCACTATCTTTACCTTTGTCCGATTGCCGACCACGGTACCATCGGTCTGCTTGATTGCGCTGATCCTCCGGATGTCGACTCGCACGCTCGAGTAGAACTTGAGCGCCTTTCCACCCGGTGTCGTTTCTGGATTACCGAACATGACGCCGATCTTTTCCCTGATCTGATTCGTAAAAACGCAGCAGGTCCGTGCCTTCGAGATGAGAGCAGTCAGTTTACGTAATGCTGCGCTCATTAATCGAGCTTGTGCGCCAACGGTTGTGTCACCTATCTCACCTTCCAGCTCAGCCTTAGTCACCAAGGCTGCAACGGAGTCGATTACAATTACATCCAGGGCGTTGGAGCGAATCAACGTTTCGCAGATTCTGAGCGCTTCCTCTCCCGAACTCGGCTGCGAAACCAGGAGATCATCAAGGTTAACGCCCAAACGTCGAGCATATTGAGGATCAAGCGCGTGTTCGACATCGATAAATCCAGCCAGTCCCCCACGCCTTTGCGCCTGCGCAATTACGGTGAGTGTTAATGTGGTTTTGCCGGAAGATTCTGGCCCAAAAATCTCGATTACTCTACCCCTCGGAAATCCGCCGACCCCAAGCGCGCGATCGATGAGGATATTACCGGTAGGAATCACTTCGACCGCAACGATTTTGTCATCGCCCAAGCGCATAATTGCGCCTTCGCCGTAGTCCTTGGCGATCTGCTGGAGCGCGAGATCCAGATTCTTTTTGCGTGCCGCGTGGGCTGGATCAGCCGGTTCTACTTCGGAGTTCTTCGCTGCCATGATCGATCAGATTATCGGGCGCATAAGAGAAGACAAACAAATCCTGATCGAGGGTGGGCTGTTTGGGATGACTCCGACCCTCGATCCAACGTCATCTACTTAGCCGCCACCATGATCAAAATTTTGCCCGTCGTCTTGCGGCTTTCAAGATCACGATAGGCCTGGGCAGAATCAACCAGCGGATAGCGATGCCCGATTCGTAAACGCAACCAGCCCTCCCGAATCCAGCCGAAGACTTTTCCGGATCTCTCGATCAAACTTTGACGATCTCCGGCGTAATGAGCGAGAGACGGGCGGGTTAGAAAAAGCGAACCCTTTTCCACCAATACCGAGGGATCGATTGGCGGAACGCGTCCACTTGATTGCCCGAACAAGACCAGCATCCCCAATGGTTTGAGCACTTCGAAATCGCCCTGGTAGGTTGCCAAGCCGACCGAGTCATAAACAACATTCACGCCTTGTCCTTGCGTGAGATCTTTCATCCCGCTTACAAAATCTTCCTGCGTATAGAGGATGGTGGCGTCTGCGCCTGCTTCGAGCGCGAGCTTGGCTTTTTCCGGTGTCGAAACAGTTGTGAACACCGTGGCTCCTTTGTGCTTCAAGATTTGGATCAAGAGAAGCCCGACGCCTCCCGCTCCCGCATGAACCAAAGCTCGATCGCCCTGCTTAATCGGATAGGTAGTCTCACAGAGATATTGGGCAGTGATGCCTTGGAGCAGCGCGGCCGCCGCCGAGTCAAAATCCAGTCCTTCGGGCACCGGCACTAAACGAGCGGCAGGCACCACAGCGAACTCTGCAAATGCGCCTGGATGCAAGATCCACGCGACCCGTCTGCCGGGCTTGATGTCAACCTCGGGCCCGGTCTTTTCCACGATCCCGGCTCCTTCCACCCCAGCAGTGAAGGGCAACGTGGTCTTGTACAATCCGGTTCGCTGATAGACATCGATAAAATTGACCCCAGCAGTGACGACTCGCACCAAAGCTTGTCCCGTTCCTGGTTCCGGAATGGGGATTTCCTCTAGCTTAAGTACTTCTGGTCCGCCGTAGGAATGAAATCGGATCGCCTTCATCGTTTGCTCCAATCGCATGTTGGGAGAGCGCGAGCAAGGCGTAGGAGAGACTTAGCGAATAGCAAAGCTTTTCAGTAGGGACCGGCGCCTGCCGGTCGTATGACGTTCCTTTGAGGCTGCGATCTCTGGCTGAGAACGCGATCTCTACCGAAAAAAACCCGCCCTGGTAAAACAGGGCGGGCCTATTTTGAGCGATCTATACGAACCTCTTACTCGACTTCGATGCGCCGAGGCTTGACCTTTTCTGCTTTGGGCAGATTTACGATCAATAGCCCATTTTCAATGCGTGCTGAGATCCGTGAGGTATCGATCGACGGATCGAGCTCGTAGACTCGCCGGAAATCGTAGGGGCGAGATTCGCGATATATCGGTTCTCCGGACACCTCAAGCGGCCGACGGTGACCGACGATAAGCAGGTCACCATTTTCTACGGTCACTTCAATGCCGTCCTTGCTCACCCCTGGCATTTCCGCATAAAGCACATATCCATCTTGCGTGGATTCGATATCGACGAGTGGAGTCGCGAATCGTCTCGACTCAGCCGATTGAGGCCGGCTCTCGGTGCTTAACTGCTGCTGCTCCTTCTGCTGTAGATCTTCTTGCTGGGCGGTACTCATAGTTTCTTCCTTCAGTGCCTGAAGCTCAATGACTCCAAGCGATATTGTTTGCGCGATTTTAGCTTACTGAGACTTCAATCTGTTTCGGTTTCGCTTCTTCCGATTTTGGCAGCATCACTTTTAGCAAGCCATCCTGATAAGTAGCCTTGACCCCGCTGGGATCGATGCTTGCTGGAAGTGTGATGCTTCGTTGGAATCTGCCGACAAATCGCTCCGACCGAAACCCTTGGTCCGGTTTTTTTTCTTCCCGCTCGCGCTCGCCGGAAATCGTGAGCACTCCGTTTTGCAATGTGAGGTTGAGAGCCTCTTTTTTCATTCCCGGTACTTCAGCGATGACTGTGAACTGATCTTTGTCTTCGTAGACGTCGACAGCGGGAGACCATGTGCTGAATGAACCTGAGGTCCGGAAGAAGGGACTAAATGGAGTATCGAACAAGCTATCCGTCTCCTCGCGCAACGTTGCGAGGCGATCAAAAGCCCGTGATAACTCCGGCTGCGAATAACGTTGAAAGCGTTGGATATTCATAGGCGTTCTCTTAAAAACTGCGTTTTACAGGAGCTTAAGGAGCTTAGGCTGTGCCACAGTCATTGCATTACATAATCGTCTCACGTGGAGGAGGTTAGATGGTTTCCAATCAACCTTCCGGCTCATTAGATAGCGCCACTACGTCACATGCCGTAAAATGTGGCGCATTCATGCGCCATTTTGTCGCTGACCGATAAGCCGATCCACAGCCAGATTTTCAGTTCCCTTTCGACCGATTCGCTTGAAATTACCGCCATGGCTTGCTCTAGGTGACGTGCTTATGCAAAGCCACTCAGCGAGCGAGCGTCCTGCAGTCCAGGCAGCCAATGCCTGCCTATCGGTTTTGATGCCTATCTATAATGAGATCGACACCCTCAGAGCAATCGTGTCCGCTGTTCTGGCTCAGCCCGTCGTAGGCGAGCTCATTGCTGTCGACGATGGCTCGAGCGACGGGAGCCGCGAGCTGTTGGCGGAATTAGCCAAAGAAGATCAGCGCATTCGAGCATTTTTCCACGAAGCCAATCGCGGCAAAGGCGCAGCTTTGCGAACCGCTATCAGCGCCATCCAATGCCGCTACGTCATCATACAGGATGCCGATTTGGAATATAATCCGGCGGAATACGAGAAACTTCTCGCACCGCTGATCTCGGATGAGGTCGATGTCGTCTTCGGCTCTCGGTATGCCCAAGCGAAAAATATTCAGGAGGCGTACTTTGGCCAATATTTGGCAAACCGGGTTCTAACTTGGCTTTGTAATCGGTTTACCGGGCTGCAGCTCACAGACATGGAGACTTGCTATAAGATGTTCCAAAGCAATCTGCTTAAAAAAATATCGATTGAAGAAAAAGGCTTCGGAATCGAACCAGAGGTCACCGCCAAAATAGCCAAGATGCGAGTTCGCCTACGTGAAGTGCCGATCGCTTACGCGGCCCGTGCCTATTCGGCGGGAAAAAAAATTGGCTGGAAAGATGGAGTCCGGACCTTGGCCTGCATCGTCAGGTACAGCCTCTGAAACGCCGGAGTGCCGGGAACTCAGGAAGCGGTCATCCCTCGGGTTTCCAAATGGGACGAACGATTCGATCTTCGGCCGGATCCAAATCTCTAAGGATCGTCGAGAGGTAGACCTTTCGGTCCGTGAATTCCCTAAATTTCGTGATCTCCGAACGATTCAGAACGCGGAAGCCGTAGCGTTCAAGTAGCGCGAGTCCGCGTCGATCATCGTAAGTGACCATTTGTGCACTGATTTGAGTCACGTTCTGGTCCGCCAGAAACCGTAAGAACGTTTCTAGCATCTCTCGAAAAGCCGCGATGCTCTTTACTTGAGGTAGGAAATTGACATGGAAATGTCCGATTCGTCTCGGAGCTGGGGGAACCTCCCGCCATGCATTCCGAAGGATCCACCGCAGGTAACGCTTGCTCTCAGGCTTGTATTGCCGGTATCGCAGTAAAACCTTGGCGGCGAGCAGAAGGCTTTGGGCTACACTGAACAGTTGGTGCCGCAGAGCATATCGGCAACCCAGGAGAAATCCGACCACTGCATTGTCGATCGTTACAACAAAGGCTGCATCCGGTTCACATCCGAGATAGTAATCGGTAAAAAAATCGGCGAACAGGTCTCGGTCTTCGAAAACCGGATCGATCGGTTGACCGAGAAAGCCGGTCTCGCAGCAAATGCGGCGTACTGCATCGCGATCGTTCCGCGTGTAGCGGCGGACCGTGAATGGTTTGATATTCACCGTAATCTTCTGAGCGGAGTTTCGCTCCGGGACTGATACGCCGAACGCCAAACGCCTCCGCTACGTGGCATCCATCAACTTTTTAGCTCTTTGTAAACGTCGAACATTTGGCCGAAAACCTTTCGCCAAGAATAGCGTGCTGCAACCTGCTTGCTCGCCTTGTTTCCGATTGCTTCAAGGTCGATAGAGCTCATTTCGAGAATAGCAGCGGTGAGCGACTCAGGAGAATTCTCGCACGCCCAATGTGTCTGATCTGAGAGAATAATTCGATCCATGTAGCTTCCTCGAATTCCCGCGACCGGAGTTCCGCACGCTTGGCTCTCCAAAGCGACGAGGCCAAAGGTTTCCTGGACGCCAGGGTGCACAAAGAGATCGGCAGTGCGATAGATCTTCGCCAACGACAATTTATCGGAGCAGTATCGCTGCCAACTGACTGACTCGGTTGCTTTCTGAAGCTCATGCAAATAGTCCCTCTGAGGTCCATCGCCGACCACTAACAGATGAAAACGGCCCGGATTACGCTGATGCAGGTTTTCAAATGCTTGAAACAGTGTTTTGACGTTTTTCTCTGAAGCTAACCGGCCGACATAAAGAAGTAGCAAACGATTGCTCGGAATCTGCAGTTGGCCTCGCGTAGCCAACTTGTCCGTTCCTCGGTGAAAAACCTCAGTGTCGACACCGAGCTCATTTAGCACAACATTATCGACGCCCCATTCTCGCAGAACTTGAGCTAATCCAGCGGAAGAAACGAAGGTGCGGCGAAAATGGTTGTAGAGTGATCGAATGTAGACCCGCGCGGTTTCCATAGCGATAAAGGTCGCGGTTTTGCCGAAGAACTTTGAAGTGGTTCGGAGGTATGCTTCGGGAAAATGAGAATGATAAAAGCCTACCACCGGGATCCTCAGATTTTCCCCGGATGCAATCGCCTTCCATGCCAGCTGGTATGGATCACTCGATTCGATGATATCGGGTTGTTCTTGCTCCAGCAGGTTTTCAACTGCACGAAGATTCAAGAGTGCGCGGTATCGGGAGGTTTTTGAAACGAGCGGTGCTTCTATGAAGTAGGTTCGCGCCTTTTCCTCATCGATGCGTTCGGTGCG
The DNA here is from genome assembly GCA_041167675.1 of Verrucomicrobiota bacterium. Lineage (GTDB taxonomy): Bacteria > Verrucomicrobiota > Verrucomicrobiia > Chthoniobacterales > JAFAMB01 > DASTDH01. The sequence continues at coordinate 52,592 of JBEEIB010000555.1, forward strand.
CTTGCCCGGGACGATTAAAATGTGTTCGTGTCCAGCAGTTACTGCATAACGCCTTTTCTCTTCCAGGTAACGCTTCACGCCGCCGCTAAAAGGCGAATAAAATTGCGTGAGATCGCAGATCTTCATCGGTTACCGGAGGCTTATCTTTGCGAATCAGAAATCGAAAGGCCGACTCGCAGGATCGGGCGCACTAATCTCCTTCCTGATGGGTAAGGTAGCGCTCGGCGTCCATTGCCGCCATGCAACCTTGCCCCGCAGCGGTAACCGCCTGGCGGTAATGTGGATCGACCACATCGCCCGCTGCGAAAACGCCAGGGACATTGGTCTGAGAGCCATGCTGATGGATAAGATAGCCGTTTGCATCCATCTCGAGCTTGTCCCGAAACGGGGTGGTATTGGGCGTATGCCCGATCGCGATAAAAACGCATTTCACTCCCAAAGAACTTATCTCACCAGTCTCCATGCTCTTTAGGCTGACTGCCGCGGGACGAGGTCAGTGAGTTGCTTGAGGTTCTGGATGACCGTGAACGGAAGATCATTTTCCAACGGTTCGGATTGGACGGTGGCAAACCGAAGACCCTCGAAGAAGTGGGTAAGAAGTTTGGGGTTACGCG
>JBEEIB010000556.1:0-4810 GCA_041167675.1 Verrucomicrobiota bacterium
AACCACGAATGGACGCGAATTGACACGAATAAGAGCGAAGTCATTCGTGTGCATTCGTGTCTATTCGCGGTTGTAAAATCAACTTTGCGTGGTTCTTGAGGCAAACGAGCCGAATAAATGGGAGCCGGACTCGCATTGGTCACCTTCGCACCTTTTGTTCAAGACTTTGTTCGCAGCACTTAATGAAACAACCACGAATGGACGCGAATCGACGCGAATAAGAGCGAAGTCATTCGTGTGCATTCGCGTCCATTCGCGGTTGTAAAATCAACTTTGCGTGGTTTTTTCCGGCAGACCCACTGAGTAAATGGACCCGAAACCCGCATTCGTTACCTTCGCGACTTCTGTTCAAGACCTTCTTCGCGGTTGTAAATCAACTTTGCCAGGTCCAAGTAAACGATCTCTATTATATTAGGTCGATTTCTACTTATGAGCTCTTCGGTTGCCCCCCTTTTGGCTAGCGAAATTCTAACCCTCGAAGGCGCCATTGTTCCGCATTGGATCGGCGGAAAAGCGATTGCCAGGCAAGGAGACCGAAGAGCACCAGTTTATAACCCGGTGACTGGCCAGGTTGCGCGATTCGTTCCTTTTGCTTCGAAAGAGGAAGTGGACGCCGCCGTAAGCGCAGCCAACGCGCAGTTCCCGTCTTGGAGTGCCACCCCGCCGCTGCGCCGTGCTCGGATTCTTTTCCGTTTCAAAGACCTGATTGAACAAGAACAGAACCGCTTGGCCCGCATCATTTCGGCAGAACATGGCAAAACGATTCCGGATGCGACCGGCGAGTTAGTGCGCGGCCTCGAAGTCGTGGAATTCGCCTGCGGCATCCCTCAGCTCCTCAAGGGCGAGTATTCGGACCAGGTGGGAACCGGCGTAGACAGTTTTTCTTTTCGTCAACCTCTGGGAACCGTGGTTGGAATCACCCCATTTAACTTCCCGGCCATGGTTCCGATGTGGATGTTTCCAGTTGCTCTGGCCTGCGGCAATACCTTCGTTCTCAAGCCGAGCGAGCGCGACCCGAGTACGGCAGTGCATTTGGCGGAGCTGCTCAAAGAGGCAGGTTTACCTGACGGGGTGTTCAACGTTGTTCACGGTGATGGAGAAGTTGTGAGCCAGCTGATCCGTCATCCACAAGTCGCAGCGATCAGCTTCGTTGGTTCTACCCCGGTGGCCGAATCGATCTATCGCCAGGCCACCGACAGCGGAAAACGGGTGCAAGCACTCGGGGGAGCCAAAAATCATTTGGTTGTTCTTCCCGATGCGGATTTGGATCAGGCAGTTGACGCGCTCATTGGGTCCGCCTTTGGATCGGCTGGCGAGCGTTGCATGGCAATTTCGGTTGCAGTCCCAGTCGGAGAAAAAGTCGCCGAAGCCTTGATTGAACGGCTTCGCCCAAGAATTCGGGCGCTGCGCATTGGTCCTGGTGACGCTAAAGACTCCGAAATGGGGCCGTTAGTAACCCGAAGCCACTTGGAACGGGTTAGATCGTATCTCGATCTTGGCCAGAAGGAAGGCGCCGAGCTAATTGTAGATGGTCGAGACGCCGGCGTTCCGCCGGAAGGATTTTTCCTGGGTGGCTCCCTTTTTGATTGGGTTCGCCCGAGTATGCGGATCTATCGCGAAGAAATATTCGGCCCCGTCCTCGCCCTGGTCCGCACACAAAGTCTCGGGGAGGCAATCGAGTTGGTCAACCAACATGAATACGGGAACGGTGTTGCGATCTTTACTCGTAGTGGGGCGGCGGCCCGGCTCTTCACCCAGCAGGTCCAGATCGGGATGGTCGGCATCAATGTACCAATTCCGGTACCGATGGCCTTTCACTCTTTTGGCGGATGGAAGCGATCATTGTTTGGCGATCATCACATTCACGGACCGGAGGGTGTCCGTTTCTATACCCGCCTCAAGGCGGTTACGACTCGTTGGCCGGAAGAGCTGGCATCCACTCCACAATTCGTGATGCCTACCACTCATTGAGCAAAACGCCGGCGGAAGCCTCGCGCATAGTCGGGTTTTAGCCCTACTGTTGTAGGCAAATCGGTAAACGCCAACCGCCGTACGGCGAGGGGAGATCAGTGAGAGAGGAAACCGACCAAACTTTGGTTGCTCGGTTGAGGAACGAAAATCGAGGCAAAGTAATGTGTGGTAGGCCTAGACTCTCCTTCAAAAATCGAGTAGTCCATTTTATGGTTACAGAAACGATTCGTTGTACGAACGTTCCCACACCGGTTTCTCGCATCGGAGTGGGAACTTGGGCGATCGGCGGTTGGCTCTGGGGCGGCTCCGAGGAGGCCGAGTCCGTCGCCGCCATACAGCAAGCAGTCGACCAGGGTATCAATCTCATTGACACGGCACCAGTGTATGGTTTTGGGAGATCCGAGGAAATTGTGGGCAAGGCATTGGCGGAAGGCGGCCGCAGAGCTCATACGGTTCTCGCAACCAAAGTCGGCCTGGAGTGGACGGAAGATGGGAAGGTATTCCGTAATTCTACGCCTGCTCGGATTCAGAAAGAGATCGAAGATTCCCTCCGTCGATTGCGGACCGATCGTATCGATATTTACCAGGTCCATTGGCCGGATTCACTGGTGCCGATTGAAGAAACTGCTGAAGCATTGCTTGCTCTGCAAAAGCAGGGCAAAATCTTGGCACTCGGCGTGAGCAATTTCTCCCCCGAGCAGATGGATCGTTGGCGCAGAGTGGCTCCGCTGCATACCAACCAACCGCCCTATAACATTTTTGAGAGAGAGATTGAAAAGGATGTTTTACCGTATTCGCTCGAGCACGGTTTGGTCGTCCTATCTTATGGCGCTATCTGCCGCGGCTTGCTCTCGGGGAAAGTAACCGCGGACCGAAAATTTCCTGAGAGCGATCTACGAAGCTGGGATCCGAAGTTCCAACCACCGCGAATCCACCAATATCTTGCAGCGGTCGAGCGCCTCGCGGACTACGCCAAAAAACGCCACAACCGGAGCATTCTCAGCTTTGCCATCCGCTGGATCTTGGATCGTGGAGATACAATGACTGCCTTGTGGGGAGCAAGGTCAGCCAAACAACTAGAAGGTGTGCACGAAGCATTCGGATGGAAATTGACTGCCGAAGACTATGCTGAAGTCGACCGGATTCTGCTGGAAACGATCACGGATCCGGTCGGACCAGAGTTCATGGCGCCACCGCACCGCGACGAAAAAGCAGATAGCAAATAGCAGATAGCAAAGCGGGAGTCGGCGACGGCGAACTTGCAACCTCTGGCTGCGCCGCAAGTTTGAGCATCAGCCGAAAGAAATGAATGGGTAATTCATGCAAAGAGTCACTAAACAGAAAGGAGAGGAGAGAGGAAACCGCTTTGATATATTTCTCGCTCAAAGACTAGCAAGCGGTCGCAGTTCGCCGAGCATGGTCGGGATAAGTTCCGAAACGGTTGGGTGAATGTGCACTGCCCTTTGCATCACGGTGTAAGGCGCCTTGGCATACATTAAATCAAGGATCGCGTGAACGACCTCATCGCCACCAGTCCCCAAAATTGCGGCGCCCAAGATTTGCTTGGTATCCGCGGCGATCACTATCTTCATGAAACCTTGAGTCTCGCCTTTTTCGATCGCACGACTCACTTTCGTCATCGGCCGTTTTCCAACTAATGCGGGCTTACCCGCGCTCCGGACCTCCGTCTCGCTCATCCCTGCTCTCCCCAGCGGCGGATCGATATAGAGTGCATAGGCAGGGATCCGGTCGCTCACCCGCCGAGGATCCTTATCGAGAATATTCGAGGCGACGATTTCATAGTCATTGTAGGCCGTATGGGTAAAGGCGCCCTTCCCGTTACAGTCTCCCATGGCCCAGATGCCCGGCACGTTCGTACGCAGCTCATCATCGACCTCGATGTAACCATGCTGATCGACAGAAACGCCGGCCTTATCGAGTCCGAGGTCATCGGTATTGGGACGACGTCCTACTGCGAGCAAGAGATGGGAGCCGCTAACCTCGGGACTGCCGTTTGAGCAGTCAAGCGTCACTGCCAGCTCCTCCCCCTCTTTCCTTACGGTCAGGCACTTTGCGTTAAGGCGCACGTTAATACCTTCGCGCTCCAGTATCTCTCTCACTGTGGTCGAGACATCTTCATCTTCGCGCTGGATTAGACGCGGCCCCATTTCGACGATTGTGACTTCACTGCCAAAGCGCCGATACATTTGGCCAAACTCAAGGCCCACGTAGCTGCCGCCTATGACCACCAAATGCCGAGGAAGAAAATCGACGGCCATCATCGAGCTATTGGTGAGGTATTTGACCTGATCAAGCCCGGGCATTGGAGGCGTTTGAGCGCGGCCCCCAACATTGATGAATATGTGGGTCGCCGTTAGCAGCGTTGTCCCTACGCTTATCTCGGTGGGAGATGTGAAACGGGCGTGGCCTTGGTAAACCGTACAGTTCTGCAACTGCTTTAGCCACGACTCGACACCTTTCTGCGATTGGCCCGCCACGGCATCTTTCCTGGCCTTCACTTTCTTCATGTCCACTCCCAACTGTCCATTGATCACGACACCAAAGTCGGCAGCCCGACGCGCCAAATGGGCCGCGTAGGCGCTTGCAACCATGGTTTTAGTGGGTGTGCATCCCGTATTAACACACGTGCCGCCGAATAGTTTGCGCTCAACGATAGCAACCTTCATCCCGGCCTCACTCAAACGCCCCGCCAGAGACGGTCCGGCTTGTCCCGTTCCCACTATGATCGCGTCATATGCATTCGACATAAAAAGGTTCTTTCTGATACCCAGACAATTCGCGCGTTTTCCCCAAGCATTTTGCTGTTGTGCTCGCTCTC
>JBEEIB010000557.1:0-60065 GCA_041167675.1 Verrucomicrobiota bacterium
AATCCCGGAAAGGACCATATCGAGAAAAGCCATGCGGGCGGTTTCGTAGATCTCTTGTGGCTCCAGTCTTGATGCGGCAGAATACATCTTTTCGCGCCAAGTCCAGAACGTGTCCGGTTCAGCCGCCGCGCGAAACTCAGTCCGTCCACGGATTGCTCGTTGGAAGGTGTGAGAATGACCGTTAACCAAGCCGGGGATGACGAGGCGACGCTTTAATCGATCTGCCTTCGTTAGGTCAGATTGTTCACTAGAAAATCGCGAGATAACTCCTCGCTCATCACAAAAGAAAGCGCACTGCGAAACGATCTCGCCATTCCAATAAAGATAATCGGGCCACCAGCCTCGCTCAGCGGGCATGGACACGGCGGCCTCCCATGAAAACCTGTTCCGCCGGCTCGACTGCGAAATAGTAACCAAGCTCGCGGTAATCATTGAACTCGTGGATGACGAAATCCGCCACTTTCCCGCGCTCCAATGATCCAAACAAATGACCGCGTGACAGACTGTAAGCAGCGTTGACGGTGACCGCGGTGACTGCCTCCGCCACACTCAATTTCATTTGCGTGACGGCCAGTGAAACAATCATCGGAATCGAAGGGGTGGGAGAAGATCCCGGATTGAAATCCGAGGCGAGCACCACCGGAAGTCCTGCATCGATCATCTCTCGGGCTGGAGCATAATGATGGGAACCAAGCGCATACACTGAACCAGGAAGGAGCACCGGTTGAACATTTGCCTGCTTTAACGCTTGGATTCCGGCGCTATTGGTGCATTCGAGATGATCGGCAGTAGCAGCGCCGAGGGAAGCAGCCAGCGCCGCACCTCCGGAATCTTTCAACTGATCAACATGCAATCGCGCCGGCAGGCCAAGAGCCCGGGCTGCGCGAACGATCTGAGCTGTCTCGGCCAGGCTAAACACATGCGATTCACAAAACACATCCACGTACTCCGCCAGTTGGTCGCGATGGACGGCTGGCAACATCTCATTGATGATCAGATCGATATAACCGGAACGATTCGCGCGGAACTCTTCCGGAATCTCGTGCGCGCCCAGGAATGTCGGCACAACACGGATCATATCGTTGAGACGCCGCGCTACTTTAAGAATCTTTACCTCGTCGATCAGCGAAAGCCCGTAGCCCGATTTGATTTCAATGGTGGTCGTTCCGTTCCGGATCGCCCAGTGGAGTCGATTGCGCGCGCTCTCTTCCAATTCATCTTCCGAAGCTGCCCTGGTCTGGCGTACGGTAGACAGGATTCCACCACCACTGGCTGCGATCGATTGATACGACTCGCCGCCGGCGCGGCGCTCAAATTCCTCTACTCGATTCCCGGCAAAAACCGAATGCGTATGCGCATCCACGAAACCCGGCGTAACCAACCGGCCGGCTGCATCGATTTCGTCACCCAGCTCTCCGGCGGCGGCTTTGATCTCCTTCCACGGGCCGGTCAACGCAACTTTCCCGTCGCGGACCAACATCGCGGCACTATGCAGAATGCCTAATTCCCGCATGCCTGCGCCGCGTCGAACCGAAGGCGATCCAGCCAACGTTAGCAACTGCCCACAATTGGCTACTACGAACTGCTGCTGACTCTTGCTCATGCTAGTGCACCGTCTCGGACGCGATGAAAGTAGTCCAGCACTTCAGTGCTGGGTTAGCATTTTCGAACGCAGCGACATCGTCATTATATGCGAGACGGTACACTACTGCAGCTCTAATCCAGGAATTCGAATCTCATGTTCACGAGCGGTTTTCACAGCATCCTCGTATCCGGCATCGGCGTGACGCGCGACTCCAATTCCAGGATCATTGGTAAGGACACGTCGAAGCCTGCGTTCTGCCAGGTCTGAACCGTCAGCCACGCTCACCTGACCGGCATGTAACGAATATCCGATTCCAACTCCGCCTCCGTGATGAACCGAGACCCAGCTAGCCCCGCTCGCGGTATTCAACAAAGCGTTTAAGATCGGCCAATCCGCGATCGCATCCGATCCATCCTTCATTGCTTCCGTCTCGCGGAATGGCGATGCGACCGATCCCGTATCAAGGTGGTCGCGTCCAATAGCGATCGGCGCATCCAGTTCGCCGTTTCTCACTAGGTGATTAATCTGCACTCCCATTTCGGCGCGATCACCTTGCCCGAGCCAGCAAATCCTCGCCGGTAGTCCTTGAAATTGAATTCTCTTTTGCGCCAGTCGGAACCAGCGACTCAAGGTTTGATCTTTGGGAAACAGACGCAAAGCAAGATCATCTGTTTTTCGAATATCTTCAGGATTGCCGGACAGCGCAATCCATCGGAACGGACCTTTGCCCTGGCAAAACAGCGGCCGAATGTATTCCGGGACAAATCCCGGAATTTCAAAGGCATCCTGTATTCCGGCGTCAAACGCGCGTTTTCGGATATTGTTGCCATAGTCAAATGCCACGGCGCCGCGGCGCTTCAATCGCAGCATTGCTTCAACATGTCTGGCCATCGACTGGCTCGCCCGTTCGAGATATTCTGCCGGCCGTCGTTTCCGCAGGTCAGCAGCCTCCTCCAATGTCAACCCGAGAGGGATATAGCCAACTAACGGATCATGCGCACTTGTCTGGTCGGTAACGACATCGACCCGCAGATCGCTGGCTGCGATCTGCGGTACGAACTCAGCAGAATTCCCAACCAGTCCTACCGAAAGCGGGAAACGCGAACGCACCGCTTCCTCGCACCAGGTGAGCGCTTCCTCGAAACTGCGCGTCATCCGATCGCAATACCCAGTCTGTACTCGGCGAGCGATGCGATCGGGATCGACCTCGATACAGAGAGCCACCGCCCCATTTAAGGTAATGGCCAAAGGTTGGGCACCTCCCATACCCCCCAGACCGCTGGTGAGTACCAGTCGTCCACTCAGATCACCGGAGAAATGGCGATCGGCGACCGAAGCGAAGGTCTCGAAGGTTCCCTGAACGATGCCCTGCGATCCGATATAGATCCAACTGCCGGCCGTCATCTGCCCATACATCGTTAAACCAGCTTGCTCGAGTTTATCGAAAGTCGCCCAATCAGACCAGGCTCCCACCAGGTTCGAATTGGCGATTAGTACACGAGGCGCTTCCTGGTGAGTTTCGAAAACCGCCACCGGCTTTCCGGACTGCACCAGCAAAGTTTGGTCATTCTCCAAGCCTCGAAGTTCCCGCGTGATCAAATGAAACGCTTCCCACGAACGAGCCGCTTTCCCTCGACCTCCATAGACGATGAGTTCCTCCGGCTTTTCGGCCACTTCGGGATCTAAGTTATTCATGAGACAGCGCAACGCTGCTTCCTGCTGCCATCCGCGACAGGAAATTGTCTGACCTCGTGGAGATCGAATCATTGGCACATCAGTCTTCATCGTCGGCCCATTAACTGGCGAAGGTTCCGACACTCTGCTCTGCCGCGTGAACCAACACGCCGCTGCGAACGAGTCGCAGAGCACATTGAATGTCGTCGTGGAAAAGGCGATCCGATTCTGCGAACGAAATCGATTTGCGGAGTTCGGCATGCGCCGCTTCAACTCCTTTGCCAGCTTTGAGCGGATGAATGAAATCCAGCGCTTGGGCAGCACTCATCAATTCGATGGCCAGAACAGTTTCCGTGTTTTTCACTATCTCCAAGAGCTTGGTCGCACTAGTTGCGCCCATCGAAACGTGGTCCTCTTGACCAAGAGAGCTTGGAATGGAATCAACCGAAGCAGGATGGGCGAGAATTTTGTTTTCTGAAGTTAGCGCCGCAGCCGTGTACTGGGGCAACATGAATCCGGAATTCAAGCCGGTATCTTTCATGAGGAGACGAGGCAGCTTTAGTTCACCCAGCGTGTCTCCTCCGAGCATTAGGTAGAGCCGGCGCTCGGAGATCGACGCAATCTCTGCCACCGCGATAGCCAAGTAATCCAGAATCAGGGCTAAAGGTTCGCCATGAAAATTCCCCCCACTGAGAATGTCGCCCTCACGAAAAACGAGCGGATTATCCGTCGCGGAATTGATTTCGATTTCGACCACCCGCTGCCCGTGCGCGTAAGCGTCTCTGGCAGCTCCGTGCACCTGCGGTACGCACCGAATCGAATAAGGATCCTGCACCTTCGGGCAGTCGAGATGCGAAGGCAAGATTTCCGATCCAATTAGCAACTGCCTCATAATTTGAGCAGTCCTGATCTGGCCAGGATGCGGCCGCGCTTCATGGATTCGTACGTTAAACGGGGCAGCGCTTCCGCGAACCGACTCCAGCGTCATTGCGGCAGCAAGGTCCGCCGTTGCTAACAACAACTGGATCCGAATCAAGCAATGGACCGCGTACGCGCTCATGAATTGCGTTCCATTAATCAGAGCCAGTCCCTCCTTCGCTTTCAGTCGCAAAGGTTCAAGTCCTAGTCTTTGCAGCGCGACTTTTGCCGGAACGCGGGAACCTTTGAAATCTACCTCACCAAAGCCGAGCGCTGGCAATGTCAGATGGGCCAGCGGAGCAAGATCGCCAGAAGCTCCCAACGAACCCTGGGTGAAAATGATCGGTATAAACCCTTCATTAAAGAACCGGATCAGGTAATCGATGAGTTCAACGCGGGTGCCAGAATACCCGAGAGCGAGTCCCTGTGCTTTTAGCAGCAACATGAGGCGTACGATCTCTGACGGCACTTCGTCACCGACCCCCACGGCGTGGCTCAGAATCAAATTCTCTTGCAACTGCTCCAGATCGGACCGCGGGATGCGTTGATGCGCTAAAACACCGAAACCGGTATTAATTCCATAAAGGGCTCCAGCTCCTTCCGCCAACTGCTCGACGATTTTCCGCGAATCGACGATTCGATCGTGAGCCGCACTTGATAAACGTATCGATCGATTGCTGGCGAGGATCTGCTGCAAGTGATCAACCGTGAGATCTGAATCGCCAACGGACCAGTATGTCTCCGGAACATTGGTTGCGCGGGCAGAGGCCGATCCTTTCATAAAATCAAAGATGAATATTCAGCGCCTGCTGGCAAAACGCTTTTGCGATCACTTGTGAGACTAAATTTAACGAAAGGACCAAACCAAGATAGCAGCTCGCGAACAAGAATGCACGGTTTGGTGATGATTCCCCGAAACCTTGCTTTGAATGGGACTCATAAGCCACGTGAGACCTATAGGTCTTATTCGGCCGTCAAATCAACTCCCACAGACCATGCCGTTGCCAATCAATGGCTTGGGCTGGGAGATGGAGACGGCGTCTGGTTTCGGGTGGAGTCCTGAATTCGGTTAAACGCGGCAGTGACGTCCGGATCGGAGACGAATTTCGGAAAGGTCGCTTTTAACTCATCAACTCCGGCTTGCAGCTGCTTCAGAAAAACATGGAAGCGGTGGATGGCACTCATACAATCGTCCAGACCAGAACCGCTGCTGTTCGATTTCTTCTGAGAGTCGGCGACGATGGAAGTGAATTTCTGGCGGTAGGCACCTAAGGTGTCTGCGACTTGGTTTAGGGCGCCAGCGAGATCTTTAGCGCTGGTGGATTGGCTCGCTTTGTCGATCTGGACCGCCACCTTTGGAAACCCATCATCAAAAAGTTTGTTGAGGTCATCGCAGGAATTTGCCCAAACGCCGGCCGCAGACACTAACAGTGCACTGGTTGCAACAATGACCTTCATCTTAATAAATCGGGGATTTGTCGGAGGAAGAGCTATCAGGAGGCTGTTACTCGGTCAAAACGAAACCGCGGAAAGATTCTGAAACGGAAGACAGGAGTCAGGAGCTGGCCCGCCGAAAACGTTGCTTCTGGATTCTTCGATCGGCAATATCGCGCCCGATGGTTAAGAGCGAACGGCTCCCGGAAATCGACGCATTACGCGGTTTAGCGATCGTGCTCATGGCCCTCGATCACACTCGAGATTATTTTGGAGATCACTCCATCGATGCTCTCGATTTGGCGCACACCAATTTCGCACTTTTCTTAGCGCGTTGGCTTACTCATTTCTGCGCACCAACGTTCGTCTGCCTCGCTGGCATGAGTATCGCATTGGCCGCTCATGGCCGGCCGATCGATAGATCGTTCCTGGTGGGTCTCGCCACCCGCGGTCTCTGGATGGCTGTGCTAGAGCAAACGATTCTTCGCTGCTTCGGTTGGTATTTTAATTTCGACTACCATTATATGAATGCCGGAATCTTGTGGGGCACCGGCTGGGCCATGGTGTTTCTCGCGCTGGTGCTCGCAATCAGGATGCCTTCGATCGCGATTTTCCTGCTTGGGCTGGCGCTCATGATTGGACACCCGATACTCGCAAGCCTTCTCGGAAATGGCTGGTGGTGGACGATGCTACTCCATTCCGATGATCTGAAGTCTGCCAACTGGCATTTCTACGTCTCTTACCCGGTCTTGCCTTGGTTCGGGGTGATGGCATTTGGCTACGGGATCGCGAAATTGGTTTCTCTTGCGCAAAAACGGATCATTGAACTTCGACCAACGTTCGGGCTAATCGGAATCGTTCTGTTGATTGCGTTTCTTTTTCTTCGCGCCTCGAATTGGGGCGATCCGAACCGGTGGGCGCCTCAGTCGCCAACGCTGTTCACCCCTCTTTCGTTCGTCAACCTGGAGAAGTATCCACCGTCGATTGATTTCTTACTGATGACGCTCGGTATCATGTTCGGCTGCTTGGCGGTCGTAGATTTCTCTCCGAGTTTCATAACGCGCTTTTTGGTGAACTTAGGGCAAGTACCTCTCTTCTTTTATCTGATGCACATCGTCCTCATTCATTTGTTGGCCGTTCTCCTTGCTTTTATCCGTTTTGGACACGCAGAATGGCTCTACCGAGGACCCGGTATATTCTGGTCTGAAACGCTCCCTGGGCATCCTCAGAACTACGGCTTATCCTTGGCCTGGGTTGGTTTACTTTGGGTACTCGTAATTGCAGTGCTTTATCCGGCTTGCCTGGCCTACGGCCGGTACAAACGCTCACATGAATTCCCCTGGCTTCGGTATCTCTAGATGAGAATAGCAAATAGCAAATAGCAAATAGCAGACAAGGAAGAAACGAGTCGGACATCACCCAAACTCCAACGATTATTGCCTCGCTCTGGCACCCAATTGTTACCCGGTCAGCCGGGCAGCTTGAACTCTGCAACTAGCGGATAGTGGTCAGACAGCTCCCGCGTGGCTTTCTGCCGGACTTCGTAGCGCACAACTTGCACGTTGGATGCGGGAAACAAGTAATCGAGCGTTCGTACTGACGCCCTTCCCTGCCCGGGGTTTTTCTGTGAAAACGTAAAATATTCTCGCATATTTGTTCCAATCGCGTCGCTTACCGTCGGGATACCGCGATAGCGCTCAAACATTGGGATCATCGCTGATGGATCGGTGTGGTTCCCTCGTTCTTCGGGTGCTAGCCGAACGCGCTGACCGGGGGGCAATAAGTTAAAGTCCCCGCCGATAATCCAAGGTAAATTTTCGCGATCTAACGAATCCAATTCCGCCAACACTTTGCCAACTTGTCGCTCCATGATGTTCGTTCCGCGACCAAATGCTTCCAGGTGTGTATTTAGAATCACAAAGCGGCCGCCGCCCGCAAACGGTACTTCGACTTTAAGGATCGCCCGCTTCAAGTAAAAGTCTTGTTCGATCGGATTGCCACTGCGCAGCGGCAATTGATAGCGGTGTGCTTGACCAAGTCGATAACGTGAAAAAACGACGAGCTGCGTACCGGCCGGTCCCATGACTCTGGGGTGAGGAACGAATTTCGAGCGCCAATAATCCGCGGCCGTGCAACTGCGCAGCTCGACCGGAAGCGCCTCTTGCAGCAGTCGGGTTTCATCCAGATAACCGGTACGGCGCGCAAGGTGGTCGACCTCCTGCAGAAGCACGAAGTCCGGATCTTCCGCGCTCAAGAACTCGGCGATTCTCTCAAGGGTAGCTCGGACGTCACGGGGAGCTACGATCGTATCGGGGCCACCGTCATGGAAGAAGTGGTAACCTACACCCGCACAGAACTGCACATTGTAGGTAATGACTTTGATGGTTTGGCCGGCCGATAGCTGGGGTGGTGTGCCGACATTGAAAACAGGCATTGGTTCCACCGATTTTGGATGATAGTTCAAATACCGGCACAGAAGGTAACCACCGGCCAGCAGCGCCCCCAAACCAATAGCCAATTGCGGCAGCATCCATTCCATTCGTTATCCTTAAGCTGCCAAACTTGGCGTCAAGGGCACTGATTCGCGGATCTGATGTCATTCGGCCTGAAAGGCCACAGATTGTCACTTGCTCGTCTCGCTGAGCTTCGCTTGAATGCGGTCTGTGCGATTCACCTTCAGATCGTCCACAAAATGGATCCGAGTTCATTCAATCCTGTTGCTGGTTAGCAGTGTCTCGCTTCTCGGGTGCGCTCACACAAAGAAGAGTACGGATGAGGCTCCGGTCAAAAAAGAGTCGAACAATGTGCGCTTTGGTCCGGCGAAGTACGACCGATATACCGGCGGGTTTGAGGATCCGTGGCCGTTTGGCCCAGGGCCGTAGAGGAGATTGCGGATTTAACACTCCGCGATTCGCAATCCACATTCCGCAATCGATGTTCTCTTTGCTATCTGCTATTTGCTATTTATCCTTCTGCTCTCAACCCACATCAATGTTCCAGCTATTTCTTTCCTCTTCTGCTCCGTCCGAAATCGTATCTCGCCTCCACGAGTTCGTTGATCCGGAGGAAATTGATCCGTACAAACCTTCTCTTTATCGGGGCGAACGGCCGATAGTCGGCCGAGTAGAAGGCCACGACTTTCATTTCCAAAAACGCCTGAAAGGCCCCTGGTACTGGACTGTTCTAACCCCGGCTTTTTGGTTTAAACCAGCGATGCACGGTACGGTCTCCCCAAAAAAGAACGGCAGCGAGGTGCTGGTTGAAGGGGGCGCTCCACTGGCGATCAAAATCAGTTGGGCGATTCTGTTTTTGGCGATAGCTACATTCTTGGGGGTCTTCGCGGCCTTGAGTTACCCGGTAAATATCAATTTTGACCCCGCGCACGTAGGTTTCGACATGCAGCTCGCTCTTTTGCTGATGAACATTGTGCTCGGGATTCTGCTCCTGATGCCGTTGATTGGTTGGTTGGCGACCCGCAACGAATTGGATTTTCTAAAATCGGAACTCCAATCCCGTCTCAAACTGAAGCCGACAACAAAGATTGAGAGCTAGTCTCTGGCGAGGCCGCGCCTCAGACCGATGAGGTGCAATTCAGGCGCTGCAAGAAAATGAGAACGAAGTTCCTCGGCCTCGCTTAGAGAATCCTTGAGAGCAGAAATTTCCGATTCCCGTGACAGGCAAGCCCTAAACCTTGACTCATTTGCAACGTCCTTTTTTCAAGGATCCTAGCCACGCTAGACATGATTGGAAATGCCAACGAAGCTGGCGCAGTGAAACGCTGGCAGGGCGAACTTGATCTGCGGTTCACCAAGGCAGAGAATCGAACGACCCTTTACCGCCGCCGGCATCTTGGGCCTCTTCGCGTTCAAAAACCACTCTACCCAGAAGGCCCGGAAATATGTCACGTAGTCGTGATCCATCCCCCTGGCGGTCTCGCTGACCGAGACGATCTTTCCATCCATCTTACGCTGGAGCAAGGCGCCCATTCGGTCGTTACAACACCGGGTGCGACCAAGTGGTACAAAGCCAAAGAGGGATCGACGCTTCGGGTTACGATCGTTCTGCAGCGCGGAGCAGTTCTCGAATGGCTTCCGAACGAGAATATCTATTTCGCCGGCGCGTCCGCTCGAACGACTCTTCGAATCGAACTGGCAGCGGAGGCCATCGCTTGCGGCTGGGACATCAATATGCTTGGCCGGATTGCGTCAGGGGAGTCTTGGGAGACCGGGGTGCTGCGTGCCGCTACCGAATTTACTCGGGATGACGGCTCACTGATTTGGAGCGAGCGAACGCTCTTACAGGCCGGCTCCGAATTGGTACGCGCACCGCAAGGTCTGGGTCGTTACCCAATTTTTGGAACGCTGTGGTGCGTGGGCGGCAAAAGCCGGCCCGATGTCATTGCGACATTGGCTGCCGAACTGCCATTTACTTCCGAGCTCCGCGCCGGGATCAGCCTTTTGCCGGATGGCGTTCTTTTGGTTCGAGCGGTCGGACGGCAAATCGAACCGGTCAGATCATTGATGATTGACTGCTGGTCCCGGATTCGACCTATGGTGGTGGGTCGCAACGCTCAAGCGCTGAGGCTTTGGTCCACGTAACCATCTTGGCCAGATAATTGCTGTTACCGCGAATCGATGAATCTGACGCCCCGCGAAAAAGATAAGCTTCTGGTCTTCACCGCTGCGCTCCTCGCCGAACGCCGTCTCGGGCGCGGTCTGAAATTGAACCATCCCGAAGCAATTGCTTATATTTCAGCGGCATTGCTCGAAGCTGCGCGAGACGGTAAAACCGTGGCAGAGCTCATGGAGTTTGGGACCACTCTCCTACGCCGGGATCAAGTAATGGAGGGCATCCCGGAAATGATTCCGGAGATTCAAATCGAAGCAACTTTTCCGGACGGCACCAAACTAGTGACAGTCCATAATCCAATTGTCTGAATACCTATGATCCCAGGCGAAATAATCCTTGAACCGGGCGAGATTGAGATCAATGTCGGACGTCCCAAGCGAACCATTACGGTTGCGAACACTGGCGACCGCCCAATCCAGGTCGGATCGCATTTCCACTTTTTTGAAGTCAATCGGGCGCTTCACTTTGAACGTTCGCTGGCCCGTGGCTGCCGGCTCAACATCGCGGCGGGAACCGCGATCCGCTTTGAGCCCGGTCAGGAGCGGACTGTGGAGTTGGTAGAACTGGCTGGAGACAGGATTGTCTACGGCTTCAATGGCCTGATCATGGGTAAGCTCTAGCGTGAAAATTTCCCGGCAAACTTATGCAGAGATGTTCGGTCCCACGATTGGAGACCGGGTTAGACTGGCTGATACCGATCTTTTCATTGAGATCGAGAAGGACCTGACCGTCTACGGGGAAGAAGTAAAATTTGGTGGTGGCAAGGTGATTCGCGATGGAATGGGACAATCACAGCGCGAGACGAAGGATGCGGTCGATACCGTCATCACCAACGCAATCATTGTCGATCACTCTGGAATCATTAAAGCCGACATCGGCATCAAGGCAGGACGGATCGCTGGGATTGGCAAGGCGGGCAACCCGGACATCCAACCTGGCGTCAGCATCGTGATCGGGCCTGGAACCGAAGCGATTGCCGGGGAGAACATGATTGCCACAGCGGGAGGCATCGATTCGCACATCCATTTTATTTGTCCGCAACAGATCGATGAAGCGATTTCGGCCGGTATCACCACAATGATCGGCGGGGGAACTGGGCCGGCTACCGGCAGCTTCGCAACGACTTGCACTCCGGGCCCCTGGCACATCGAGCGAATGCTTCAGGCGGCGGAGGGTTATCCCATTAATCTCGGCTTTTTGGGTAAAGGTAATGCCAGCCGCCCGGAACCACTCCGCGAACAAATTCAGGCGGGCGCACTTGGTCTCAAGCTTCATGAAGACTGGGGGACTACCCCGACCACGATCGATTGTTGTCTCACGGTGGCCGAAGAAACCGACACCCAGGTCGCGCTCCATACCGACACCTTGAACGAATCCGGTTTCGTCGAAGATTCCATCGCGGCATTTAAGAATCGCGCGATCCACGCTTACCATACCGAAGGGGCCGGTGGCGGGCACGCCCCGGACATCATCAAAGTATGTGGAGAGCCAAATGTTCTGCCCTCCTCTACTAATCCGACCCGACCCTACACGGTGAACACACTGGATGAGCACCTCGACATGCTTATGGTTTGTCATCACCTCGATCCGGCGATCGCCGAGGACATCGCTTTTGCCGAATCTCGAATTCGATGCGAAACCATCGCCGCGGAAGATATCCTTCACGATCTGGGAGCGATCTCGATGATGGCGAGCGACTCGCAAGCGATGGGCCGGATTGGCGAAGTGATCCTGCGCACTTGGCAAACCGCCCATAAAATGAAATCGCAACGCGGATCCTTGAGCGGCGATTCGGCCCGAAATGATAACAGCAGAGTCAAACGCTACATTGCGAAATATACCATCAACCCTGCGATCACTCACGGTATCAGCCATGAAGTTGGATCGGTGGAAGCAGGCAAATGGGCTGACCTGGTTCTTTGGCAGCCGGCCTTTTTTGGGGTGAAACCAGCACTCATCCTGAAAGGTGGAATGATCTCCCACGCGTTGATGGGAGATCCGAACGCATCTATTCCGACTCCACAACCGGTGCACTATCGGGAGATGTTTGCGGCGCGTGGCAAGGCCCTGGCGAGGAGTTGCCTGAGTTTCGTCTCCGGGTCTGCCTATGAAGCGAATATTGCGGCCCGGTATGGACTGGAGAAGACCTTGGTGCCGGTACGCGGTATCCGGAAGCTCAGGAAGACGGACATGATCCATAATTCCTGGCAACCCAAAATCACGGTAGATCCCGAGACCTACGAGGTATTTGCGGACGGTGAACTTTTGGTCTGTGAGCCCGCAGCGGTTTTGCCTATGGCTCAACGCTATTTTCTCTTTTGAGGGAGTCTGTCATGCGCCGCTTTGAGAAGGTTTTGGCCAGATCGGACGAGGCCTCATTGCCAAAATTGACCTTGCCTTACGATCTGCGGCGGAAAACCCGGCAGCTCGTGCGGCTGGATGATGGTGAAGAGATTGGGTTGCTATTAGCTCCCGGAACGATCCTGAAAGATGGCGACATTCTCGAATCAGCTGAAGGGGATCGAGTCCGCATCGCCGCAGCGGCCGAACCGATTCTATTCGTAACGGCATCAGAGGGCGAAAAGCTGGCTCGGGCCGCATACCATCTCGGCAATCGTCATATTCCGGTCGAAATAGGAACTGGTTTTCTGCGTCTCGAAGCCGACCTGGTTTTGAAGGATATGTTAAAGCGGCTCGAAGTCAGCGTGGAGGAAAGGAAAGAAGCCTTCAATCCCGAGAGCGGCGCTTATGGAGGCGGACATCGCCACGGACACGAAGAATCATTTTCTGATGATTACCGGCTGGCCCAGGAGGTTTTCCACGAGCACGAAGGAAACCGGGAAGCGGGAGGGATCGCGTCTTCGCGATCCGTGGGGCACGAAGACCCGGCCCCGCCGGAGCATGAACATTGAGCATGATATAACGGACAAGTATGTCGGACCGGCTATGTGCCCTCCGCGTTAGCGACCCGTATGGATACCAGCATCGATTTGCAACAACTGATCAACGCGCTTTATCTCAGCTCTCCCGCTTTGCCAATCGGCGCTTACAGCTATTCCCAGGGGTTTGAAGCAGCGGTCGATGCGAACGTCGTGCACGGTGAGACCGAAGTCGGTGAATGGATTCTCGCTGGGTTGCGGGAGATCGTTGGTCCAGGCGAGGCCGCCACGGTTGCCTGGCAGTATCGTTTTTGGACCGGCCAGAAATTCGCAGAGATGCAGCAACTAAACGCCTGGTTTTTGACCAGCCGCGAAACTGCAGAACTCCGTCAGGAGACCGAGCAGATGGGTTGGTCGCTCGCTCGTATCGCGCTTTCCCTAAATTGGGCGGACGAACTAAGCCGCCAGCAATTGAGCAGCCTGGTCGCTGTCGCGTTTCCCACGGCATTCGCTTTTGCCGCGGTGGCCAACGGCCTATCAATCGGGACCACTCTGGCTGCAACCTGTTTTAGTTGGGTTGAAAACCAGGTAAGTGCGGCGCTAAGAGGTGTTCCCCTTGGCCAGGAAAGTGGGCAACGTCTGCTTCACCAAATTCGGCCGGAAATCCCCA
This sequence comes from Verrucomicrobiota bacterium, assembly GCA_041167675.1. Lineage (GTDB taxonomy): Bacteria > Verrucomicrobiota > Verrucomicrobiia > Chthoniobacterales > JAFAMB01 > DASTDH01. The sequence goes on from JBEEIB010000557.1 coordinate 13,790, forward strand.
AGGTGGTGGAGAAAGCGATTGGTGTCGGCCGAGACGAGATTGTGACATTCGCTCCGATGCTGGGGATTTTCTCGAGCCGTCACGAGATCCAAGCCTTCCGCATGTTTCGTTCATAGACTTTCAGAACCACGAATGGACACAAATGGACGCGAATAGTTACTTTTCTCTTGGGCGCGATCCCCGGCATTCTTTGCGCACGAAAAAGGTTCCTCCATTGCGGATCGGTGTCGGCGGTCCGGTCGGGACTGGCAAGACCACTCTGGTAGAAATGCTCTGCAAGGCGATGCGGGATCGTTACGATATTGTGGTCATCACGAACGACATTTATACAAAGGAGGACCAACGCCTTCTCACCATCGCTGGTGCTCTCTCGGCCGACCGAATTCTCGGAGTGGAAACTGGCGGGTGCCCGCACACGGCCATTCGAGAAGATGCGTCAATCAACCTCGAAGCAATCGACCGGATGCTGAAGCGCTTTCCGGATGCGGATATCGTTTTCATCGAATCCGGAGGCGATAATCTCGCGGCGACATTCAGTCCGGAGCTTTCCGATCTCACGATCTATGTGATCGATGTTGCTGGCGGCGAAAAAATCCCGCGAAAAGGAGGACCAGGAATCACTCGGTCCGACCTTCTCCTCATCAACAAGACCGACCTGGCTCCTCATGTTGGCGCTTCTCTCGAAGTAATGGCGGCAGACGCGCAGAAGATGCGAGGCGAACGCCCGTTTGTAATGACTGATCTCAAGGCTCAAAAAGGTCTGGCGGAGGTCGTCGGGTTCATCGAAAAGCGAGGATTGTTGGTCTCGTAACCTCCCCCGGAGCCCCAAACGTCTACCCACGCTGCTAGTGTGCCGTCTCACATATAATGGTGACGTCGTCATTATATGTGAGACGGCACACTAGTCGCAAAAACCGATCCATTGTCAGAGCGCGCGTCCATGTCTAGCCTATAGCCGATATGACAAATTCGGCATTGTTCGCTCAGGCCAAACGCTTCATCCCTGGTGGAGTCAATTCCCCGGTGCGCGCTTTTCGTAACGTGGGTGGCGAGCCGTTCTTTGTCGCTCGGGCGAAGGGATCACATATTTGGGATGTCGAGGGACACGAATACATCGATTACGTGGGAACTTGGGGACCGGCAATTTTAGGCCATGCTCCAGACAAGGTAGTGCAAGCTGTACAAGCTGCCGCTGCGCAAGGTCTCAGCTTCGGGATTCCAAACCCGGCGGAGGTAGAAATGGCCGAACTGATCTGCCGCTGGGTGCCCTCGGTTGAGAAGGTCCGAATGGTGAATAGTGGGACGGAAGCGACGATGTCGTGCATCCGGCTTGCTCGCGGTTTTACCGGTCGCAAGTTGATCGTCAAATTCGCCGGATGTTATCACGGTCACGTCGATTCACTACTGGTGAAAGCCGGAAGCGGCGCGCTTACTCATGGCTATCCGGATAGTGCCGGAGTTCCAGAAGAGATCGCGGCGTTGACCTTGACGCTTTCTTTCAATGAACCGGATGAAGTTCGAACCTGCTTCCAACAATTCGGCGAGCAAATCGCCGCGGTGATTCTGGAGCCGGTGCCGGCGAATGCCGGCTTGTACTTGCCTAAACCGGGCTTCTTAGAACTGCTTCGCGACAGCTGTTCCCAGTCCGGAGCGCTCTTGATTTTCGATGAGGTAATGACCGGATTCCGGCTTGCTCGCGGCGGATATCAAGAGCTTTGCGATGTCCGACCTGATTTGACCGCAATGGGAAAGGTGATCGGGGGAGGTTTACCAGTTGGCGCCTTCGGCGGAAGAGCTGACGTGATGGATCGCTTGTCGCCGGACGGTCCAGTGTATCAAGCAGGAACACTATCAGGAAACCCGCTCGCCTTGGCAGCCGGTCTGGCTCAATTGCGGCAACTTGAAGAAGATGATGGCTATCGTCGCTTGGAACGACTCGGCTCCTACTTTGAACGCGGTGTGCGTAAAATCCTCCAAGAAACCAATTTCACCTTCCATCGCATCGGGTCAATGTTTTGCCTCTATTTTAACGCAGGACCGGTTGAGAATCTTGCTGATGCTCAAAGATCCGATTTGGAAGCATTCAAATCGTTTTTCCATTTCTGTCATAGTCAAGGGATTCATTTCGCACCCTCTCAATTTGAGGCTGGTTTTCTTTGCTTGGCCCATACCGAGACGGATATCGATCGGACTTTGGAGGTCATGGCCGACGCTCTGGCAAAAACTCCGCCAGCGGTGGCACCTTGACGATACTTTTAAGCCGGACAATTAGGCACGAACGTCGCCCATCAAGATGTCATGGGGGTTGGCTCTTTGACCTTGGAGGCAGTTGCTACAATCGTGCGGATCTTTTTTCGGTAGCGGCGACTGTCCCGTTACACTCCTGGTTTGATCCTTGTCAAGCGCTGGAACGAAGCAACTCAATGAGCCTGACCGGAAAGAGCAGTCGCCACCGTGCTGCCCCGCAATATCACGAGCAAGATAAGGCCACTACCACAATCTGCAGATAATTCCCACATCAGCAGGAGCCACACCGTGGCGACTGCTCTTTCTGGTCAGGCTCGATTAATTGCTCCGTGCAATCTGCTAGGACTGTCAAACGCTCCAGCCTGGCCGGACAGTCGCCGCTACCGAAAAAGATCCGCACGATTGCCAGAGTACGAGAGGCAAAGCAGCCTCACCATTCTCCGAGAGACTCTTTCATTGCCTTTTTCGGGTATCTCTCTACCGTTCTAAAAAGGACTGGGATTATAGCTGGTGACAGGATGTCAACCGACGGTCAGATAGATCAAGGACTTGAGACTGAGTTGCTCCGACAAATCGGGGCAGGCGACCCTGATAGTTTCGAGGATCTTTACGGCCGTTTTTCTGGCGTTCTTTTTTCGGCGGCACTCCAAATCCTGAACGATCAAAGAGACGCGGAAGATGTCTTACAGGATGTCTTTATCCAAATCTGGGATAAAGCGAAACTCTACAGCCCTTCCCGCGGCAAACCGCTCACTTGGGCTATGACCCTAACCCGGAATAAGGCAATTGATCGGTTGCGATCTTCTCAGCGCCGATTTCGTCTCCAAGACCAGGTAGAAAGAGAATCGAAAGCGACTGCTCAAGCTCTTTCGCGAGATTCCGCGGACGAGGTGGAGGCTCTGGAGAAGAGCCGAATCGTCCGTTCCGCAGTACTTCAGCTCTCGAAGGAACAGCGTCAGGCAATCGAGCTCACCTTTTTCGCCGGTCTGACTCAAAACGAAATTGCTGAAGAACTAAGCCAACCGCTCGGAACAGTGAAGGCTCGGATCCGCCGCGGGATGCTCAAACTCAGAAATCTCATCGCAGCGCGACTGTGATGATAGGACACGAACGATAATATAAATGCGTAGGCAGACCTGACGCCTGAACGGTACCCAAAATGGCAGGGCGAAAACCTCGGCGCTTTGGGTTAACTGGGCTCTTTCGGTTTGCATCCCCATGCGCCGGGGTTGAGCCATACCCAGCGCCGGCCGTATCCTAAGAATTTTTGAATGCCGATAAGCGGGTTAGGATTCTCAGATGAGCTTGTTTCGTCATCGTGTCCGCTGCTTCAGACATGCCACTGAAAAGCGGATCTACAGGGACGAAAACCCGACGCTGGGTCGGCCGTAATGCGGATCCGAGGCTGGTCTAATGGAGGACAATCGTTAAAGTCTCATATGCGTGGTTCTGAAGCCGGCAGCACGCAAGGCTCAAACCCGGCGCATGGGAATGCAAGACAAAAGACCGCAACTGGCCAAGGCGCCGAGGTTTTCCTGCCGTTTTGGTAGGGTGCACACGTAGCGTCTACCCAAGCGCAGTGCGCCGTAGCTGCCGGCGTTAATTTTCGGGTTCCGGTGAAAGGTTGATCGAACGCAGATAATCAAAAGAATAGATCCCGGAATTGTGTCGATCGGCCCACTCCGGTTGGATGGCGTAGCCACCCACTATCGCACACTTGAGGAGGCGAAAGCTTGCCGCGGAGAGTCGATTGTCTGAACGATAGACCTCACCTAATATCCCCTTTTCGCCGGCACACTGCGCACAAGGGCAACGTCGGCGGAACTGTTCGAGACCAATATACGACTCTCGACCATCATTCCATCGAATCGCCAGCTCTTCTCCGACAATTGCCAAGTTCTCGATTGCCAACCGCATTAACAAAAGTAGGCCGACCTATGATTGAATCCAAGTGATCCCTGAATTGACTGACGGTTAGTTCGAGTTTAGGTGGAAGTCGATGAAGATCAGCTATTTCGCGGAATGCACAGTCTTGATCACTGGTGCATCGGCCGGGATCGGACGAGAGTTCGCCCGCCAACTCGCGCAAGTGGCAGGGTCGCTAATTCTCGTCGCCCGACGTCAAGATCGCCTCAAAACGCTCGAGCTGGAGTTGAAGCTGATCAATCCGGAGCTAGAGATATTCATTCAACAGGTTGACCTTCAAAATGAGGAAGCAGTTAGCCGTTTTTGCGATTGGCTGGAAGAGAGCGGGTTGGCCGTAGACGTGTTAATTAATAATGCCGGACTGGGAGACTACGGAAGATTCGGTGATGCTGATTGGCAGCGGATTCGCGCAATGCTGCAAGTGAATATGGTAGCACTCACGTACTTGACCTATCGTATTTTACCGGCCATGCGGAAGGGGGGCGGCGGCGCAATACTCAACGTTAGCTCGATCGCAGGCTTTCTCCCCATTCCTAATTGTGCTGTCTACGCAGCGACTAAAGCTTATGTAACGAGCTTTAGCGAAGCGCTCCGAGCGGAGTTGAAGCCGCTGAATATTTCCGTGACTGCGCTTTGTCCGGGCCCGGTGCCGACCGAATTTCAAGAAGTAGCCGCCCGCACTTCCGACCAGGAAACGATCTCAGTCAATTTGCTGACCGTACCGGTACAGGAAGTGGTAAGAGAAGCGCTGAACGCGGTATCGCGACATCGGGCTCGCGTCGTCCCGGGAATGATGGTGCAAGTTGCGGCAGCGGCGATCCTGTTTGTCCCGATGTTCCTCAAGCGCTTAGTTTTTGATTTCCAGAGTTTGCGCGAAAGCGAGTACGCTCCTCCCAGGTCTCTCGATTTCGAGCCGTCGCAGACCGGAAATTAACAATGCTGACTCAATATTATTACATTTTTTTCGGCATCGTCGCGATAGTCGGAGGAGCATTGGGCTACGCACGAGCCAAAAGCATTCCGTCGGTTATCGCCGGAGGCATTTCCGGTGGATTATTGATTCTGGCGGGACTGAGCGCCGCCCACTGGCTGGCATTAGTCGTTTCCTTACTTTTGCTCGCCTACTTCGGACCATCTTATCTGCGCAAACGCAAAGCAATGCCGGCCATTCCGATGATTTTGCTTAGCCTGATCTGCATAGTTTTGACCGCGGTGCACTGGTTCAAGTAATTCCTGGTCCATGCGACCCCACTGGCCGCGTTCTCAAATCGCCCTACTCGCTTTGATGACATCCCTTTTCCTCTCGGGATGCCCGGGACCGCACTTTTCTAACGTCAACCCAGAAACACCAACTCCGAGTCCGTCTCCCACAGCGACTCCGACACCAACTCCAACACCCCTGCCGGAGACGTACGTTCCCTACTCTCACAAGGAGGTCGCGAAACTTTTTAACGGATTTGAGATTCACACCAAGGTTAATACAGAGGCCGGGGCACCGGCCTTGCTGGAACGGAAGGCGCCAGAATCCTATGTGCTTGACTTCGATGTGCGGGTTCGGGTGCCTCAGGCCGCGCAAACGATCGAGCAAATAGCTCAAGCCGACGGGCAACTTCCGACTCTGTTGCCGGGCTTAGTATCCTTATTGGGCGCAAGTAGAGTTTCCAATTTTTATCATGGTTTGTACCAACTGAAGGTCGATTCGCTGGGCCGAACGTTGAACCGCCTGGATCAGTTGCTTTCGCGACACAATTTCTTCGACTGCAATACGATTCTGGAATTGACAGACCCAAAGACTTCGCGGAAAGCGCTGTTCATCCAAAGTGACATGGATGTAAACGCCGACGGTTCAGATGCCGATCGCACGAACGATGTTGATGGTTCATCGGCTAACTTCCAGCCTTACACCAGTTATCGTTGGCCAAAACGCACGGACAAACCGAGCCAATTCATCCCGGAACGAGAACAGAGGTTAAAGCAGGCCCAGGCGGAATATGATCAAAAGAACACTGCTCCGGAGCGGAAGAAAGCGCTCAAGGAACAGATCGACCAACTCACTCGGGAAATTTCCGATCTCAAAAAATACAGTTTCCTGATTTCGAAAGCGGACCCCTTCGTAGTGTTGCCAGGATTTATGTTGCGGCAGTCCAATCATCCGTTTTTGCCGAGGTTCGGCGACTATGTTGTCGTTATTCATGACGGGAAACTTTATCCGGCGATCATCGGTGACGCAGGGCCGTCGTATAAGGTTGGCGAAGCATCTCTGAGATTGGCTACTCAGATCGACACCAAAGCAAATGCTTATAACCGTCCCTCCAGCGATCTCAACATCAGTTACCTGGTGTTTCCTGGAAGCGCCGAAAGCCAACCGGGACCGCCTGACCTGCCCAAAATGCATGATCGGTGTGCAGAGCTCTTGAATGAGATTGGGGGGTTCACCGGAGAACTTTGGCAATGGCAAGATATTCTCGCGACCCCTATTCCTTCTCCGTCTCCATCGCCGAGTCCATCAATAACGCCGACACCGCTGGGAACGCCGACACCGCCGGGAACATCAACATCGGTGTCGCCAACGGCCTCCCCGACCCCCACCGCTTCATCCAGCGCTACGGCTTCGCCATCGAGTCCCTCTGCTTCCTCCAAGAACACCGCGCATCATGTAACTCGCAAGCGGACGGAGAAGCAAGAAACTCCGAGAGGGGACTGAAGGCTGACCAGTAAGCATTCAGCGTTAAGCAAGGAATAGCAAAAAGCAGCGGAAATCAATGATCATTCCGAGTTCTGTATTCTGTACTGGCTTCTCGAACGTAATTTGTTAAGTTACATTTAGCATTGATGAAAAGTTGCCGGTTCTCGTTTGCGGTCCACGTTATGGCTGTTTTGGCCGTTGAAGGAGGCGAATGCTGCTCCTCATCTCGGTTGGCTGCAACGGTAAACACCAATCCGGTCGTCATTCGTCGGTTATTGCTCGAGCTCCATCATGCCGGTTTGGTCACGACCCGGCGTGGGCCGCAGGGTGGTGCGGTGTTGTCTCGCAGGCCCGATCAAATTAACCTGCTGCAGATCCAAACCGCAGTCGATCCGCAGGAAATATTTGGGCTACACCCAAATCCACCTTCGGTGGAGTGTCCGGTCGGCCGGCGGATTGGGGATGTAATGGAGTATATCCAGCGTCGCGCCACCCGGTCCTATAGTCACGAATTGCGCGGGATTACTCTAAAGGATGTTGTGCAGCGTTTAAAGCGAGCGTAACCGGCTTGGTACGAGCCGGGTTCGCCTGCTCGGCCAGTGGTCATTCCGCAGCGAAGGGTTAAAGAACCGATTGCTTTGTAACAGATCCAGTTACATAATACAAATCAAACACCAGATCGTATGCTTGCTGAATTTGAACCAAGCTGGACCCCCGTTTTGTCGCAACGTCCCAATTCCGATCAACCGACGGGCAGACTCGCGGTTGCCGGTGGAGACGAGATACTACTCGATACCTATTCTCATACCGTGAGCTCGGTCGTCGAGCGAGTGTCTCCGGCTGTGGTAAATCTGCGGGTCGAAAACGGCAATCACCGAACATCTCAACAAGGCGGAAGCGGGTTCGCCATTACACCGGATGGATTTATTTTGACCAATAGCCACGTCGTGCGAGGCGCGCGCTCGATTGAAGTGACCATGGCCGACGCTACGACCGCGTCGGGCCACTTGGTGGGCGATGATCCCGACACTGACCTCGCGGTTGTCCGAATAGATGCCAGCTCAGCTTCCTTTCTACCTTTCGCCGATTCCAAAAAGTTACGGGTTGGACAGATAGCGATTGCCATCGGTAGTCCCTACGGATTTCAACAAACCGTCACTGCCGGAATTGTGAGCGCGCTGGGACGGTCGATGCGTGCAGAATCGGGCCGCTTAATGGACGATATTCTGCAAACGGATGCCGCCCTTAATCCGGGAAATTCAGGAGGACCTTTAGTCGATTCGACCGGCGCGGTAATCGGGGTGAATACGGCGGTCATTCTTCCGGCGCAGGGGCTCTGTTTCGCCATTGCCGCAAACACTGCTCACTTCGTCGCGGCTTGGCTAATCAAGGAAGGTAAGATCAGGAGAAGCTTTCTTGCGGTCGCTGGGCAAAACGTTCCGATTCACCGGCGGCTGGTTCGTGCTCATCGTCTTGCTCAATCCACCGGTGTCCTGGTAGCGGGAATCGATTCGGGGGGACCAGCAGAGGCTGCAGGAGTTGCAGTCGGCGACATTATTATTTCCTTTAAGGGCTCTCCGGTCGTATCGATCGACGACCTGCACCGTTTGCTGGTGGGCAACGAGATCGGTAAGCGTTCGACACTTACCGTTATCCGGCATACCGAGATCATCGAATTGCCAATAACTCCAAGAGAATTAGAGGAGAGCCGGTGAAGGCTTGAGTCTGCGAAAACCCGTTACACCGCGAGGCCTGCCTCATACCGGTAGCAGGGCGAAAACCTCGGTGCATGGGGTATTGACACCCTTAGCCTTCACATCCCATGCGCCGGGTTTGAGCCATGTCCCAGCATTGTGCTTGCCCTGAAATGGTTCGAATTTTCGAGCGTTCCGATTCGCCTCGTGAGCAGGAGTTTGATCATCACATCCGCTATTTCAAAGCCGCGCGCGAAAAGCGAATCTATCAGCGATTGGTGAAGACTGGTAAAGACTAAACGTATCCTTAAAGCGCGTACGAGCACGAATGGCTCGAACCCGGCGCATGGGGATGCGGAAGCAAGGTGCGCAACGATCCAATGCGCCGAGGTTCTCGCCCGATAGGGACCCAGATCGCCAAATTTTTATTCCTCCGCCTTTGAGAATTCGCTTCTCATGCCCGCGGGTTATGCCAAACTCCGCAACGAATTTTCATTGATTGAAACCATCGATCCACCGAAGTGTGATAGAATGAAAATTGCGATTGGCTCTGACCATGCCGGCTTTCGGTATAAGGAGAAAATCAAAGAGATGTTAAGAACGGCTGGGCATGAGGTTATTGACTTCGGGACCGATTCCGAAGAGCCGTGCGATTACCCCCTGTTCATCCGTCCGGTTGCGGAGGCAGTCGCCCACAATGAAGTGGAGCGAGGAATCGTTCTCGGCGGTTCCGGAAATGGCGAAGCGATAACGGCTAACCGGATCGTTGGGGTTCGTTGCGGACTATGCTGGAACGAGCAACTCGCGAAGTGGAACCGAGCACACAACGACGGGAATGTCCTCTCTTTAGGTCAAAGAACCATCTCCGAAGAAGAGGCGTTGCATATTGTTAATGTTTGGTTGGAAACCCCTTTTGAAGGAGGACGGCATACTCATCGCATATATCTGATCGATCATCCGGAGGCGGCTGCTAATTCCTGAGCCATGACGTTCGAACAGCAGATTCGCGCTGCAGAAGGGTACGCGGAACTGGGGATGCCTGTGGAGGCGTTGGCTCATCTCAACGAGATTCCGACCGAAGATCAGGATCGCCCGGAAGCGTTAAGAATGCGGATCCAAGTCGTCCTCCAGATTCGCGATTGGCAGACTGCTTTGGAGCTGAGCTTACGAATGTGCGAGCTGTTTCCGCACGAGAGTTTTGGTTTTATCCATGCGGCATTTTGCTTGCATGAGTTCGGCCAGAGTGCCCAGGCTAAAGAAAAACTGCTGAGTGGACCGCCCTCGCTCCTGGACGAGCCGATTTACTACTACAATTTAGGTTGCTATGAGGCTGTCCTTGGTAATCTGGATCAAGCCAAAGCGTATTTGCGTGCAAGTTTTCGATTGAACAAATCATTTCGGGACATCGCTCAACAGGACCCCGACCTTGAATTGATCCGGGACGAGCTGTGAGAATGAAATGCGGAATGGGGAATGCGAATTGCGGATTGCGCAATGAAGACTTGGGATTTTACGCTCCGCAATCCGAAATCCGAAATAGAATTACCTCGTGGATCTCGGCCGATTAACCGATCTTTTCGCAGAGAACTTTATCAAGTACCAGGAGCTCGGGGCGTCGGTCTGCATCATCGAGGCAGGCGAACAAAAGCTGAACATTGGTGACGGCTTCATCGATGCAACGCGAACCACGCCCTGGACGCCGCAAACCCGTGTCCTGATCTGGTCTGCCACCAAGGCGCTTGCCTCGACCTGCCTTCTGCACTGTTGCGAACAGGCTAAAATCGCTCTTGATCGCCGGGTAAGGGACCTCTGGCCGGAATATGGCGTCAACGGCAAGGAAGATACGAAGCTTAGTCACATTCTCTCCCATCAATCCGGCCAACCGGCGCTTCGCCGGCCCGACATTGGGATCCTAGAGCACGAAGGAGTGGTCCGAGCGCTAGCCGAACAGGAACCCTTCTGGAAACCGGGTTCTGCTCACGGCTATCATCCTCGTACTTACGGCTTCCTGGTTGATGAGCTCGTGCGCCGGATTTCTTCTGGCATTACGGTCGCAGAATATTTTCGGAAGACGTTTGGTCAGCCGCTCGATCTCGATCTCTGGATTGGCATCCCGTCGGAGTTAGTTAATGATGTCGCTCCCATACAAACACCAAGACAGAAACGAGCATCGTCTTTTGAGGATCCGTTTTACGAGGCTTTGGTCGATCAGGCCTCACTGACGCGGTTAGCATTCACCACTCCGACCGGTCCAATTGCCCCCTCCGCCTTCAACGCGCCAGCGATCCGAATGCATTCATTGCCGTCTCTCGGTGGCATTGGTACCGCTGAATCGTTAGCCCGCTTTTATTACAGAGTTTTTTGTGAACCAGAGTTTCTCAGCTTGGAGTTGCTTTCGACTCTCGCGAGAACAATTGTCTCCGGTCAGGATCGAGTCTTGCAAATTCCAACCGCTTTTGGACCGGGATTCATGAAGGATCCGATTTCGTCGGAACACCAAAAACTGCGGAGGATTTTTGGCCCGGCCGAGGCAGCATTCGGGCAGCCGGGTGCAGGCGGCAGTCACGCCTTCGTTGATCCCAATCGAAAGCTGGCATTTGCGTATGTGATGAACCAAATGGAACCGGGCGTTCTGCCGAATCCGAAATCCTTGCGACTGGTTAACCAGCTCTATGCTAACAGCGTTTAGTTACGAATTTTCAATTTCTACCCACGGAATCGGCACCTATGAAATTACTGATCAAATCAATCGATTAGTGGTAAAGAGCCGGACTAAGACCGGGGTGGCCACTATTCTTATTCAACACACTAGCGCCAGCCTAATCCTGTTTGAGAATGCCGATCCGAGTGCTCGAGCCGACCTTGAAAATTTTTTGCGACGTCTAGTACCGGAAAATTCCGCTTATTTTACACATACTCTGGAAGGGCCGGACGATATGCCTAGCCACATCCGAATGGTACTGACGAGGTCCTCAGAAAGTATTCCGATAGCGGATGGAAAACTGCAACTCGGCACGTGGCAGGGTCTCTTCGTGTACGAGCATCGACACGATCCGATGCAGCGCAGGTTGAGCGTGAGCGTCATCGGAGAATCTGGATGAATCTCACGCCTACCGATCCAACGCTGATTCTCTCCGATCTCCATCTCGGCCACCGAGCTTCGCTTATTCGCGATCCGGAACAGCTTGCTCCCGTATTTCGGGAAGCGAATACCATCGTACTGAACGGCGATACCGCGGAATTACGGCACCAAATTGATCGGCCGGTGGGTCGAATGCTGGCCGCTACTCTCGCACGAGTCTGTCACTCGTCAGGCGCGAAAGCGATATTTATCAATGGCAACCACGATCCAGTCATTTCTCAAATTGATCATCTCGATTTAGCAGAAGGTCAGATGTTGGTTACTCATGGTGATATGCTTTTTCTTGGCATCGCGCCCTGGAGCCGCCAAGCTTACGCTTATCGAAAGATACACCTTCGCGCGCTCGATCAACTCGGGCCGGACGCGTTACTCAGTTTCGAGAAACGCCTTCTGGCGACAAAGAGGACCTCGCTGAAATTGCAGCTCTTGGAGGAGCCTACTACGCGAGGCAGGTTTCCCGGACTCGGATTGATCGTGCGGCAATTTTGGCCGCCTTTTCGCCCATTCATGATTCTGCATGCTTGGTGGGAGACGCCGAAGCTGGGCGCCAAACTACTCCAAGCCTTTCGACCAGAGACACGCTATCTTCTGATTGGTCACACACATTTTCCCGGGTGCTGGAATCACGGTGGACGCGTGGTTATTAACACCGGAAGCTTTGTCTTGAACTTCGGTGCTTGCGCGGTGCTGCTGAAAGAGAAGAGCTTCGAGATCCGAAAAATAAAGCGTTATCAGAAGAATTTCGTGCTCGGAAAACGGCTAAAAGAGTTCGGTATAAACCGACCATGAGGAATCGTTGCGCTAAACTCATCCTCCCGGTTGACTACTGGAAAGTTGCTCGCGCGCGGCTTCGACCAGCCGCGCATAGGTGACCGATGGGCGGTCACCATGATGATCTGTTTCCAAACGATCCGTTCCCTTTTGGTAGTCGATCGAAAAGAGGCCAAATCGTGGCGTGAATGATCCCCATTCATAGTTATCAAACAGGGACCAATGCAGATAACCGAGTAACGGTATCTTACTTTGGGCGATCCGAGTTACTTCCTTTACATGAAGGCGTAGGAATTCACTACGCGTCATCCTGTCGCGGCGCAACGTCGTCCGATTATCGGTGCGCCGTCGCAGGGCCATGCCGTTCTCCGCGAGCAACACCGGCCGATCTCCATAGTCTTTGCTATAGTACTCGCAGAAAAATCGAAGCCCGGCTGGCAAGACCCGCCAATCCCACCATTTGCTGGTAATGTTGCTCATCACCCACGCGCGGAGGGATTTGTTCTTAAATTCGTGATCCCACCAAACCGGCAATCGAAAGATATGCGCTGCGAACGGATCGTAGTAATCCAGGCCCAAAAAATCAAACGTCGATGTTCTCTCTGCCTGGTAAATCTCTTCGACCAGGGTTGCGAAGAATTCCGCGTGAAATGTCTTATAACCGATCCAATTGCTGATTCGCTTTAAGAGGTCCCCAAAAAAGTACGGAATATCCTTGTGCAACGGTATGCTGGCTTTGGCAAAAGCTTTTTCGAACTCATGGATCTTGCCGTAGACATAGTCACGCAACTCCGAAGGTTTAACCCCTCTTTCACGAACCGAGATCAGATCCAGCCAGATTTTGTCCGACCAATACAGATCGCTGCAGTAGTTGTTGAAACTCACCATCGGTGGCCCCCAACCCTCGCGTTCAGCCAAGTTATGAATCAGGTTATAGGCCTTGACATGGGCTTGGAGCATCTGCCGGCAACCTGCGGCAACACTGCGCAACCCGGTCGGATGATGTTTTCGCCCCGGAAATTGAGTACCGAAATAGGTGTTCAGCACCAACATGTTTGGCTCATTTACCGTGATGTAATATCGAATGGGCTCAACCCCATGGCGGTCGGTGAGTGCACGATTTACGTAGAGAACTGTTTTCTCCACATAACGACAAAAATGCTCAACCATTCCTGGCTCCAACCAAGGATCGGATCCGAGCCAGGCGGGATGAACGAAATGATGCAAGGTAACAATCGGCTCCATCCCGTGCCGGCGACACTCCGCTATCATCTCAGCATATCGGTCCAGTGCGCTTTCATCGAATGCCGGAGCCGGTCCAGGCTGATCGACATAAGTCGGTTGCACCCGGCTCCATTCGATCCCGAGCCGAAAGGCATTGAGGCCCATTTTTTCCGCTCGCTCGAAGTCTTCCAGGTACCGGTTCCAAAAATCCGCCGCCAGTCCAACGGGAACCACATCGTTGCGGCGTTCTGCGGCGGCCCAGTTGGTCTGGGGCTGACCAGCTCCGTTAAATCCTCCTTCCGACTGGTATGCGGACGTTGCTACGCCCCACAAGAATTCGTCCATAGCTACCGAAGTTTGTTGTCCTTCTCACGCGCAGCGGCCAAAATAATTGCTTCAGCATCGTCATCGGTCACCTCTAGCGCAGGCATTTCGTCACCCACCAAAGTCTCGGCGATAACACGAGCGGCGTCTGGACGGCTTAAGGCAAAAGCGCGCTTGCGCATTTGTTCCAGACGATCAGGGTCGTCCAACAATGTGTCAATTTTGTACGGGATGGTCGTCATTTCGTTGCATTTCACTGCGACGCCATCCTCCAAGAGATGATCACAATTCCTTTCCTCTTGTCCGGGAATGGGGCTAACGATCACCATGGGTAAACCGCAGGTCAGCGCCTCTGCGCTGGTCAATCCGCCGGGTTTACCGATGAAAAGATCCGAGATCTTCATCAGATCCGGCATCCGGTCGGTGTAGCCAAACACCTTGAATGACTCGGTATCTCGGCCGATGACCCGCACTACCCGTTCCTTGGTCTCAGCGCTATGACCGCAGACTACTAAAGTCTGCGTTTTGTTGCGCAAATTTCGTAGGCGCTCCACCACAAACTCTGCCGGACCAACTCCTAGCGCGCCGGCAGAAAGGAGCAACGTCGGACGAGTGGGATGTAATCCAAAATCGTGTCGAGTGGCCGTTCGATCGATCGGATAAGCGAACTCAGGATCAATGGGAATTCCCGAAACCGTGATCCGCTCGGAAGGCAACCCCAGCATTTCCAGATGCACCTTCGTTTCCTCGATCGCGACAAAGTATCGATGAAACATCCGGGAAAGCCACATCGCATGAAAATCAAGATCAGTAACCACGATCGAGAGATGCGCATCCAACAGATTCTTTGCGATCAGGTCGGAGATAATGCCTGCCGGCATGAAATGCGTGCAGACCGTGATGTGCGGATCGAACTTACGGATGAATTTCACCAGCGGTCCGGTGTTCAGGCGATCGAGCATCAGGCGCATGCCGTCGGTCTTCCATGGCTCGTCACTCTGTTTGTACCACCAGCCGAGGAACTCGGGAGCAGTCTGAACTAACCGCGCGTAGAGCTTGGAATAAAAATCCCGAAACAATTTGTTCGTGAAATGAAGCGCGTCGCTATGAATTACTTCCCCAACGTAAGGATTCTCTTTGAATGCCTTTGTGAGTGCTTCCGCTGCCCGCACGTGCCCGGTCCCCGCGCTGGTCGACATTATAAGCACTCGCTTCTTCATCAATGTTTTCACTCGCTATGCATCGAAGTCGCTTGTGTTGCACACCAAAATCATACCCGTGATGGAGATCAAACAAAAAATCGCGGAGTTTGCCAGGATTTCCAACCGGCTCAAAGATTTCGATTATTTCTCGGTATCCTTCCGATTTGGCACTCGACTCGAACGTCTGCACACTTCGGCTGATTCAAGTTCGTTGGCAAGACGAGCTTTGCGCCCGATCAGATGCAAATTCCGCAGATAAATCACGGAATTTGGAAGTGAGCTGACAATTCCCACCGGGTCCCGGCGAAAAATAAAATACGCACCCAGAATCATACTACCGGCGATACTGAAGTGCCAGAAGGAAACCGGTAAGACACTTTCGCCGCGTTTTTCGGAAGCAATCCACTGCACGATGAAACGCATTGCAAAAAGCAGATTTCCGACAAATCCAAGGATCATCAGATAGCTCCAATCCAAACCAAGAAAACGATGTAGCTGGCCAAACCACGTAACCGCGCAGATGCAATCGGAAGTCATAGCGTTCGAGCTTAGCAGACACCGGAATCCAGAATCCAGATCAGGCGCGCGATGGGCCTTCCGAACCAAAGCAAGAGCGGCGTCCGAACTTTACCGCGCTACCAGCTTCACTCCAGGCCTTCCTGCCTTAACAAGCGGTTTACCTCTTCGGTTAGCTCGCGAACCGTACGAATCGCTTCTCTCAAGGAGACTGGATTGGGTTCCAGGTGTTGCCAAGCGCGTTGCACTCTTCCTTTGAAGCGGGCCGGGACCAACTCAAATCGGTCCGCTAACGCCAGCGCCCCTTTCTCGTTCATCCAATGCTTTCGGTTCAGAGCGAACACGATTTGCAGAACACAGCCGATCGATCGGAAAAGGCAGCCAGCTACGTAGGTAACATCGGAGCGATTGATTGATTTGTCACTGATCAGGAGACTGAAGTCGGCCCTCAAAAACAAAGCGTCGGACCAGTTCGCGACGAAGCCGTTCCGGGTAGCCATCGATTTTTTCTTTTGCTTTAGCGACCCAATGGTTCGGATCCCATAGCGGCAGGCACAGAGCAACCTCACCGACATAGATCGAGGACAAAAAGCCGAATGGATGTCCGGGCTGGTATGCAATTTCGATCTGTCCAAGAATCGCATCATCAAGCGCGGCTTCTATTTTCGACGTTTCACGGAACAACAGGTCGACCGACTGCCCATCCAAACGAAGCCAGCCGCCTCCGTTGATCCACGGGCCCCATGCACCAAGCTCGGTAATCAGTCCGGCGCACTTGCGGTCGTCGCACGCAGTAGCAATTGCATCAAGGGCTGCGACGTTGAGCGGACTTTGCCGATCATAGTATAAACCAAGATTAGTGTCCGAAGATGGATCGGCCGTACCGCGAGCCTGGGAGCCACCGACCACGATCGCCACAATTCCGGGTACATGTTTCAGCCGATCAACAAAAGCGTCCGGTGCATCGGTACGCATGTTTCGGGTCCACGACTATTTGCTGATGCCACAGATAGAATTTACTCCGCGTTTGGGATGAGCAGCTATTTCTCGCTCCTAAAATAAAAGGCGCTCCGCCCAAGCAGAACGCCTTTTTCGAAGAGTTTGAACTAAGCCGGTTTGCTCTCAGTAGCGATAGTGCTCGGGCTTGTATGGCCCGTCGGCCGACACACCAAGATAGCTCGATTGCTTCGGCGTCAGCTTGGTTAGCTTCACTCCAATTTTTTCGAGATGTAAGCGGGCCACCTCTTCATCAAGCTTCTTCGGCAAAATATAGACCTGCGGTTTATAAGTATCCTTATTCTTCCAAAGATCGATCTGGGCAAGCACCTGATTGGAAAACGAGTTACTCATAACGAAAGACGGATGCCCGGTCGCACAGCCAAGGTTGACCAGCCGACCTTCTGCCAACAGAAAAATCTCATGCCCATCCGGGAATCGGTATTTGTCGAGCTGAGGCTTGATGTTGATTCGCTGAATACCAGGGAAGGCATTGAGCTTATCCACTTGAATCTCGTTATCGAAATGACCGATATTGCAGACGGCGGCCTGATTTTTCATTTTGGCCATGTGCTCGATCGTGATGACATCGCAGTTACCGGTAGTGGTGACATAAACATCCCCGCGCCCAAGGGTATCTTCAATCGTGGTAACCTCGTATCCTTCCATCGCTGCCTGCAGCGCATTGATCGGATCGATCTCAGTGATAATCACCCGCGCACCCTGGCCTCGTAACGATTGTGCGCAACCTTTCCCGACGTCGCCGTAACCACAAACGACTGCCACCTTTCCCGATAGCATGACGTCTAAGGCACGGTTGATGCCGTCCACCAGCGAGTGCCGACAACCGTATAGATTGTCGAACTTCGACTTGGTCACGGAGTCATTCACGTTGAACGCCGGTACCAGCAATTTGCTGAGCTCTTGCAGCTGGTAAAGCCGATGAACGCCAGTCGTCGTTTCCTCAGAAACACCACGCCACTCTTTCACCAGCTCGTGCCAGCGATACGGGTTTTCGGCATGAATCTCTTTAAGTAGGTTCTTGATCACTCCCTCCTCATGGCTGGACGACGGCGTATTTACCCAATCGCCGCCCTCTTCCAGTTCGTAACCTTTGTGGATGAGGAGGGTCACATCGCCACCATCGTCCACTACCAATTGGGGACCCTTACCGTCCGGATGCGAAATCGCCCGGTTTGTACACCACCAATATTCTTCCAGGGTCTCACCCTTCCACGCGAAGACGGGAACACCCGATTTGGCTATCGCCGCCGCGGCATGGTCCTGGGTCGAAAAAATGTTGCAACTTGCCCAGCGGAGAGACGCACCAAGGTCAACCAAGGTCTCGATCAAGACGGCGGTTTGGATCGTCATATGCAGTGAGCCGGTGATCCGGACACCCGCCAACGGCTTGGCCTTCGCATATTTTTCGCGGATCGCCATCAGCCCAGGCATCTCCTGTTCGGCGATTTCGATCTCTTTTCGCCCAAACTCAGCCAGGCCGAGGTCGGCAACCTTATAGTCGACAGCAGTTTCGGTAATTACGTTGCTCATGTATTTGAATTAGGACAGGTGCTGTTGGAGAGCTTCGGCCCGATCCGTCCGCTCCCAAGTCAGTGATTCCAGGTCATCCTCGCGCCCGAAATGACCATAGTTGGTCGTCTTCCGGTAGATTGGGCGCAGGAGATCCAGTTGTCTGATGATAGCCGCCGGCTTGAAGTTGAATACCTCTTGCACAGCCTTCTCAATTTTTACTTCGTCTACTTGCGAGGTTCCAAACGTGTTAACGCAGACGCTGATCGGATCGGGATAGCCGATGGCGTACGCGAATTGAACTTCACACCGATCGGCCAGCCCCGCCGCTACCACGTTCTTGGCAACGTACCGGCCCATATACGCCGCCGATCGATCTACTTTCGACGGATCTTTACCCGAAAACGCGCCGCCACCGTGGCGGCCCATTCCGCCATAGGAGTCGACAATAATTTTTCTTCCGGTCAGGCCCGAATCGCCTTCCGGGCCACCAATGACGAATCTACCGGTAGGATTGATCAGGTATCGCGTGTTGGAATCAATCCACTCCGGAGGCACAACCTGCCGGATCACTCGCTCAATGATAGTCTCGCGAATTTCCTTATGTTTTACTTCCGGCGCGTGCTGGGTCGAGATGACCACGGCATCAACGCGGATCGGACGAAATCCATCGTATTCGATCGACACCTGGGTTTTTGCATCAGGCCGGAGCCAAGGCAGTTCGCCACTCTTGCGCAGCCTCGTCAATTCGCGTCCCAGTTTATGGCTGAGCTGGATGGGCGCTGGCATCAATTCGGGAGTTTCTTTTACGGCGAAACCGAACATCAGCCCTTGGTCGCCGGCCCCTTGTTCATCGGTCTCTTTGCCGTCGGCCGGTTTAGCATCGACGCCCTGAGCAATGTCGCGGGATTGACGACTCAACGCCTGAACAACCAGACAAGTCTCAGCGTGGAAAAGCGATCCATCGTGAGTGTATCCGATTTCCCGAATTGCAGATCGGACCTCCTCGATGTAGTCGAACTTCGCGTTGGTCGTAATTTCGCCGGCGATGACGACCAAATTTCCTTTGGCAAGGGTTTCGCAAGCGACCCGGCTACTTGGGTCCTGGGCAAGGCAGGCATCCAAGATAGTGTCCGAGATCGTATCGCAGACTTTGTCTGGATGACCTTCAGTTACAGATTCGGAAGAGAAGATATAACGACGCGACATAGAGTAGGATGGTATGGTCAGCGGTACATTGAGGTGACAATGCGGGGCAGTAGCGTATATTGACCAATCATGATATCCTGATATATCCCTCGATTCCTGATGTCGTCAACGCTGAATTTATTGCGCCTCTTGGCCGATCCTACCCGAACCCGACTCCTCTACCTCCTCGAACCTGGTGAACTCTCCGTGGCGGAAATCCAGGAGATTTTAGGAATGGGCCAATCCAGGATCTCGACGCATTTGGCTCAGCTAAAGAGGGCGGGGCTGGTTCTCGATCGGCGGGTCGGCAAAAACATCTTTTACACCTGGAACGAGCAGACGCCGATACCGCAGCCGGAGCTCAAACAGCTCGTTGAGCTGGCAGCGCGCGAAATGCCAGAAGCTAAAACAGACCGGGCAGCGCGCGACCACGTTCAGGCAAAACGCCGCGATCGTGCTGGAGAATATTTCAACCGACTAGCCGGCAAATTTGGGCGTAGTTACTGCCCGGGCCGATCGTGGCAAGCGTTTTCACATCTGCTCCTGACCCTATTGCCGGAAATCGACATTGCGGATTTAGGGGCGGGCGAAGGCACTTTGGCCCAACTGCTGGCCCGCCGGGCGAAAAGCGTAATCGCCGTGGACCTGTCCGAGAAGATGGTTGAATTCGGTTCTCAACTCGCACGCCAACACGGTTTTTCCAACCTTGAATACCGGCTGGGCGACATTGAAGCTCCACCGATAGATCCAGAGACCATCGACCTCGCTATTCTGAGCCAGGCGCTACATCACGCGATCAATCCGTCACGGGCGATCCAAGCAGCGTATTGTCTTTTGCGACCGGGCGGACGCATTCTTATCCTCGACCTGCTCGCTCACACCTTCGAGCAAGCACGGGAGCTGTATGCAGATGTCTGGCTGGGATTTAGTGAATTAGAACTCTCTCATGCATTGCAAAAGGTGGGCTTCATCGAAACTGAAGTCCGAGTGGTATCCCGCGAAACTGAGAGCCCGTTTTTTCAGACCCTTCTGGCAATCGGGCGGAAGCCGCCAACCGGCCGGGAGTCAGCAGTCAGTAGTAAGCAGTAAGCGCGAAATAATTTGCCGGTTACTGCTCACTACTCACCGTTTACTGCTCGAAGCGCTTACCACTTGGTATTTCTTTGCTATCTGCTATTTGCTATCTGTCATTTCATTCAAGCCTTAGGCGAGAATGATTCTCCTTATGCGCTGCTGGCTCGTCGTCTTTCTCATTCCATGGATTGCGGCAGCCGAATGGAAGGTAACAGATCGGCAAGAATCGAAGGCCGGCTCTGTCCAGGCATTTGTCATCACGGTTAGCAACAGTTCGGTCCAGGCTAAGATTCATGCAGTAACCGATGGCCCTTCTGAGGTTCGATTTCGAGTACTGAACAATGCCGATCGCCGATTTTCGAACGTAAGAGAGGCGGTCTCCAGATCCGAGGCGCTAGCCGGGGTCAATGGCGGCTATTTCCAGCCGGATCTGACGCCGGTTGGACTGCTCATTAGTCAAGGTAAGTTGGTACATCCGCTGGCAAGAGCGAAACTCATTTCGGGCGTCTTTTTTGTACGAAAACAAAAGCCGGCTTTAGTGCGAGCGCAGCACTTTTCGGATACTACGGGTGTCACGGACGCGATCCAATGCGGACCTTTTCTGGTAGAGAGAGGCGGTATCGTTTCTGGATTAAACAACGGACGTAGTGCGCCTCGAACGTTTGTTTTTGTGACTCGGGCAGGCAATTGGGGTATCGGGATTTGCCGTACCGTTACTCTGGCGGAGTTATCAGAAATCCTTACGATAACTGATCTGCTGCCAACCGGCCCAATCGTCACGGCGCTGAATCTTGATGGCGGATCATCGACCGGATTTTACCTGGCGCGGAGAGATCAATCGATCTCGTCGCCTGAATGGACAACCGTCGGAAACTATTTGCTGCTAAGTTCGGCGGGCCACAAATAGTGATTCATTTTTCAGCGCCTCGGTCTTGCCATACGCGCCTTCTCGATCAGATTGCACGAAAACAAGGATGGCAGAATTGTAATTCAGAAAATGTCGTTGAACTCCAACGTTCTCTCACCCAACGTTGCGCTTCGATTTGCTGCAATTCTATGAGTCGCCACCATCTCTCGAAATTTTCCCCGTATACCTGCGCGCTAGTTGTGGTCCTCGGAGCGTGGACCGCTAGAGCTTTCGATGCGGATCAGAAAGCGGTACTGGACGCCTATCAAAAGCCTTGGACCGCTTACTTCTCTGCCATCGAAACATTGGGTACGACGCTCGATTCTGCCAAAGGGGACCAGGATATAGTAAAAGCCGCGGACAAATTCTGCGATGAGGCCAACGCGTTCGTCGAAGAGTTTAATGAGGTGCGCGAGCGCTACCTTGGATCCGATATTTTGAAAGCGATGGACAATGATGCGGACGCAAAAAAGGCGTTCCAGGATTTCGTCACGAACGTCAAAAAGAAGTTGGACGACGCTAAACCGATTTTTGAGAAATTGAATCGACAACTGACCGTATACAGCACGTCAGCGGATATCAAAAGAGTACGTGACCGGCTCGCCGCGGTCTCGAATCGACTTCAGCTTCTGACCCTGTAGCTCGGGTTCGGTTTGCCCGAAAATCGGGCGGGCGAAGAGTTGTCCGACATCCCCTTTGTCGCTTTTTGAGAAACAACGCTCAAGCGTCCAGCGACGTCGGACGCTCCGGCGCGGCTATTGGCGGATGGATTCCACCACTGCGCGGCGCCGCTCATGTTCCTCATCTGAAAGGACCGGCCGACACACCAAATCTGGTGACGGAGTCGGAAGGTCAATCCAAGATCGACAACCGCCAAAAGAGCTATTGAAGGTCAAATGCCAATTGGGAATAACCCGAAAAATTCTGATGAAAGCCAAGTTAAAGCCTTTGACGTCATCTTGATTGAATCGCTTTTCGAGCAGCTCGGGACGAAGGATGTGAAACCCGGAGAGCGGCTCGATGGTTCGGAGATCTGAAATCCAGAGCGTGAATTCGACGTAAGCGAACGCCTCGATTGAGATGGTTTCGAGCTGCGGTTCCAAGTCTCTCGCCACGTCCAGACGGGTCTGGGAGATTTGTTCATGGAAAAAAGTGGGAAAGAGAAAGAATTGAGAGTGTTTGAACCTAAAGCCTTCTTTTCCTTCCGCGATTCCACCTTTGCGAAAGATCAAGCTCGTTTCTCCCCGGAGCATCGATTCACATACCAACGCCCATTCTTTGAACCCAATCGCGGGCAGCAAGCCCGGAATTGGACGTACGTAGTGTGAAATGACAGGTGACTCCAGCATGCCTTACCAATAACATATTTCTGCCCGGCAAACAGCCCGCTTTACCGTTTACACCTATGTTTTTCCGGCTTACTTAGGCTCGCCTCATGGCCATCAAGATCGACCTGCATTGCCACTCTTTCTTTTCTGGCGACGGTGTCAGCAGCCCAGAGCAATTGATCGAAGCGGCCCGAGCCAAAGGCCTCGACGGCTTCGCCATTACCGACCATAACACCTGCGATGCCGTAAAGTATCTGATGGATAGGGGATATATGCGACCGGATGGTTTGCCGGTCGACAATTTCCTGATCGTTCCCGGAGTGGAGGTCACGACCGCCGAGGGCCATCTTCTCTGTATTGGCGCGGTATTACCTAATCTCAAGGGTCGGCCCGCGTTTGAAGTATGCAATCTGATCCATGAGGCTGGTGGCGTCGCTATTCCTCCCCATCCTTATGACATTTTCCGGGCCGGGATCCGCGAAAACGTTCTGAAGACTCTGCAAATTGACGGGATAGAAGTTTTCAACGCCGCCACCACGCTCAAACGTTACAACCGCATGGCCTACGATTATGCGATTGATCACGCTCTGCCAATGACCGCCTCCAGCGACGCCCACCATTACGCCGCGATCGGAACCGCCTACACAATTCTGGAGACGGACAATTTTTCTGTGGCCGGAGTCTTGGCCCAGGTAGTGAAGGAGAACCGATTAAGCGAGAAATATCTGTCGATCGGCGGCACGATTCGTAAGACCTGGAACAATCTCATGCGCCTGCGGAAAAGAAAATCGGTCGATGAACTACTCAAAGGCCAGGATGGAGCAGCATGACAGCCCAAGCGCTGATGACCGATAGCGGATAGCAAATTGGCTATTCTTTAAGCCGCACAGCGCGTGTCTTATCTAGTTTGAGCACGTCGCCTGGCCGGAATGATGGTTTTACCTTTGGGTCGGTGATCTTTTGGCCACGCCATTGGACGCTTCCCTGCTCGATCAAACGGCGAGCTTCGGCTCGCGACTTGGTAATTTGAAACCCTTGAGCATAGGCAGCGACGAGCGCTGAAACTAAATCTTCCCCGAAATCCTTAAGCGAGACTGCAGGCAGCTCGGCCGCAGCTAAGTCCCGTCTCGCAAATCGCAGATCAAACTCCTCTTGAGCGGCGCGGGCAGCGGCCTGATCATGGAAACGAGCAACAATTTTCGAGGCGAGCGCCTTCTTTGCTTCCATCGGATGCCCCGGTGGAACGGTTTCGTTGAACAAGACCTGATAGTAGCGAACCATCAACTCATCGGAAATACTCATCACCTTGCCAAACATCGAAGAGGCCGGTTCGGTAAGGCCAATATAATTCCCCAGGCTCTTACTCATTTTTTGGACACCGTCCAAGCCCTCTAAAATCGGCAAAATACAGGCGACTTGTTGGGCTTGCTGATGCGCCTTTTGCAGATCCCGGCCGACCAAGATATTAAAGAGCTGATCGGTCCCGCCTAATTCGACGTCTGCCGCGATCATCACCGAGTCCCACCCTTGCATTAATGGATACAGCAATTCGTGCAGGAATACGGGAATAGCCCCATCAATCCGGCTCTTGAAATCCTCCCGTTGTAACATTTGTTGCAGAGTCACCTCCCTATTAAGACGGATGACTTCCATAAAGCTCATTTTGGCAAACCAATCGCCGTTAAACACGATCTCTGTCCTTTCGGGGTCGAGAATCTTAAAAGCTTGCGTTTTGTAAGTCTCCGCATTTGCCATCACCTCATCATGACTGAGCATCGGCCGAGTCGAAGAGCGTCCCGTCGGATCACCCACCATCGTGGTGAAATCGCCGATCACCAAAATCGCTTGGTGGCCGAGCTCTTGAAATTGGCGCAGTTTTGACAGCCCGACCGAGTGGCCGAGATGGAGATCGGGAGCAGTAGGATCAACGCCAAGTTTAACCCGTAACGGTCGGTTCTCTTCGAGCTTACTCGCAAGCTCTTGTGGGCTGATCAATTTTGCGCCTCCCAATTGAAGCTGTCGAATCGTATCTGACACCGGTTGCATAGAGAATTTGTGATGCTGTCCCAAAACTGTCGATCGATCAATTTTTCGTTGTTTCCAGCGATTTGACATCCGGGACTCTCCGACTATCCTTCCCGACTCCCAGGATCCAGGAGATGTTGCCATGAAACGAACCTACCAAGCTTCCAAGCGCACAAGAAAGCGTCAGCACGGTTTTCGTGCCCGGATGAAAACCAAAGGCGGACGAGCCACTCTTGCTCGGCGTCGCCAGCGTGGTCGGAAGCGGTTGCTGCCAGTCGGAGCGGAAAACCATTACGCCCGGCACACTGAGGCTTAGGTGGATGGCACCCGGGAGCCGGGAGCGCTTTAAATTTTCCAGAGCTTCTCGACTAACGCGGACGGCGGAATTCGCTCTGGTCAAGAAAGACGGCAAAGCGTGGACCGGGCGACATGTTACTTTAGGAATTTTGTATCGGGCAGGCGAGAGTACTGCGCGGTTGGGAGTCATCACAACTCGGCGAATCGGCCAGGCGGTTGTTCGCAATCGGGTACGACGGCGGCTCCGAGAAATCTTTCGACTAAACCAACACCGGCTGATCACTGGCATCTGGATAGTGACCATAGCTCGGGTTTCCGCAGCGGGCGCGACTTTTCAGCAGCTTGAGCGAGACTGGTTGCGGCTAGCCGGTCGAGCTTCTATTTTAGCCCCGGCCTCGCACAACCAAGTGGACAATCAACTCTGAGTGCCGGATCCATGGTACCGCTCCTTAAACTGCTCTTAAAAATATATAAGTTGACCCTTTCTCCCTTTTTGGCGGCGCTTACCGGAGGACCGGGAACTGGTTGTCGCTTCACTCCGACCTGCTCAGAATATTTTGTTCGGGCCGTCGAAGCGCATGGACTGCTGTTCGGCGGGTGGCTTGGCTTGAAACGTTTGTGCCGATGCCATCCGTGGGGTGGTTCGGGTTACGATCCGGTCCCTGAGCGTCTACAGAAGAATCATTAGATAAGAATTTACGCATGACTCGCGACCGCACCACTTGGATAGCCGTTTCCTTGGCCACGATTGGCCTCATCCTGTCGATTTATTGGGGCCAACAGGATGCCGCGAGAGTGCGAGCACAAGCAGAGGCTCAGCAAGCTTACGCCAGCGCTCATCCGTCGGCATCGCCAACCGCCAACGCTGTACCGACTCCAAACGTCGCAGAAGTGAAGCCGACTACTCCGGCTGTTCCTGAAAAGACGGGTACTTTGAAGAGCCCAGTGGCGGCGTTTCAGTTTTCGAATACCCGGGGAGGTTTGGACAACATCATACTTCTCGGTCATAAAGCTGAGAAAGATACTCCGGTCCAGCTGAATGCCGATGATTCCCCGGCGATTGGTGCTTTAACTCAGAATCCAAATGATTGGTCTGATAACGGATACGACTTATCAATTGACGAAAGCGCGGGGACCGCGACACTCACCCGCCAACTTACTGATCAACTCAAAATTACTAAAACTTACACCGTAGGGAAGGCGGCCGGGCTGCCCGATGAGTATCAGGCCAGGCTGACAATTTCCCTGGAAAACTCTGGACCAACCGAATTCAAGACGCCCGGTTTCTTTGTTAACACCGGAAGCGCACAACCAATTCACGTTTCGGACCGCTCCACTTACACGAAATTCGATTGGTACACTGACGGTAAGTTCCGACAAATCGACGTAAATTGGTTTAACGCGTCGAGCTTCCTTTTCTTTTTTCCGACCTCGGGTCCGAAGGAAGTCTATTCCGAAGCAGCCGACCACATCATGTGGGCGGCGACCGCGGACCAATATTTTGTAACCATCCTTCAATCCCCCGATAAGATTGGATCGCAAGTCTGGGCTCGACGAACCCAGATCGCCGGCACCGATGGTCAACCCCCGACGCAAACGATCCAAGGCGCGATGGGTGTATCCGGTTTTACTCTACAGCCTGGCGAGAGCAAGAAGTTTGACTTCGCGATTTATGGTGGGCCAAAGGAGTACAGCCGCCTGGCCAAGCTGCCAGGGGACCTTACCGCCGTAATGGATTTCGGGATGTTCGCTCCGATCAGTCAGATCCTGCTAGTTACCATGGATACCCTTCACGCTTTCGTGAAGAGTTACGCGTTGGCCATCATCCTGATGACCCTGATCATCCGGCTTCTACTTTGGCCCCTACAGAATTACACGACGAAGAGTATGCGCCGGATGGCCAAGCTCTCGCCGGTAATGAACGAATTAAAGGCCAAGTACAAGGATGACCCGCAGCGGATGAATCAGGAGATGATGAAGTTGTACAAGGAGTACAAGATCAATCCGTTCACCGGCTGCTTACCGATGCTCATTCAGATCCCAATCTTCTTCGGCTTTTATACGATGTTGGGCTCTGCGGTCGAACTACGGAACAGCACATTTTTGTGGGTATCGGATCTTTCCCAACCGGACACCATCGCTCATGTGTTTGGTTTTCCGATCAATATCCTGCCTCTGATTATGGCGGCGACCCAACTTTGGCAGCTGCGAATTACCCCGAAGACTGGTGATCCTTCGCAGCAGAGAATCCTGATGATAATGCCGGTTGTTTTCCTAGCTATCTGCTACAACTTTGCATCGGCGCTTTCGCTTTACTACACGGTTCAAAATCTGTTCTTGATTCTTCAGACCTACCTCACCCGCAACCAGGTCGATGCCCCTTTGACCAAACCCGCTCCTACTCCGGCAGTTGCCAAAAAGAAGAGTTACCGTTAATAAATTAGTACACCACGATCTAGGTGTAGTCGCTCCTATGGACGCCAGAGAAATCCTCGATACCATGCTCGGTCATCTTGGATTCGTTGTCGAGATTCAGGAAATTGAGACCGAGACCGGTAAGCAACTACAGGTTTTCACTGCCGAGAATGAGGCTTTGATCGGACCACACGGGGAAACGTTGGAAGATCTGCAATTTCTTCTCAACCGGATTCTGCAATCCCAGGATCGAAACGCTCCGCGGGTTCAAGTGGACATCGGCCATTGGCGAGCGATGCGGGATGATAAGCTTCGGCAAAGAGTAAAGCAGATCGCCGAAACGGTGCGGGCGACCGGACGCCCGGTTAAGCTGGAGCCGATGAATTCTTATGATCGGCGCATTGTTCACAATGCGTTGACCGGCGATCCCGAGGTCATGAGCTTTAGCCCGAATGACGATGCGCGGGTTAAACGGATTACCATTCAGCGCCGGATCCATGGCCGGTGACGGCCGGGGCGAAACCGGCTCGCCCGAACTCAGGACCGCCCAACCGGTAACTCGAGACTTGCGATCTTCTCCATCACGCGGTTGCTCAAGGTCTGGTAAACGTCCCGATCACCTTTAACGTCATCCTCGGTGAATCGCATCGGTTTACCGACAACTACGGAAACCGGCCTGAATTTGATGCCGCCCGCCCGCGGCAGCGCCTCGTAGCTCCCAAATACTCGAACCGGAACGACCGGCGCCAGAGTTTTAGCGATGATCATTCCCAACCCAGCGCGAGCTGGCTGTAACTTCCCATCCGAAGATCGTGTGCCTTCCGGAAAAATGATCACTCGCTGGCCGCTTCGTAGCAGCCGGATGATGGTTTTGATCGAACTCACATCACCACGGTCTCGATCAACCGGAACGGTATTCAATCGCTTCAACAACGGTCCGATCAATGGCCGCTGGTAGAGTGTGTTCCGAGCGAGATAATAAATATCATTCCGACAAGCCATTCCGATACATGGCGGATCCAGGTAGCTCTGATGATTGGAAGCAAGAATCGCCGCTCCTTCCTCAATCAAATTCTCGCGACCATAGACCTTGAAATCGAACGCGACTTTGCCAACCAAATTGCAAAGCGTGTAACCCGTCCAGTAAAGAGGAGTCATAAATTCACGCTCAAGGCGGAAGCCAAACCTTTCCTTTGTAAGCGAGCCACTACATCTTTAAGCACGCGATCGATGGTCAAAGAGGAGGTATCAATGACCTCCGCATCATCGGCAATCATGAGTGGCGAAGACCTCCGGGAAGAATCGATTCGATCGCGATGGGCCGGACTATCTTTCAATCCCTGGGCAGCGCGTCGCCGCGCGCGGATCTCGGGAGAGGCGTCGATATAGAATTTGAAGGGAGTTTCCGGAAAGACAACGGACCCGATATCACGTCCTTCGACGACGACATTGTCGAGTAAGGCGAATTTTCGCAGTTGATCGGAAAGGAACGCGCGCACTTCCGGAATCGTTGCCACACTTGAGACGGTCCGATTCACAACTTCCTCTTTCAGGTGAGCTACCGGATCAACTCCGCCAATTCGTATGAAAAGCTCTTTATTTGCTAGTCCAAACTGTAACTCGGCATTCCGAAGTGTCTGCCACACCACATCGGAATGATCAGGATTGACTCGCTGCCGGTGGGCCAACCATGCCGCCGACCGGTACATTAGGCCGCTATTCACATAGGAAAAACCGAGGTGAGCAGCCAAAACTTTGGCCACGGTACTCTTCCCGGAAGCGGCCGGGCCATCAATGGCGATTACCGAAAAACCTGATCTTTCGTTCAATGTTTTTCAATGACTCCAGCCGGGTTAATCACCGGCGTAGGCTGTTCATGACTAGGGTCAAGGAAAGCCTGAAGCTGATCTTCAAATCCCGGATAAGAAGTCGCTATACAATCGGCGTCATCAATGATCGTTTCCCCATCGGCAAACATGCCGGCGATCGCGAAAGCCATCGCGATGCGATGATCTCCGTAACTCTTTAGGTGGCCGGCAATCAATGGAGCTCCCCCATTAATTTCCAAACCATCTTCGGTCTCGACCACATCGACCCCCATTTCGGTAAGATTAGTGGCCATCGCCGCCAACCGGTCGGTTTCTTTGACTCTTAGTTCACGAGCGTCCCGGATGATCGTCTTGCCCTGAGCCAGTGCGCCAGCAACAGCCAGGATAGGAATTTCATCAATTAGGTTAGGGATTTCTTGTCCGCCGATAACCGTGCCATGCAGGCGGGTGCCTTGAATATGAATTTCCCCGCGCGGCTCTCCTTTTTCACTATCCTGAACCACTTCGCGAACGTGCGCTCCCATTCGCAATAGTACGGCCAGTGCGCCAGTCCTCGTCGCGTTCAACCCAACATCGCGCACCAAAAGGTTAGACCCCTCTTGAGCGGCGGCGGCGACCATCCAAAAGGCCGCACTAGAAAAATCGCCGGGAACGGAAAAATCACGCGATTCAGCAATTTGCTCCCCGTAAATGGAAATTGCCTGTCCTTTAGGGGTCGTTTCGCGCTTTGTCTCGATCAAAAAGTAATTCAAAATTCGCTCGGTATGATCCCGGGACGCAATCGGCTCGATAACCGTGGTTTTTCCCGGGGCGCCAAGGGCCGCCAATAAAATCGCGCTTTTCACCTGAGCGCTGGCGACGGGCAATTCGTAAGTCACTGGTTTGAGATTCCCACCTCTGATTTTCAGAGGCGCAGTGTCGGCCGGTTCCGTTGCTTCGATCGACGCACCCATCAAAGTGAGCGGCTCGATGACCCGGCGCATCGGTCGAGAAGAGAGCGAGGCGTCTCCCCGAAGAACTGTTTCAAACGGCTGCGTTGCTGCTAACCCGCACAGCAGCCGCATCAAAGTGCCTGAGTTACCGCAATCAATCGGTTCGGAAGAGGGTTGGAATTTGCCGCGTTGGCCATGCACCATCAAAAGGTTCTCATTGGGCTGATCGATCAGGATACCGAGCGAGCGCATCGCCTGAACGGTGCACTGGCAGTCATGGCTCGGAAGAAATCCCCGGATGGCACAGGAGCCGTTAGAGATTGCCGCCAACAATACGGCGCGATGAGAGATGCTCTTATCCCCGGGAACAACTATTTCCGCTTCGATTTGTGGAGCCCGAAAAACACTTAAACTGGCCATGATTCCTTATCCAATTAACTTGTCGCGGTTCCTTTTCGCCGCGTTCAGAAGCGCTTGCAAGTTTTTCGCATCGTTTCTCTGTAGTAGTTGAATTCCTTCGTCGAGGCGGCCGCGAAATCTCTGCAAGTGATTGAGCAGTTCACCACGATTCGCAAGCAAGATTTCGGTCCAGAGACTCGGGGAGCCAGACGCGATTCGAGTTAGGTCGCGAAACCCACGGCCAGCAACCTGAAATGCTTGTTCGAGAGACTCGGCTACCTCAGTCACCAAAATGGATGCGAGCAGATGCGGGAGGTGGCTGACCGCAGCAACCAGCCGGTCGTGGGTGGCGACATCGAGTGCGATCGTGGTGCTGCCGAGCCGTTCCCAAAAGCTTCTGATAACTGCGGTAGCCTTTGGGTCTGCACAGAAATCGTTACAAACCACCGTAACGGCTCCCTGAAAAAGATCCGCCTGAGCTGCTTCCCATCCGGACTGTTCGGAGCCGGCCATCGGATGAGTTGGAATGTATTTACAGTGCAATGAGAGCACTTGGGAAAGCTTGGGCGCGATCTCCTGTTTTGCGCTGGCCACCTCCGACACAATTGTACCGGGTCTGAGGTGGATCAACAGTGCTTCGGCTACGGTGATTGTTGCCGATATTGGTGTGGCGATAAAAATCAAGTCGCTGGCCAGCGCAACTTCATTGATGGTTGCGGCCCACCGCGTGGCAACTCCCGATTTCAATCCCGAAGCGGAGTTATGTCGATCATAGACGATCACTGAGAGGCCCGCCTTTTGCGCACCGAGCGCAATCGAACCGCCGATTAAACCCGCACCAACGACACCGATTGTCACGTCATCCATATTTCTTTTTGCATCTGGCAAAGTCACCTCTGAATCGCCCAGTCGCGGCCAATTGAGTCGGTGGAGAACCTAACCAAGAATAATCAATATCCAATCGCCGATAGCCAAGATTTGCGATCGGCTATTTGCCGCAGCGACCACGGTTCGGCGACAGCCAAATAACGTGGCGAACTAAGGAACTAGAAAGATCTTGTTCGTATAGGGGTCTCGCACTTCCGCTCCCGGCGGGTAGCCGGAAACATCGACCTCGCCCGCATTTGGAGCATAGGGACTAATCACGCGACCCGGTTTACCAGGCACCTTGCTGGCCGTCGGATAGTTTTCTGGCTGCGCATTTGGACTCGCCGCCGGGTTCGGCACATTGCTCACATCAGGTGGCGGAGTTGGTGTCGGAACAACGACTGGAGCTGGGGTTGCTGTGGGCATCACCGTAACGGGAGGCGGAGTCGGAACCGGTCCGCGAACGGAGCTTCTTTTGTTTTGACTGCCCGAATTCGAATCGCAAGAAACTAGCGCCAGGATTGTAGCGGCAAGAGATGCGAACAGGTAGTAGCGGCTCATAAAGAGAATGCGTGAATGAGGATTAATTCATTCATTGCCGAATGACAACCCCTTTTGCGGCGGATGCAAGAAGACGCTCCCACACCAATTCCGCAACTTGTTATAATGGACCGACGCCCGTTCGTCGCGTTTTCGTACTCGTCCTAAGGAATATGCCATTGTGATGATCGGGCAACCGGCGAGAACGATGCGGGTGACCAATGACCATGCTAATTCGCTAGTTCATCTGACTGCGCAACAACTGGATCAGCAAGCGCAAACGATCGGGAACCCCGCTCGCTTCCAATAGTTGCTGACGCGATTGGGCCTCGCTGATAAACGCGGCTGCGACCACGTCGGCCAAAACCTCTGGGTCATCGATTTGTTGCATCTGCTCCATCAAATTCGCCGGCAGGCGCACACCTAATTTCTGAATGTGCGCGCACAGTTCCTTCACTTTGACGCAGAGAGCTTCAGCCTGGATAAGGTTCCCGCGGTTTGGTTGGAGCAGCTCGATCTCGGCGATTCGAAACGGCTGCTCTTGCGTCAGGTCCAACAATTTGACTCGGGCCAAACCTTGCAGGACCAAATTAGATGTTCCGTCCTCGTTTCCTACGCAAGCGCGAATTAACCCGACGCCGGCGACCGGCCAAATATCGTCCAAGGAGTCGGGCTCACTAACGCCGTCACGAACCAAGCCAACCGAAAACATCCGATCGCCATCCAAACAGTGCGACAGCATCTGCCGATAACGGGTTTCAAAAATGTGAAGAGGTAAAAGCGAGTGCGGGAACAGCACTGCATTGGGAAGAACCATCAGAGGAATCTCGCGCGGTATCCTGATCACGGAAACAGACAAACGGTCGATGGATAGTATTCTCGTAACGAAGTCGCAAACACCCGGAGCCCCAAAAACGACCGGTGGTAATCGCTTCGGTCAGGTGGTTTTTTGAAGAAAACGAGCAAGTTGTTGTACATCTTTGTCGCCCCGTCCCGATAAATTGATAACGACCACATGACTCGGAGAAAATTCGGACGCGCGTTTAATCAGATAGGCCAGAGCGTGAGCTGACTCCAGCGCAGCAAGTATGCCCTCCGTCTTGGCCAAAAGCTGGAAAGCGGCCAGAGCTTCTTCATCGGTCGCATAGGAATATTCGACGCGCCCGATCTCGCGTAAATAGCTGTGCTCTGGGCCAACCGCCGCGTAATCCAATCCGGCTGAGATCGAATGTGTCCCTTGTATCTGCCCGTCTGCGTCACACAATAAAAACGTCTTTGTTCCCTGCAACACACCAAGACAGCCAGCTTGGAATCGGGCCGCATGCTCGCCTGGCCGGATACCTCGACCGCCCGCCTCAACTCCCACCATGCGAACGTTTTCATCCTCCAAAAACGGGTAGAACAATCCAATCGCATTGCTGCCACCGCCCACGCAGGCAACCAGAAGATCCGGCAGCTTTTCTTCGACCGCCAGAATCTGCCGTCGCGCCTCTTCGCCAATTATCCGATGAAAGTCTCTCACCATCATCGGGTAAGGATGCGGTCCGTAGGCGGTACCCAAGAGGTAGTGCGTGTTCCGAACATTCGTAACCCAATCTCGCATCGCCTCATTGATCGCTTCTTTCAGGGTAGCCTGTCCGACGGAAACCGGCACCACGGTTGCACCGAGAAACTCCATTCGAGCGACATTCAACGCCTGCCGCTCCATGTCCACCTTTCCCATATAGACAACGCATTCAAGGCCGAAGCGAGCGGCCACAGTCGCGGTTGCTACTCCGTGCTGGCCGGCGCCAGTCTCCGCGATCAATCTTTGTTTGCCCATTCGGACCGCTAGCAAAGCCTGTCCAATCGCATTATTGATTTTGTGAGCGCCAGTGTGCAGCAAGTCTTCGCGTTTTAAGTAAATCCGGGGACCGCCGAGTTCCTTGGTCAGCCGCTCCGCAAAATATAGTGGGGTGGGACGCCCACAATACGTGCGCAGCAAATCTCCCAGTTTCCAAGAGAACTCCGGGTCGTTCCTGGCCTTTTCGTATTCTTGCCCCAGCTGCTCGATCGCTGGCATCAATGTCTCCGGAACAAAAACGCCGCCGAAAGGTCCGAAATGGCCTTCTGCGTCCGGTAGCTGATAGGGCAGAATCAACGTGTGCATATTACAGTTGGCAAAACTCGTTGCGCCACCCCACTCGAATCAAGCGGAAATGAGGGTATTGGCGTTCGGCGGCGATAGGACTGATGTGGTCGGCCAAAGAGTCCTGGAAACGGAAGTCCCCTATGCCCTATCGCCCATCCCCACTGCCAAGCCCTCATTTCCGCTCGATCTCCAGAATTGCTTCCACTGCCCGGCGGTGTGGGCTCGGCATTGGCAGATCGCGGAGCAAAGCAAAGCTCTGCCAACGGAAGCCTTCTGGAAGGGGCACTGGAACCGAACCGGAGAAAACGTTCAAACAAACGAGATATTTCGTAATCGGATGGTGCATTTGGAACAATGGTAACTGATCGGTTGGAATCTCAGCAGCCGGCGGCAAGGTCCAGAGTCCACTCCAACGTCTACCCGCAGCCTGGCGCAGTAGAATCCTTTGGTTCCGTCGTATCCACCAATAATTCTCCTGAATTTTCTGCGTCGCCGGCCGGAGCCGTTTGCGGGGAAGCGAGTCCGGATCTACTGCCTGGCAGAAAGTCCGGACCGGACACAGAACGCAACGTGGATTTCGAGGCAAACACAAAAGCGCGCCTAGCTCCATGATCGCAGAATTAACGAGTCTTGGCTCTCCGTCCCTCACCAAATTCTCGGCAATTTCCCAGAGAATCCGTCTTCCTGCCACACTGTCGACACTCGCTTGCAGGTTAATCAATCGCGCCAGCACGCGCGTGACGTTTGCGTCCAAAATCGGTGCAGGCTTGTTGAAAGCGAAACTAACGATGGCTCCCGCGGTGTAGCGTCCAATACCGGGAAGCTGGACCAGATCGGTCACGTTCTCCGGAAGTTTACCGTCACCGCTCTCGATCACTCGGCGCGCGCAACGGTGAAGATTCCGGGCCCGATTATAATAGCCCAACCCTTGCCATGCTCGCAAAACTTCTTGTTCGTCGGCAGCAGCCAGTGTGGCCAGCGTCGGAAATTTGGCCAGCCAGCGATGATAATAGCCGAGAACGGTGGTGACCTGGGTCTGCTGAAGCATGAGCTCGGAGACAAGAATTTGGTAAGGATCGGCCGTCTCACGCCAGGGTAACCTTCGCCCCTCCTGTTTATACCAGGAGACGAGTAGGGCACAAAACTCCGTGATTTCCAAAGCAACCTGTCTCATGCTCAAAGGGTGAATTCGTACTCCGCCACTCTCACCCCGGAACAAACGGAGCGACTGCGGGCTCTCCTGCGGGAACAAAACTTCGAGTTCAACGAGCGACCTTACATGATCTTTTTCGCTCAAAAAGGCAAACTGACGATCGCCGTCTTTGAAAAAGGACCGAAGGTGGTGATCCAGGGAAAAGAGACGGAAGATTTCGTTCGATTTCAACTTGAGCCATTTGTTACTGGAGAAGCTCGCCTCGGTTATGAGGAAGTCCTGCAACCACAAATGTTCGAACCACATTTTGGTGTCGATGAAAGCGGCAAAGGCGATTTCTTTGGGCCACTGGTGATCGCGGGCGCCTACGTCGATCGGGTGATCGCGCGAAAGCTCTTGGATAACGGGGTGATGGATAGTAAGCGGATCGGCTCCGACCAGCGGATCAAAGCCCTTGCAGAATCGATCCGTCAGACTCCGGGACTGGTCCACAATGTGGTTCTAATCGGGCCCGAACGATATAATGAACTCTATGTCCGGTTCGGAAATTTGAACGACCTGCTCGGCTGGGGCCACGCCCGGGTGATCGAGAATTTGCTGAAGGATCGACCCGACTGCCCCCGTTCGCTCTCCGATAAGTTCGCTAATGAGCGAGTCATCTTGCGTGCTTTGATTGATGCCGGGCGACGGATTCAGGTCGAGCAGCGAACGAAAGCGGAGGCAGACGTCGCGGTGGCCGCAGCCTCTATTCTGGCCAGAGAGAAGTTTGTCTGGTGGCTCGAGAATAAGGGCAGACAGCTTGGGACCGTCCTCCCCAAGGGAGTCTCGGGAGCCGTCAAAGCTGCGGCCCAGGAGCTGGTGCGGGTCCATGGTGCCGAAATCCTGCCAAAGGTCGCAAAAATGCACTTCCGCACCTCTGCCGAGGTGCTGGCAGGAAATGACAGATAAGCACTTGGCATTTGTCATCTGTCATTTGTTATTTGTCTTTTCTATTGATAATCTCTTGCCTGACCGTCGTTCTCATGGATTAGTGCGGAAGGTTCTCAGCGCACGGGAGTTGCGAGTCGAGCGCTGACGGTATTCGGGTTGCCGAACAGCCCGGCAAATTGATCATGCGAAAGGATTTCAAATGGCTAACCTAACGAAACGGGAAATCGTTGTAAGGATTAGTAACGATACCGGAATGGTCCAGCACCAGGTTTTCGAAGTAGTCCAGCGGACGCTCGATTTGATCACCGATAGCTTGGCGAGGGGAGAAGACGTCGAACTCCGGAATTTTGGGATCTTCGAAGTGCGGCTAACCAGGGAACGGGTCGGCCGTAATCCCAACCAACCAGGCAGCAGCTTCAAAATCCCCCCTCGAGCTACGGTTAAATTCAAATCCGGAAAGATTATGCGGCAAAAGGTCGCTAAGCTTTCACCGGTTCTTAAACAAGCCGAGATGGTAAAAAGCGGCTCGGTGCCGCAAGCGAATCATTAGCGGACCAGCTCGCCTTAAAAGAATCTCGACGCTAGCGGTCGTGCGGTTGCCACTGTTCAAGGAGCGACCGAATCGCTTTAGATATGGTCGTTTGATTCGGATTAATCGGCTGCATTCGGAAACGGTCCATCTGCTCTCTGACGGTGGGTGGTACAAATCGGCCCTTCTGCCGGCGAATTTCCTCTGCTTTCACCTCATGTCGCGTCTTGTTTACGCGTCTTGCTTCCAATTCCTCAACCAGAATCCGCCGGGCCAAAAATCGGTTTAGCGCCTGGCTCCGCTCACGGGTACATCGTACTCGCACCCCGCTGGGAGGATGATAAATGGCTACTCCCGATTTGCGAAAGAATGTCTCCTCCAGCTCGTTCTCCCGACAACCAAGAGCCAGCATTTTTTCCTGGAGCGCCTTCGCTTTCTTAACAGAGACGGGAAAAGAGATCACCGATTGGAGAAGACAGTTTATTCAACCTGAGCAAACGGTTTAGGCCTGCAGTCACGCGTAAATGAGATAATTGAAAATCGCTTGCGGAGCTAGGCAATAGCGACCGAATCGAATGCAAAATCATCACAGTGTATGTTTTGGCTGGGCGATTGTTCAATTCGGGATGAGACTTCCTCCAGTCTCTTATCATTTTCCGAAAAACGCAAGAACGAGATAACAATTCGAGCACTGATTGAATGACTCGGCTGGCACGTTGGCGTTCAACGCGAAATTAGTTAAGATAGTAACCGGCCATGGCTTCAGAACTTCTCACGACAAATCGTAAAGCGCTCACCATAAACTTGGATGAAGCAAAATACGGCACCTTTGCGGAGATCGGTGCCGGACAAGAGGTCGCCCGGCAATTTTTTCAAGCAGGAGGCGCTGCCGGCACCATCGCGAAATCGATTTCGGCGTATGACATGAAGTTCAGCGACGAAATCTACGGGAAAGCGGCCCGTTACGTTTCGAAAGAGCGACTGGCCAAGATGCTCGAGCATGAATACGACTTACTGATCCAGCGCCTGAAGGAAGTGCGAGGCGACCGAAGCACATTCTTCGTTTTCGCGGACACGGTCGCCGCCCGCAATTTCAAAGGAACCAATGAATGCCATGGCTGGATGGGAGTGCGTTTTCAGGCAGAGCCGGGCTCGGCATCCAGCGACATCATCATGCATGTCCGAATGTGGGATAAAGAGAATATCCTGCAGCAACAAGCCCTGGCGATCATTGGGGTGAATCTAATTTACGGCGCCTTCTACTTTCTGAACGATCAAGACAAATTCATTCAGTCGCTGGTCGACAACTTGTCTACGGACCGCATCGAAGTGGACATGATCAATTTTAGGGGCCCGCTTTTTGAGAACGTTGATAACCGGCTGATGAGTTTAAAGCTCGTTGAATATGGGCTGACCAACGCGGTGATGTTCGGCCCGCAAGGCGAAGTGCTTCAACCTTCCGAGGTGCTCCACAAGAAAGCAATCTTGGTCGAGCGCGGTAGCTTTCGACCGGTCACACTGGTGAACGAAGACATGATCCGGTGCGCTCTCGCACAATTTCTGCAAGAGCCGGTACTGCAAGGCGTCGATATCCTCGTGCTGATGGAGATTACAATGCACAATCTGTTGGCCTCCGGAAACATCGATCATGAGGACTTTCTAGCTCGGGTTGATACGCTAGCTGCGATCGGCAATTACGTGTTGATCTCGAACTACCGGGAATTCTTTCGATTGACCTCTTATTTCCGCCGCTATACGAAGCAGCTGGTTGGGGTCGTCATGGGCATCAACAATTTGCTCGAGGTTTTCAACGAGAGATATTACGAGAATTTGGACGGCGGAATCCTCGAGTCCTTCGGACGATTATTCAAAGCGAATACTAAGCTCTACATCTACCCGATGCGAAAGAGTGCGTTCGACCGGTATTGCCAAGGTGGTGGCTATTCCCCGACCCCAGCGCTCGGCACCTCCTCTCATCCGTTGGCCAACGACGTCTGGATTAATGCCACCAATCTGCAAGTAGAGCTTCACCTGCGTAACCTCTACGCTCACCTTCTGGAGAACCACTATCTTGCCCAGATTGTTGGATTCGATCCTGGCGCCATGAACATTTTTTCGAGGGATATTCTCGCTAAGGTTCACGCCGGAGAAACGGGCTGGGAGTCGGCAGTACCAGCGAAAGTAGCCGCTTTGATCAAAGAACGGCATTTGTTTGGGTACCATCAGCCAGAACCGGCCGAAGTGAATCCCGTGGCGTAAACAAAGTTTCCGCGACGGCCAGCATGCGACGGAACGATACGATCAGAGTGAGCTGCCATCGCTCGATCGGTCCGCACCGTTTCCGTTAAGGTCATGAACCCCTTAGAGCAACGCATCGGCTACAAGTTTCGAAATTCGCTCCTGTTGGCGGAGGCCTTGACGCATCCTAGCCTTGGGCACGAGACCCAACGGCATCATTTCGACAATCAGCGCTTGGAATTCCTCGGAGACGCCGTCCTCCAGCTGATCTTTACCGAACATTTATACCGACTTTTCCCCCATTTTAGCGAAGGACAATTGACCAAACTTCGCTCTCGGCTTGTTTCGCGCGAGGGATTGAAGGTGCACGCAATCAACATAGGCCTCGGAACCTATTTAATGATGGGGCGAGGCGAAGAAGCGAGCGGAGGCCGAAAACGGGCGTCGATCTTAGCCGATGCCTTTGAAGCGTTGGTAGGCGCGATGTATCTCGATAGTAATTTGGAAACCGTTCGCCGCTTTGTTCTGGATGAAGCGCAAGACGATATCCATCTGCTGTCGCTGCAGCCGCTCGAGGTAAATCCCAAAGGGCAACTCCAGGAAATTCTGCAGGCCATTTCGGCCAAGAGCCCGATCTACGAAATCGTGTCTCAAGCTGGACCGGAACATCAGAAACTCTTTATCGCAAAGGTGCTCTGGGAAGGACTCGAACTGGGAGTCGGAGACGGCTCCAGCAAAAAACAGGCGGAAACAGCTGCTGCGCTGGCGGCATTGCATGCACGTCGTTGGGAGGAACAAGCAGCCCTTGAACCTCCCAATACGGCCGGGGTCGATTCAGAAAGCAGGTAAAAGAAAACTCGGAAGTATTGGTTGGATGAGACGGAGCCGAAGCCCTGCGCGGGTAAGAGCGTCGCCACCGATCGATTTTCCTCCTACCCAAACCAAGCCCGAAGCGACGGATAGATCTCCTTATATCGAGCAAACGCATCCTCATATCGCTCGGACCGCTCCTGATTGGGTTCGGTCACTTCAGCGAAAACCGGCGCAAACTTCTTGGCTTCCTCAAAACCTTGCAGTACACCGGCCGCTATACCACCCTGAATCGCGGCGCCCACCGCCGCCCGCTCGGCCGAATTGTCGTCGCTGCCGCGAAGGAGCGGCCTTCCCAAAACGTCTGCCAGAATCTGTCGCCAAAGCGGACTGGCTAAACCGTTCCCAGAGACGATCCAATCGTCTACCGTCGCCCCGGTCTCTTCCATCGCTTCTACGATCTGTCGCAAAGAAAATGCGACTCCCTCCAACAGGGCGCGAACAAAGTGCGAACCTTGATGCCGGAGAGTCAATCCGATAAAGCTTCCCCGCGCCTTCGGATCCATAATGGGAGAACGTTCGCCGACCAGATATGGGAGAAAAAATAGGCCTTCGCAGCCCGGCTCGATTCTTTCTGCCTGCCGATCCATCTCGGAGTAAGAGACGGTCCCTCCGTAGAGAGTCTGGCGCAGCCAACGCAGTGCCATACCGGCCGCCAACATTGCCCCAAGCAGATACCACCGTCGACGATCGGCATGACAAAAGGTGTGCAGCCGCGCCTCCGGATCTACCAACGGCGCCGACAGCGGCAAAAAAATTTGTCCGCCAGTGCCGATAGTCACCGAACCGCGGCCTGGTTCAAAGAGGCCGTTACCGACTGCTTGGGCTGGTTGATCCGCGCTGCCCATTGCCACCGGAATACCCGAACGAAGACCAAGAGCTTCGCCAGCTTGAGCGGCCAGTTTCCCGGCCAATTCAACCGAGTCTCGAATTTTCGGAAAGATCGCGATTGGCATTTGGAGTTTCTCGATCACCGCATCGGACCAGACCAGATTGGCTACATCAAATAAACCGGTCGCTGCGGCATCGCTCGGATCGGTTGCCAAGTCGCCACATAGTCGGAACCGCAAAAAATCTTTGGGCAGGAGAATTGTGTGAAGCTGATCGAACCGCTGTCGATCGAACCGCTGTAACCAGAAGAGCGTTGAGATGAGGAACCCAGCCGCAGGAGCAGTCCCGCAGACAGTCGCCAAAATACGCCGCTCGACGCGCTCTTCGATCTCTGATAGCACCGAAGCTCCCCGTTGATCGGCCCAAATAATGGCATTGCCCAGCGGTTTTTGGGCCTTGTCCAACAGCACGGGACCATGCATTTGGCCGGAAAATCCAATGGCCAGAATTTCCGGCTGACCAGCAGCATCCATTGCTTCTCGGACCGCCTGAGTCGTCGCGTTCCACCATTGTTCCGGATCTTGTTCAGCCCAACCCGGCTGAGGAGTCAAAATCGGGTACTCGACCGAACCAAGACCCAAGATCTTGCCCGAAGCGGAAACGGCGACCGCTTTCACGCTTGAAGTGCCAAGGTCAATCCCAAGGAGCGCGCTCATGGATGTCTGAGTCCGAATCTCGGGTAGAGACGATTCAACCTCCAGTTCCGAGGTATCAGGCGGAATGGTTGGAGCGGGAGAAGTTAACATGGCAGAAACGAAGACTCAGCTAAGGCCATGCTGCGTGGCCTTCTTTTTCAAGAACTCCAAGCCTTTGACTGCTAGTTGCAGAGGTTCACAACGGCTCTTCCGCCAAAGACAGGTCGCTCCAATCAAATCAGGATTGATCGCGGCAAACGCCTCCAGCACCAGTGGACCCTGGTATTGAATCTCCTTCAAGCCCTGAAATACATCGTCCCAATCAACTGTTCCTTCACCTGGTAATCCCCGGTGGCTTTCTGACATATGGATGTAACCGGCAAACTTGCCTGCTTGTTTGAGCGCCGTGCTAAACCGATCCTCCTCAATGTTCATATGGTAGGTGTCAAAGTGAATAATGAAATCATCGACACCCATCATTCGGAAATATTCACAAGCGTCTTCGCCGGTATTGCAGAGATAGGTTTCATAACGGTTCACTGGCTCGATTCCAAGCGCCACACCCTTCGGCTGAGCATAGCTGCGAAGCTGAGTTAGAACGTCGGCAACTTTCTTCTTTTCGTCGTCGGTCGGAGGCTGCCGGGTCAGAGTTCCAAGATTGCAATACAAGCAACCGAGAAGCTGTTTTCCCCCAAAGTCGGCTACGCGATCGACGGCATTTTTTAGGAACTGCAGAGCACCCGACGGATTGTAGGGAAGATGTGCAACCTTTGGTAGACAGAGAGAAGCGACACCGGTAATTCCATTTTGTGACAACGCTTTCGCTACCATTTTGGAATCAAATTCGGCGGGCTTGAGCAACGGAATCTCGATTTGATCAAACCCCAGTTCAGCGGCTTGGCCGATGACGCGCGGAGCGATTTGATTATTCCAGAAACCGTCCAGAGTAAACGCGTGAATTCCGTATTTCGGCATATTGAATCGGTGGGGGTGAGTGTGTAGTAAAGCGAACGTCAACGAACGTCAACGAACGTCAGCGAACGTCGGCGAACCTCAGCGAACGTCAGCGAACGTCGGCGAACCTCAGCGAACGTCAACGAACGTCCGCGCGCACTCACTGTCGTTCGTTGGTGTTCATTGTCGTTCGTTGACGTTCGCTGGTTAGTCAAAGGAACTTGCCCGGGTTCAATATCCCGGAGGGGTCCAGAGCATTTTTGATTATCTGATGCAGCTTCAGGTTCTCTTTGGTTACCGCCGCTGGCCACCAGCGTTTTTTTGCCAGCCCGATTCCATGCTCTCCAGTAATCGCTCCTTCCCAAGCGATGACTTGGCCAAACAGCTCGTCCAGAGCGGCGTCCATTCTCTGCTGCGCTTCGGCGTCATCCGGATTCGCCACCATAATATTTACGTGGATGTTCCCGTCGCCAGCATGCCCGAAGCAGGCCACCGGAAAACCGAAACGCTCTTGGAGTTGGTCAGCAAACCGGACCAAATCCACGATTCTTCCTCGCGGAACGGTTACATCCTGATTTAACTTTGTTAGACCAGTAGCCTTAAGCGATTCGGAAAAACCTCTCCGCAAATCCCATAACTGCTCACACTCCTTCTCACCGAAAGCACTCTCAACGGTGAGCGCGCCAAGAGATCGTACATGGGCGCCTAGTGCTTCGAGTTCAGATTGCACGGATTGCTCCTGTCCATCGAGATCGATCAATAAATGAGCGTCCCCTTGAGGAACGATCTGTTTGGCTAAGTGTTTCCTCGCGGCCTCTAAGGTAAATCGATCGGCGATCTCCAGAGCCGACGGGAGGAATCCAGACTGCAAAATCTCTTGAACGGCGGTGGCAGCGCCATCGATCGTCGGAAAGCTCGCGGAAAGCGACGCTCGGGCGGGTGGCAGCGGAAGAAGTCGCAACGTTGCTTCGGTGACTACGCCGAGCATCCCCTCTGATCCAACGAAAAATCCTACTAAGTCGAAGCCGGTCTTGTTTTTCCACGTTCGCCCCCCAACCTTGACAACCATTCCGTCGGCAAGAACGACTTCCAAGCCCAGTACATAGTGGCGCGTGACTCCATATTTGAGACAGCGCGGGCCACCTGCGTTCGTCGCAATATTGCCGCCAATGGAGCTATTCTTGCGACTGGCCGGATCGGGTGGATAAAATAACCCTAGCCGGCGAACCGCTTCCTGAAATTGTCCAGTGATGACGCCCGGCTGGACCACAGCAACACCGTCATTAACCGCGATCTCTTTGATCTGATTCATCCGCATCAGCGACAATGAGATGCCGCCGTGCTCCGGCACGCATCCGCCAACATAGCCGTACCCTGCACCGCGCGGAGTAACAGCAATCTGTTTTCGCCTAGCAAACTCAAGGAGAAGGGAAACTTGCTTCGTCGTTTCTGGTTCTACAACGACATCGGGTGAATGGCTGGCGAACCATTTATCACCGCTATGTTCCTGCAATTTTCGAGGATCGATCGAAACAGCCGAAGCACCAAGAAGATCGGTAAGCTCGCGGAAATAGTCCATTCTTGATAAAGGTCATTAATGATTGGTGAGAAGCGATTGGTAGCCGAAGGGCCAGCTGCCGCACTCATCCCACCGATCGCATCTCACCATTTCAACGATCACCAGTCACCTTTCACATCCTCCCCCATCACATCCCCATAATCTGGTAACCGCCATCTACATAAATGACCTGCCCAGTAATAGCGGCCGCCCCATCGCTCGCCAGGAAGACACCCGTCGCACCCAACTCTGCGGGATCACAACTGCGTCGAAGCGGAGCATGCTCCTGGTAATGCTTCATCATTGTGGAAAATCCGGCGATCCCTCGGGCCGCCAGCGTTTGCACTGGTCCGGCACTGATACAATTAACCCGGATCTTTTTTGTTCCAAGATCGAATGCTAGATAACGGACAGTAGCTTCCAG
Organism: Verrucomicrobiota bacterium; assembly: GCA_041167675.1. Taxonomy (GTDB): domain Bacteria; phylum Verrucomicrobiota; class Verrucomicrobiia; order Chthoniobacterales; family JAFAMB01; genus DASTDH01. Next base: position 58,165 of record JBEEIB010000557.1, read on the forward strand.
ACTTGCCTTGGCCACTCCCATTACGTTGTAGTGTGGAACCACTTTTTTCGAACCGTAATAGGTCATGGCAATGGCGGACCCACCCGTGGTCATCAGAGGCACCGCTTCCCGAATAATTCCAACTAGTGAGTAGGCACTAATATTATGCGCCGTGAGAAATGCCTCCCGGCTGGTGCTGACAAAGTCACCTTCAAGAGCCTCTCGAGGAGCGAAAGCAACCGAATGGAGGACAAGATCTACTCGATCGGTGTGTTTTCGGACGTTTTGGAAGAAATCAGCGATTTCTGAATCGTTGGCTACATCGCAAGGATAGGAAGGCGTATCCGCCCCGAATGTTCCGGCCAATTCTTCGACGTTTTCCTTCAGCCGTTCACCCTGGTAATTAAAGATCAGCTTTGCGCCGGATTGCGCCCAGGCTTGGGCGATCGCCCAAGCGATACTCCGTTTGTTGGCAACACCAAAGACGACACCGATCTTACCATCAAGAGCGTTCGAACTCATGCCAGTTATTTAATAGAACGCGCCTTATTCCACAACTCGGGATCGCTCTGCAAAACAAACACCGGGAACGCCGACAGCGCCGGCAACGGATAAACACCTCTCACCTCCCACCTCTCACCTCCCACCTCTCACCACCGTTCCCGGCGTTCCCGGCGCTTCCGGCGTTCCCCAGCGATCCGGATTGCGGATTAAGAACCGGACTGATAGGCTGCCAAAACCAGCTAGAATTTAACTTGCCGGTTGTCGAGGCTGGGAAAGCCTCATTGAGGGTACTTCTGCAGTCTGATCGCTGCCTGGAATTTTAGATGGCTTTTCGGCGGCAGTAGGAAGCGCACGAGAAGGATAGCTCAATGAATGCGACAATTATTAATCTGATTATCCAGCTACTGTCCGGCGCTGCCGGCGGCAACATCATCGGTAATATCCTAAAGCAATACAACCTGGGTCCAATTGGAAACAGTATTGCCGGGATTGTTGGTGGCGGGCTCGGTGGACAATTTACTTAACATGGTCCTCGGTAGCGGGGCGGCGGCAGGTACAGCTGCGGCCGCGGGCGGCCTCGACATTGGTTCGATCGTCGAACAGATCGTCGGCGGAGGCGTCGGCGGTGGAGTGCTCATGCTAATCGTGGGGATCATCAAACAGGCGATAGCCGGTCAACCCAAGTCTTAGTGGCTTATTCTCGCCGGCGCCATCAGGGGGCGCCGGCGAGTTGTATCTATCTTTGGATCTGGCAGCCCGGCGCCGGGGCGAAAATCTTCGTTCTCGCGAATGTCATTGCCGCTCATCCAGTGCGTGAAACCTGCGACCTTTCCTCCGTATGCGAATTTATTACGTCACACTCAACACTGCCGATGAGGCGCGGCAAATCAGTCGTGTGCTGCTGGAACAACAGCTGGCAGTTTGCACTAACTGGTTCCCGATTACGTGCGCCTACCGCTGGGAAGGCAAGATTGTGGAAGAACCAGAAACGGTTCTAGTCGTCAAAACCCGGGCGGGTTATCGCAGCGCAGTCGAGCAGGTAATTCGTCAGCACATCAATTACACTAACTTGATCGCCGAGATCGCGCCGGAGTCGACCAACGAAAGCTTTCTCCAGTGGCTTAACGCCGAGGTGGCGCGAACAATAGCCGATAGCCAATAGCCAGTCGACCCACGCTTTGTGAGGCTCACGTATTCCCTGTTCCCAATTCCTGTGCCCATAATCCCTCTACTGACCGACTTCGGACTTACCGACTATTATGTTGCGGCAATGAAAGGCGTCATCCTCAGCCGCATTCCGGACGTGCGCATTGTTGATGTCAGTCATGAGATCGCCCCGCAGATCATCCTTTCTGCGGCGTACGTTCTTTTTGGTTCTTACGCCAGCTTTCCTGCCGCTACCTTCCTTGTCGTCGTTG
>JBEEIB010000558.1:0-7286 GCA_041167675.1 Verrucomicrobiota bacterium
TCCGAAAATCGCGCCCGTCTGATTCACGCAGCGAAATTGCGCTTGCCAGTCCAGCGGTGCGCGGCTTCATTCGCTTCTGCTCGCGCGCCGATGTGGCGGAATGGCAGACGCAACGGCCTTAAAATCCGTTGGCCCGAAAGGGCCGTGCGGGTTCGAGTCCCGCCATCGGCATAGTCAATTTCGAGAAGAACGGCTCCCAGACTTGGTTTGGGAGCCGTTTTTCATTTTGAGGACCGAAACTCGTGACTAATTTGGGTGCACCACTCGAAATGACGAATCCCGCTTATTCGTGTCGAGTCGTATCCATTCGCGGTTTACTCCGCTTAAAAATCCGCGGTTTCAGGATCAGGACCAATCCGGCCATCCTTCCGATCAAGCGCAGCGATCTTTGCGAGATCCTCGGCATCCAAGGAAAAATCGAATACATCGAAATTTTCGCGGATGCGCGAAGGCGTTACTGACTTCGGGATCACAATGTAACCACGATCGAGGTGCCATCGAATAACAACTTGGGCCGGCGTTTTGCCGTGCTTTTCCGCCAGTGTCTGCAGCGTGGGATCCTCCAGCAGAGTGCCTTGTCCCAGAGGACTCCACGATTCAGTGCTGATTCCCTGTTCCGTATGGTAAGCCGCCAGCTCTTTTTGTTGGAACCGCGGATGTAACTCGATCTGATTGACAGATGGTACAACCCCGGTTGCATCGATAATTCGCTTGAGATGCGCAACGGTGAAATTGGATACCCCCACCGATTTGACTCGTCCCTCTTCCTTAAGTTTTACCAGCGCTTTCCAGGCCTCGACGTATGCGTTTTGACTTGGCTTCGGCCAATGAATCAAATAAAGATCCACATAATCGAGCTGAAGGCGGTCAAGGCTTTCATCGAACGCCCGATGGGCCGAGGTGTGCCGGTCGTTCCAAAGTTTGGTTGTAACAAATAATTCCGTTCGCTGCACCGGACTGGCAGCGAGGGCTTTGCCAACGCCGACTTCGTTGCCGTAAATCGCGGCCGTGTCGATGGAGCGGTATCCGGTTGAGATGGCGGTTCCGACAACTTTCGCTGCTTCCGCATTTGGCACCTGCCATACGCCGAAGCCAAGTTGAGGAATTACATTGCCGTCGTTCAGTGTAATGTTTGGTTGGGTAGACATAAAGAGTAGAGTGAAGAACAGATTGAGTGAGGTTAGGCGGCGTCAAGAAATTTCAGAGTGCGAAGTCGAAATGTCGAAGGACACTTGTGCGACACCCACCTTCACTCCGCAATCCATTGTTGAGCGTTACTGCCAACCCGCCTTGGTCTCTATTGCCCGAACGAGCAGTCCTGGATGACTCGTCGGGGCGATTTTGGAGTGGCCAGGAGAGCGATATAGAAGCGCGAATCGGGTATTAGCGTGGCACACGCTATTAGTCCGTTGGTGTTGTCAGCAGTAGGTTCTGCCGGCCAAACCGCTCGTTGCTCTGGCGCCGCAGAATAACAAATCTGTTGTTTTCACCATAAATCGCCCAGGGTCCCGGCGGTACTTCACGAAAGTCGACAAACTTCCAATCACAGGCCTCGATATTGCCAAGACCGAGGTAGTCTCGTACTGCCGGAGAGACATCTAGACCCGCGTTTTGGTTCAAATTCGTTTTTGGACGTTCATTACCAAATACGTATTGCCAATGATCAGTGTAGAATGGTCCGCAATCTTCCCATTGCGCATAACAAACTCGATTGCCATGACGGATCGCCAGCCAGCGCCCTTTGAGCACCGATTGACCTTCGCGCACAAAGGAATCCTTAAACCAGGGGATCACTTCTTTAGCCTCGGGTTTCGTACGCCCACCCTGTACATCATTGTAGGGGAGGGCGACATAGAATGGATTCTGGCGCGGTAGAAAATTCAGCGGTATAAAATTTTTTCGCAGTTTTAGATCCGGGCTGTCGTAACCGCCGAAATTGGAGAACCAGTTTGGATCCCACGAGCTACGATCGTTCGGTACCGGATTGTTGGTGCTTGGGCGCTCGCCGATCCAAAAGATGGTGGTCATGATGCTCAGTCGCCACGGGTATCGCCCTGGTCCGCCATTGAGCGTCCCAACTCGACCGAGCAAAGAGGGTCGGTTTGGGGAGCGAGCACCGTCGCCGGAAAGAGTCCTTGGCGTAGGCGGCAGGTTTTGTTTCGGCTGGTTAGTGAGAAGTCCGCTCTCGCGTAACTTTATCGCGTACTTGGCAAAGTCGGTACTGCTCTCGTACTGGGACTGTGCGGAAGCGCCCCAGACGCAGAGTATATATACGCAAATTGAAAAGATGATCGTGAGTCTGGGGGCCACAATATGAAGCCGCTAAATCTCCCAAGTTAACGCATTTTCGGCGAGTTCGATGGCAGGAAGCCGAGGACGTTTGGCGTGTCGAACGGCGTGCATACCACCCATAACATTACTTAGTCGCTCAAACCCTTCCGATTCAAGAAGGCTCGCCGCAATCGAACTGCGATATCCGCTCCCACATAAGAGTGTCAGCGATGCATTTCGAGAAAATCGTCCAATGTGCTGAAGCAGTTGCGGCAACGGAACGTTCATCGCGCCGTCCAAATGATCGTGACTCCATTCTTGGGCGGATCGAACATCAACTATAACCGGGCGCTGCGGGCTCTCCCAAGAGGCGAGGAAGTCCCGCGCTCCTAGCTGTGTAATCTGCAGCGTCTCTTCCAGATCATCAGCGGCGATAAAGCCTGCAACCTGATCAAATCCGATGCGTGCCAGATCGAGCTGAGCTCGCCGCGCCTCCGCTTCGTATTCGGTCACCAGCGAGATCGGTAAATCGGCGTTTACAAAGAAGCCGCACCATACCGCAAACGAGGGACTGGCTACCCCAATGTTCAAGCTTCCCATCGCGTGAGCATCGCCGAAAAGCGCTGCCGGGCGCAGATCCAGAAGGGTAGCGCCTTGTTGCTTTAATTCGTTGAACTCAGAAAGTTCCAAGTGAGCGGCCGCAGGGCAATCCGACAAAAAAGGCGCGCCGCGTAGATTGATTGCTACGGACCGGCTGAAGTAGGCCGGTCGATCGGGTACGTTTGCTACCATGGCCTCGATAAACCGATGTCGGTCGCTCAATTGGAGCGCCCAGTTGGTGGCTAACTCCTGACCGATCGTCGTGAACGGCGCAGACGAAATCTGCCTCCCGCACAACGATCTGGCTCCGTGGGCTGGGTAAACCCTGACGTCCGGCGGAAGCTTTAGCAGCTTATGGAAAAACGAATCGTACAGCAGCGCAGCGAGTTCGTGCGAAGCAATTTCCCGATCGCGCAGATCCGGCCTGCCCACGTCACCGGCAAAAAGTGTGTCTCCGGAAAATAACGCAACGGGTACGTTGGCCTCGGACAGACATAGACAGATGCTGTCTGGTGAATGGCCGGGCGTTTCGATCACCTCGATCTCAACTGTCCCTAGGGGGATTCGATCGCCCTCTTTGCAGTCGTGGTGGACGAACGTCGCCGGAGCTTTTTCAGAAACAAAGACCGGAGCGCTGGTTCGCGACGATAGTTCGGCGTGGCCAGCCACAAAATCCGCGTGAGGATGTGTCAGAAAAATGCCGATCAATTTCAATCTGTTCTGTGCGAGGTAATCGACGTAACAGTTAACATTCCGTTCCGGATCGATTACGACTGCCTCACCTTCAGATGCGACAAGGTAAGACGCGTGCGCGAGCCCCGGGACGAAAAATCGCTCGATGTACATAGGACTACTCTTGGGTCGGACTGCCAGAAGTTTACTCCTCGCAGAAAGAGAGCAAAAGCTAGAATCGGAGGAGATACGGTCAAAATACGTATCGACCGATATAGACCTCAGGATCAAAGCGGCAGCCGTTCGCGCTTAGAGCTGTTTTTGGAGAGCTATGACCGCGTTCCCGATCGAGTCGAGCGTGGCCTTCAGTCGGGCTCGGTCATTTTCGGAAAGCGAGTCGGGCGCCAGACCAACTTGAAGCGATTGGGCAACGCTCTCGAATTTCTGGACGAGCTCGCGGGCTTGCCGCTCTTTGATTTCTGGCGACCCGATCACCTGTGCCGCCGCCTCTCTGACGCAACGACCATCGGGCGGTTGACCCTGTTTTTCGGCGAGCCGCCGCGCCTGTTTCCAGACCTTCGCGCGCAGCTCGGCTGCAATCGAACCCAACTCCCGGCAGACTCGCTCGGTTGAGGGAAGCTCAAGCTGCGAAACTCCGGCCGCTAAGAGACCGCAAAGCAGGTCATAGGCTTGGATGGTGCGGAATATGTATTCCCGGGCGAGACCTAGCTCGTTCGAGCAGAAGTCCTGGAAAGTTGCGTAACCGCCGCAGCGATAAAGCCGTTCGTCACGGATGGTTTTCAACGCCCCGCCCAGGCGATACAGGGCTCGGCCGGCCAGCTCGAGATGACGCCCGATGTCCGCGACCAACGCTTGATAACGCCGATAATCGGCCTTGGTCGGGGGCCGATCAAACTGCAGGTTAAGAGATGTGTCTTTCATATCAGAATGTTGCCCATGGGCAACATTAAGGCAAATGTTTTTGCTGTTGCCGGGAGGTCGTTGTCTATGTCGATAAACCCGCTAACCTGGTAAGTGCCGGTGCACTCTTCACTAATATGAAATCTCTCGATTTAACTGCGCAGCCTCCGCGCAGCCCTTATCAAATGATGGAAGGCCTATTTATGTTGCCGCGCACGATCGACAAATTGCGGGCGAACCTTCCCGGCGGAAAAATCGGCACCTATACCATTCGTGGCAGCAGCCCGCTCTTACCCGGTTTGAGCCTCGTGCTGCTCGATGGAATCGGAGTGACCGAACAACGCCTCCTTGAAGTCGTGGAGCGAGCCTCGGTCGAAGAAGAAATCGCTGACTGGCTTCGGCAGAATGGCGATCTCTCGACGATTGCGGCCACCCTGAACCAGAAGCTGCTTGGGCGACGGATTGAAGATGTGCAAGCTGTCGTTCCACCGGCAGTTATCGCAAAGGTTTATCCCTTCATGCATGAGATGGCGAAAACAACCCCAATGTTCGAAGTCCTTTTGGAGGATGATCGCCTCCTCGCACTTCAGGCGGAATGAGCAATGACCAATAGCAAATGACAAAGTTGACAAAGTGACAAAGTGACAAAGCGCTTTCTGAAATGAACGTTGACGAGCGCTCGGCAAGAAAATCACCCGCGTCGACCCAGTGAAAATAGCCTTTCCCGCCGCGGTTACCCAGGATCCAAAGGCACCTTTGTCATTCGGCCTGAAAGGCCGTGGCTAAAGCCACGGTTTCAACCAAGCGAGACCCTCTTCAGTTTTGCGGGCAGGCTTGTATTCACAACCGATCCAACCCTCGTACCCAAGTTTGTCGATAAACCTGAATAGGTGCGAGAAATTGAGCTCGCCGCTGTCGGGTTCGCCGCGATCAGGCACCCCAGCGACCTGAATATGGCCGATATCCGCGAAGAAGCGCTCGGTTCGCCGAGTTAAATCGCCACCCATAATCTGAGCGTGATACCAATCCAATTGAATCCTAAGTCTTGGATCTTTCAGTTCGGCCAAGATCGCCCCGGCTTGTTCGACCGTCGTCAAATAGTAGCCGGGAAAATCACGATTATTGATCGGTTCAACGACAATGAAAAGATCCCGATCGGCAGCTTGACCAAGCGCAAATTCGAGGTTGGAAAGGAATGTTGCATTGGCCTTTTCCAGCTCTATCCCCTGCGTTATTCCCGCCATGACATGGAGATGGCGTACTTCCAAACAGCTTGCGTATTCGAGTGCCAGCTGGACCGAGCTACGGAACTCCTCTTCCCGGCCGGGAATCGCTGCGATTCCTCGCTCGCCCTTTGCAAAATCTCCGGGCGGTAAATTGAAAAGCACCGCGGTTAGTCCAGTCTTGTGTAACCTGCGCGAGATTTCGGCCGGGTTAAATTGATACGGAAAAAGAAACTCTACCGCTTTGAAACCGGATCTTGCTGCGGCGTCGAAACGATCAAGAAACGGCAGCTCTTGGTAAAGCCAGGACAAATTAGCGGCGAATTTCGGCATAGAATGTTCTAACCGCGAATAGACGCTGATCGACACGACTTAAATCAGTTCATTCGTGGCAATTCGTGTGTATTCGCGGTTTCTGTTTTCAATGTAGATTTTTTCTAACCACGAATAGACGCCAATCGACACGAATTAAATCAGTTCATTCGCGTCAATCCGTGTGCATTCGCGGTTTCTGTTTTCAATGTAGATTTTTTAACCACGAATAGACGCTAAATCGGCACGAACTAAATCAGTTCATTCGTGGCAATTCGTGTGCATTCGCGGTTTCTGTTTTCAGCGTAGATTCTTTTCTAACCACGAGTAGACGCTAATCGACACGACTTAAATCAGTTCATTTCGTGCCAATTCGTGTGCATTCGCGGTTTCTGTTTTCAATGTAGATTTTTTTCTAACCACGAATAGACGCTAACAGAGACGAATTAAATCAGTTCATTCGCGTCAATTCGTGTGTATTCGCGGTTTCTGTTTTCAATGTAGACTTTTTTCTAACCGCCAATCGACACGAACTAAATCAGTTCATTCGTGGCAATCCGTGTGCATTCGCGGTTTCTGTCTGGATGAGATTCATTGGCTGTTTGGCGATTGTAATGCAGTGTGTATTCGCGGTTTCGATTTCACCACACGGCGCCAAAGGTTTCCTTCAACTCCTGGATCTGGCTTTCCGTTAGGGTTCGAATCTTGTGTCCATGAAGAGACAACATCAGCTTCGCGGTCTCCTCCAACTCTTCGACCGCGTACATGGCGGAATCGAGCTCTTTCCCCGAAACCACCGGGCCGTGGTTCGCTAGCAGGACAGCCGCGTGCCCAGGAGCATGTTTGGCAATTTCCAACGCGAGCGCCTTGTCGCCGGGCCGGAAATACGGAATCAACGGCAGCTTGCCGACCCGCATCACAAAGTAAGGGGTTATCGGTGGAATACAGCTAGTCGGATCAAGCTCTTCTAAACAAGAAACCGCCGCCGCATAGCTGCTATGCAGATGGACAATTGCGCCGCTCTCAGCCCGGCTATCGTACATGGCCAGATGAAGAAAGTATTCTTTGCTTGGTTTTGCGCCCGAAAGATGTTTTCCATTCCAGTCCAGTTTTGCCAACGTTGATGGATCCAACTCGCCGAGACACGAATTTGTCGGGGTCAGAATCCAACCGTCTTCAACCCGAGCGCTGATATTGCCACTGCTTCCCGGACTGAGTCCCCGGCGATACAGACTGATACCTATTTCAACAATGCGTTCTCGAATCTTGTTTTCTTGATTCATAATA
>JBEEIB010000559.1:0-11436 GCA_041167675.1 Verrucomicrobiota bacterium
TTCTTGCGGGGCGAGAAAGAGTTAATTGCCGTGCCCAATCAACCCTGGACTGTTCACCGAACCCGAGACGAATCCGATTTCTCCGAAGTGAAGGGTCAATACCACGTTAGAAGAGCGGTCGAAGTGGCTGCAGCTGGAAGTCACAACCTGTTGATGATTGGACCGCCGGGTTCGGGCAAATCGATGATCGCCAAACGCATTCCATCGATTCTACCGCCCATTGGTTTGGAAGAAGCAATCGAGACGACCAAGATCCATAGTATCTGCGGACAGTTGAATGGCGATCGGCAGTTCATTACCACGCGTCCATTCCGATCGCCGCATCATACCATCTCCGATGCCGGTCTTCTCGGTGGTTCGATGCATCCGACACCAGGAGAAGTAAGCCTGGCGCACAATGGTGTTCTTTTCCTGGATGAACTACCGGAGTTTCATCGATCGACACTGGAAGTAATGCGGCAGCCATTAGAGGATGGCAAAGTTACCATTTCTCGTGCGGCGGGTTCACTAACGTTCCCGGCAGCGTTCATGCTGATCGCCGCAATGAACCCTTGTCCGTGCGGTCACTACGGCAATGTGAAGCGAGAATGCCGATGCAGTCCGGCGCAGGTGCAGAAGTATCGCGGACGTATTTCCGGGCCGTTGCTGGACCGGATCGATATCCACGTCGACGTTCCGGCGATCGATATTCAGGATCTGACTGGGACGATAGAATCGGAAAGCTCTGAGCTGGTCCGGAGCCGAGTCGCTCGAGCGCGCTTGGTTCAGCGAAAGCGGTTGCGCAGTGAAAATGGTGTGCGTTGTAACGCGAGGCTCCCGAATCGTTTGATTCGAAAGCATTGCCAACTTGATTCGGCCGGTCTCGATCTAATCAAGCAAGCCGCTACTTCGTTAAACCTGAGTGCGCGAGCTTATGACCGGATTCTCAAAGTAGCCCGAACGATCGCCGATCTGGCCGGGAGCGACCGGATCAATGTCGATCATCTTTCCGAAGCGGTGCAGTACCGGGCGTTGGATCGGAATTTGTGGTGAAAAGAGAGCTGACGCCAAGCCAGTTCGCAGCGCCTCCCGAAAAGGGGTCAGTCAACAAATTTTGACAGAGCTATGATTTATCAGGTGAGGGACAGCAATGCCCAGGCAGGTTCGCGTTGAGTATCCCGGAGCGCTTTACCATGTCATGGCACGGGGCGATCGCGGAGAAGATATCTTCATGGATGATGAGGATCGAGAGACGATGCTGAGAACCTTGGGTCAGGCTTGTGTAAAGACCGGATGGCGGATCCACGCTTGGGTGCTGATGACTAACCATTACCATTGGCTAGTTGAGACACCGCGACCCAATTTGGTCGAAGGAATGCGGTGGATACAAAACACCTACACCCGTCGATTCAATCATCGTCATGGGCTTTGGGGCCATGTGTTTGGCGGGCGCTATAAGGCGGTTTTGGTCGAGAGCGACTCGGACTCAGAGCAGGATTATTTGGGCAATCTTTGGGATTACATTCATCTCAATCCGGTTCGTGCCGGGTTGGTTGATCCTAAGCGTGGAGTGGGCCTACTAGGCTATCGCTGGAGTAGTTTGAAGCAGGTCTATGCTGTAAGTGCTGCGCGCAGGCCGGCGTGGTGTGTAACCGAACGGGCTTTTACGGGCTTCGGTTGCAAGGATGATGTTGCGGGCCGAAGAGAGATGATCGAGCGCTTGGAGCAACGCGTCCTTGCAGAAGAGGCGCAAGAGTGCGGTTGGACGGAACGAGAGGGCCAATCGCTCAATAGTAATTTACGTCGTGGCTGGTACTGGGGAAGCGAAGATTTTCGGCAAAAGCTGCTGGAACTGACCGTTGGGCGATTGAGCGGGCATAGCAACCGCAACCAGCGCAGTAGTCGTCAAGGACATGATCATGCGGAAGCTGGCGCATCCGCCTTAATCCGAGGTGGTTTCAAAGAGCTTGAACTTAGCGAAGAGGAGCTCAAGGCTAGTCGCGGCAGCGAACCGCGAAAAGTGAGTTTGGCCTGGGCGATAGCTCGCTCCACGACCATGGACCAAAGCTGGATCGCTAATCGGCTTAACATGCGAAGTGCGGCGAATGTTGCCAGCAGATCCGACGGTTCGAAAAAAATCTCAACCGGCAACTCGATCCTCGAATTAAAAGCTGGATAAAGTCTGTCAAGAATTGTTGACTGACCCCTTTTCGACAGCCCCTTCGGAATGATCCACGCTTCGACAAACTCTTAGCTGAGTTGGCGCCACACGATTGAAGGCGGAGGACGAAAAAGTTAAACGAACCGCGTTATCGCCCGTTTCTTGGCCGATCTATCTTCCTAAAATCGAATATACTTTAGCGAGTAACCTTTAAATTTTCGGTCGATCGCCTTTTGATATTCTGTGTGCGCACGCAATCAGAAACGCTCCGCTCCCACTGATTAGCGGTATTTAGTTATATATCGTGACCACATTTCTCTCAGACCTTGCAGGCTTTCTTCCAAACTCGCGAAATCGCGATCAACATCTTGTACCCTGCTCGGATTCCAAATATCGGCACGCATCATGGAATCCCGCCTTTCGCGACGAATTTCTTTACCAAGATTTTCAAGCTCAGCCGTGCAACTAGACTCGGTTAAGCTCTCGAGTCGCCGAGCCCATTCTCGCTTCAATCCTGATGGGACTAGAGAAAGCCCAAGACTTTCGATTATCCATTGCCTCTTATACAGAAGCCGGTCACCAAGGCTTTCCTTAGACTCACTCGAAAGATGTGGACTGGCGTCTGACGGATCAGATGAAACAGTACCGGATTCCCAGTAAAGCCCTGGGGCTTTCTTATCGAGAATCGCTTTATACACGCCCTCGGATCGTTTCCTTAACCTTTCTTCAAAATCAGATTCGTCGTCCTGTCGATTGAGATAATCGTTGGATTCTTGTCGCCTCTGTTCGGAATCATTATCCGTCATTGGGAACCTCCAGGCTCAAACAGAAGATTAGATTCGATATGCAACATTTCCAACGCGAAAGTTCTTAGCGTATCGCCAGGAATGGCTCGTTGCTGCCCGCTTTGAAAGGAAGCGGACGGAAAACCTCCGTAGCAGCTTGCCGAAACGCCCTCCAGCCCACTTTCCAATTGCTCCTCGCTCCTCCCCTCTCAGTGCACTTAAGTTTTTTCCCAGGGCTTTTGGAGTTGGTCTTGGAGTTCGCCCTTGCCGCGCAATGATTCATCTCAAGGCCCTGCGGGCGATGGAGGGGCATTCCGAGCGCTCTGGGGCAGGAAAAGGGTCAGTCAACAAATCTTGACAGACGGTAGTCATCCACCGAATCAAGATGCCGACCAAGGCTGGATCGCTAAACATCTTAGAATACGAAGTGGAGCGAATTTCAGCCAGCAGATCCGACGATTCAAAAAAATCTCAACCGGCAGCTCGATCCTCGAATTAAACGCTGGATACAATCTGTCAAGAATTGTTGACTGACCCCTTTAGAGCGCCCTTGACTGACCCCTTTAGAGCGCCCCATTGGAAATTGCTGCAAAACGTGGTTAGCGGATCTCAGTAAATCTCTCAGCAAAACCCAGAATCAATGCTCGTTCATCAGCTCTGCCACTGCGCGTTCAAGTTGGAGATCGCCTCCTTCGGCTGTGCTCTTTGGATCATTCATCACCTGGATATCCGGATCCACTTGAGCCGTTTCCATAAAGTTGCCTTGTTCATCCTGCAGACCTACTTCCGGGATGCCGAATACGAGCGCTGGATCCTGCAGGATCTCCCACCAGACAAACGTGCCGCTTCCGTTAACCGGCATACCAATCAACTTACCAAACTGAAAATGTTTGTAGATCCACGGGAACACCATGCAGTCAGAATAATTTCCTTCGTTGATGAGCAAGGTCGTTTTTTGACTCCATTTACGCCCGGGTTCCCAGCCGAGAAGCTGACCTCGCGGGACCCATTTGAGATACTTTTTTCCACTGAGGAATGTCGCGAGCGCGTCGTGCATGTTGCCGCCCGGATTCCATCGGGTATCGACGATCAGCGCCTTTTTACCCACCTGGCGGCCGAGCGCTTCGGAAACAGTGTCCCGGTATGCGCCGTCAACCATTCGGCCGACATGCACATAACCGATCGTACCGTTACTCAGCTTATCCACCGAATCGCGGCGCTGTTTAATCCAGCGCTGGTAAAGCAGCGCCTCGAGTTCTCCCAGCGCGATCGGCTTCATGGCCACGACGAAGCGAGTGTTCTTAGTTGGATCGAAAATGCTTAGAGCCGTGGGCTTGCCTGCCTTGAAATTCAAAAGCGGACTAAGATCCATTCCCGCGTTGATCGTCCGATCGTCAATTTTCTCAATGATCATTCCAGTCTGGAGCGGCGGATCAGTTTGGCTAAGCGGTCCTTGCTCGATGGCCTCAACGATTTTGATTCCCGGTCCGCCATAACTTTGATCGAAGAACGCTCCGAGTGACGCGGTCTGATCGCCGTTGATTATTGGCGTCAGATGGCAGCCAGTGTGGCTTGCATTGAGTTCTCCGAGCATTTCACTAGTCATTTCCGCGAAATCACGGTCATCGACGATAAAAGGGAGAAATCGAGCGTAGACCATCTTGTAGTAATCCCATGACACGCCGTGCATGTCGGGAACGTAGAACTTTTCCTTTATCTGCCGCCAGATGTGCTCGAACAAATAACTCCGTTCCGCGGTACCATCGATTTCTTTCTCGGCATCAATCTTGACCGGCTCAATTTTCGCCGCCGCTAGATCTACTTTGCTGACGTGTCCGTCGACCAGGACGAATGCAATTTTGTCGTCCTTATCAAGGAACATCTGCTGAGGCAACTCGCCATAGTCTTTTGGTGTAGCTCCGATTTCGCCGAGGCGTTTCAGCTCTTTGGTCCGCGGTTTGAGCAACCAGATCTCGAAGCCTTTATCGCTCTTTGCAAGATAGACCAGTTGTTCGCCGTCCTTGCTTAGGGCGGTATACGTGATGCGGCTGGATGCCAACGTCAGCCGCACAATCCGATCCTCGATTTTATTTAGATCAATGGTGATGGGTTCCAGCTTTGGTAATTGATTTCCGTCTTCCCTTTTGGCCTCCGCGTCCTTCGGAGAAGCTGGAGGAGTCGACTGACTTTTGTCCTTTTCTTCCTTACTCTGGTCTTCGTCCTTCTTCTTTTTTGCTTTGTCCTCGTTCGCTTTCACGATGTCGTATTCCGCTGGCGATAGGCGAAACCGATTGAGGGCTTCCTGCGTAAAGAAAGTTTCATAGACATCGAACTGCGGGTCGCCTCCATTCCCGTCGTCTCCGTGAAGACCATACCGGTCAGAAAGCCAGATCATCGATTTGCCGCCTTGTGCCCAGAGCGGTTGAAGGCATTCGTAACCGCTTTTTGTCAGATTCGTAATCGGCTGGTTTCCGGTGGCATCAACAATGCCCACTTCGTGCGACCAACGCCCCGTTTGCAGCAACGGCGTTAATATCCATTTGGCATCCGGCGACCAATCAAACCATAGATCGTCATCTGAGTAGGAATAATTTCGGTCCGCCGGAAGAACTAGACGCGTTTGCTTCGACTCCAAATTGAGGATCTTAATGGCAGCCCGATTCTCTACGTAAGCGACTTCCTTGCTGTCCGGCGAGTACTTGGGGAGAAAATTCTCCTGTCCGTTCTCTAGAATCGGATGGACATCGACCATCGTTGAATTGAAAAAATATGGTTCGTTAGCCTTTGGCTGTACGATACTGGCTTCGTATAGACTCCAAGACTTATTGTATTCGGCGGCAAAAACCAATTTTCGTCCGTCATAGCTGAAACTAAGATTCCGTTCCTGGTCTGATGTATTGGTGATTCGTTTCGTATCACCGTGCTCAATCGACGTGACGTACACATCACCACGCGCTACGAAGGCGATCTCTTTGCCATTCGGACTTGGAACGATTTCGGTCACGCCGTCGTTTAGATGAGTCTGTTGTCGGCTGGGAGCGTTTTCGGCCACCGTGATCTGGATCTCGACTTTGCTAGGATCCGTCGTGCCATGCGGTAAGGTATAAATCTCGCCGTCGTAACCAAAGCAGAGATCGCCGTTTTGTGCAGTCGACAGAAACCGAATCGGATTCTTTTCGAAGTGAGTGATTTGCTGTGCAGCGTTCTCGGCACCGTTGACCGGCAGCCTCCAGACATTTAACGATCCGCTCTGCTCCGATAGGTAGAAGAAGGAATTCTCATCTGGCGCCCAAACCGGGTTTCGATTTTCGCCCGGATAGCTGGTCAACTTGACGTGATCGCCAGAGAGTCCGTCGAAGAGCCAGACAGCATGGGCAAATGAGGACGTGTTATGTTTACGCCAGAGATTCTCGTAACTTTTGTCGTCTTCGTAGAGGATACGCTGCCCGGCCCGGTCGTATCGAGCGTTGAGAGCAGGTGTCGTAAGGACCATTTCCGGTTCATGACCTTCTTCGATAGATACCTTATAAAGCTCCAGCAACGTACGGGTCGGGACCAGCGCGTGAGTTGGAAATTGAGAACTTTTCACAGACTGCATCCGGTGTGCGCCGAATACGACGTACTTTCCGTCCGGTGTGAACCCACTCGGTATTTCGTCGGTCGAATAAGAAGTGAGACGCCGAGTAGGACCTCCTTCAACGCTGACTAGGAAAACGTTATAATGCCCGTATCGGTCGGATGCAAAAGCGATCAATTTGCCGTCTGATGACCAGACGGGGGCGGTATCGTGCGCGGGCCCTGCAGTGAGTGGTAGTGCTGTCCCGCCCGTCGAAGGAACTATAAAAAGGTGGCCTTCAAAGCTGAAAGCGATGCTTTTTCCGTCTGGGGAAATAGTGGGGTAGCGTAGCCAGAGTGGTGCCGACCGCGGCTTTAACGGTTCGGCTCGGAGATGGTTGAGCGAGAAGAGTGCAGCCGCGAGCGCCGCGACTGTAAGCATTCGATTGAGCTGGCGGGAGCATCCGCGGAGGAGGAGAACTGGACCACGCGAAGACATTATTCACACTACACACGATGCCTTCCAAACACTCCACAATACGTAAAATTACGTATGCCCCGCGAAACACAATGAGAGATGTGGGTTACGATTTCGGCCCGATCGGGATCAAGGGAGGAAAATCTCGTCTCGTCCCTTGGTAATTCGGCGACCACATGCCAAAAGGCGGATCGCTGTCCTTAATGCGACGGCTTATTCGTCATATCTCGAAAGTACCCTACTTCGAACGAACCGATGATCAATCTGCCCATCATTTGACGCCTACTGTCAGGGTCGTTAGTGTCGCTACCTTATGCCGCAGCCGCCGCTAGAAGATACCAGCGAAAACGCATCGGCTTCGTTTTGGCAGGTGGTTATTGCGGCGATTCGAGGTGAACACCGGGATTACACCACTGAGACCCTTAATCGTGCCGTGGTCCTTTTGGCCATCCCGATGGTGCTCGAAATGGTGATGGAATCGATCTTTGCGCTAGCTGACGTGTTCTGGGTTTCGCATCTCGGTAGTGACGCAGTTGCGGTAGTGGGGATCACCGAATCGATAATGACAGTTATTTACGCGGTCGCCATCGGCTTATCTATGGCCGGCACGGCGACCGTAGCGCGTCGGATCGGTGAAAAAGATCCGGATCGTGCGGCTACCTCGGCGTTCCAGGTAATTCTGTTAGGTCTATTGGTGTCCGCCACATTGGGACTAGTTGGAGGTTCGTTTGGACCGGACATTCTGCGCAGTATGGGAGGTAATGAACATGTCGTAAGCATGGGCGGCAGTTTTTCGAGAATCATGCTAGGTGGGAACGCCACGGTTCTATTGATCTTTGTGATCAACGCTATTTTCCGCGGAGCTGGTGATGCAGCGATAGCGATGCGGACGCTGTGGTTGGCTAACGCGATCAATATCTTGCTTGGCCCCTGTCTGGTCTTTGGTCTCGGCCCTTTCCCGGCGTTAGGGGTAACCGGGGCAGCGGTCGCTACCAACATTGGCCGGGGTTGCGGCGTATTGTATCAACTCTTTTACCTGACCGCACGCACGAGCCGCGTCCGGATTCAATTGCGGCACTTGCATTTCGAGCTAGGACCAGCACTCCAAATGCTAAAGCTGGCCGCTAACGGTACGATGCAAAACCTGGTGAACACGGCCAGTTGGATCGGGCTCGTCAAGATTCTTTCGCAATCGGGCAGCGCTGCGCTAGCGGGATATACCATTGCAATTCGGGTTGTCATCTTCGCTATTCTGCCGGCCTGGGGACTGTCGAACGCGGGTGCAACATTGGTCGGCCAGAACCTCGGCGCGGCCAAACCCGACAGAGCGGAATCCGCGGCTTGGATTGCGGTTCGGTACAACGTTTTCTTCCTTAGCGCGATCGGGTTGCTTTTCATAGTATTCGCGGGGCCGATTGCCCGCTTGTTCACAGGTGACTCAGCAACGATGGCATACGGCACTCAGGCGCTTTGGATTATAGGGCTCGGCTTTCCATTCTATGCCGCCGGGATTTGTCTAACTTCGGCTTTCAACGGTGCAGGTGATACGTGGACTCCGACACTGCTCAATTTGTGCTGTTTCTGGCTGTTTGAGATCCCCCTTGCCTGGCTGCTAGACAATCACTTTGGTGCCGGTGCAACTGGAGTTTTCATCGCTATTCCCATTGCTTTTTCGATGCTGGCAATAGGAAGTGTCTTTCTCTTTCGACGCGGCCATTGGAAACTGCAACGAGTCTAGCCTCATTCGAGCCTTCAGCTCGAATAATGACAAATCGCAGATCGCAGATAGCAAATTGGATCCTAGGCGGCCGGATTCCACACCTCTACCTGACCGGAGGCGGAGCCAATCACCACAGCACGGTCTCCTGAGCTCCAGGCTGCGGAGGTAATTGCTTCGCCAAGAGAAGTTTCATACAATGGAATACGCGATCTTTCCGGATCCCAGAGGGCGACAGTGCCGTCGGCACTGCCGCTGACCAGCAACATGCCGCGGGATTGCCATGCGAGCAGCGTCACCTTTTTGGTATGCCGATGCAGTTCCTTAGGCCGCGTGCCGCGAGGCCCTTTGCCCGACACGTCCCAAACGGTGACCACCTCGCTGCCTCCGGTCGCAAGGAAACGGCTCGTTGGATCCCAAGCTAGTTCTTTGATCTTGTTGGCATAGCCCGTCATGTTCAACTCTTCTCCGACGCGGCAGGGCAGCTTCCAGAAATTCACAGTGGCCTCTTGGGTGCCAGCCGCGAGATAGCGGGCGTTTGGACTCCAAGCCATCGAAAGAATGGAACCTTTCCAGCGGACCTCTTGGTGGGGCTCATTTTGGCTAAGCCAGTAAAATCGTGCTCCACCGTAGAATCCGGCGGCGATTCCTTTACTGTCTGGCCGCCAGCAGAGCGCAGAAATCGTGGTCGAGTGTTGGTCGTATTTCAGACAGCTATCACCAGCGCTCGGTTTCCAGATACGCAACACTTTGCCCGCTCTCCCGGCTAACAGAGTACCTTCAGGTGACCAGCGCACCTGTTCGACCCAGGTTGACCGGTTTACTTCCGCGGCGTCGAAGGTCTCGAGCACAGCGCCCCGAGACGCATCCCACAGCCGAATTTTTCCGTCCTCCCCTCCGGTCGCTAGACCGCCTTCGGCCCAATCGAGCGTGAGCGCGCCGACTGTATGCGCTTGGGGCAACTCGTGGAAGACGCTAACATCTCGAGCGTCGAGGATGAAGAGCGTTCCAGATCCGGTTAGCGCGGCTACCCGTGCGCTGTCAGGCGACCACCCGACTCCGACGACATGATCCTGCGCGTCGAAAGAATAGCGCTTGGCGGCGCCGGCGTTCGCGTGGCAGCTCAAGCCAGACATGCGCGGAAACCCTGCTCCAATTTGTCGCGATCGAGGTTCCGTCCAATAAAGATGAGCTGGCTTCTCCGCGATTCGTCGTCTCTCCATTGCCGGTCCTGCTTACCGTCGAAGAGCATGTGAACCCCTTGGAAGATGAACCGCTGTTCGAGCCCCTTCAGGTTAAGAATGCCCTTCATGCGAAAGATGTCGACACCCTTTTCGCGCAAAAGCGTACTCATCCAGTTGTTGAGTTTGCGCTGGTCAACCGGGCGCTCTGCGACGATGCCGACGCTTGAGACAGTTGCATCGTGGGTGTGCCCGGGCGCAAATGCTTGGCTGCGTATCGGCTCGACCCCCAGCCGACTACCATCTCGCGTAAGCTTCATCTCGAACTCGGTTGGAACGTGCTGCGTGAAGAATCCGTACTCGGCAGTCCTGGAAACATGCAGCGTGTAGTCGCCGCCGTTGCGCCCGAATACAAAGCTCTGCAGTTCGAGACTTGGCGCAAAGCCATCACCCACGGGAATCTTGCGTGACTCACCAATAAAGCGACCGGACGCGTGGCGGCGCGCAATTTCGAATTCCTCGTCGCTTCCGCTCGCGGTGGGGAGGAGAACAAAATCCATCTCCCGGTCGGCGCCCGGCTTGAAGTGGAAGCGGTATTCACCCGCCTCCAAATGGTAGACACCGCCCCATTCGAAGGGTGACTCTTCCTTAAGGAAATCGGCGTCCAGTTCAAGCTTTGCGTCGAGATCGAGGGCACCCAGGTTAAGCAGGCGATCAATATCGACTTCGGCGTCCCTGGTGCGGTAAACGCGCGCGTTTCGGCTCATCGCGCGGAGTCGGGCTTCAAGCTTGTCGAGGTCGGCAGGAGTGACGAGGTCGACCTTGTTGAGCAGAATCACGTCGGCAAAGGCGATCTGCTCCTGACACTCGCTGCTGATGTCGAGGTGTTCCCAAACATGCCTGGCATCGATGAGAGTGACGATGGCATCAAGCCTGAATGCCTCTCTTATTTCGTCGTCTACGAAGAACGTCTGCGCGACCGGTGCTGGATCTGCCAGACCAGTTGTTTCAATGAGTATGTAGTCGAACTTGTTCTTCCGCTTCATCAGGTTTCCCAGGATGCGGATCAAGTCGCCGCGGACCGTGCAGCAGATACAGCCGTTGTTCATTTCGAAGATTTCCTCGTCAGCCTGAATTACGAGTTCGTTATCGATACCAATTTCGCCGTACTCATTTTCGATGATGGCGATGCGCTTGCCGTGCTGGCCACTGAGGATTCGATTAAGCAAGGTGGTCTTACCTGCTCCGAGGAAGCCGGTAAGCACGGTGACGGGCACGCGTTGGAAAGAGAGAGAGATTTGGTCATATAAGCAATAGGCAGCGAGATGGTTTGACGAATTCGATGAAGAGGATTCGAGGGTCAGCAAGTTGTTAATGCAGACACATTGCAATAACAAATGCAACCTGCTTGCAGTATCGGCGGCCGTTTCTTCGATTGCGTTTCTGCCCATGAAATGGCGGCAACTTGACCGCACTGGATACCCGCCGAATCGGCGACGTCCCAATTGAAACCGGCATCCACATCAAGAGCCTCAGATCTGCGGACCGAGGAAAGATAGGACGGAGACCAACTCGGCGAG
>JBEEIB010000560.1:0-3033 GCA_041167675.1 Verrucomicrobiota bacterium
AGCTCTTGCCTCACCCCCTGGCTGAGGTCGACTAGCGCATCCGCTTCGTTGTAGACGGGAACAACAATGGATATCAACACCGCCGCCAGCTTCCCGTTAGAACTCTAAAAGTCAACAGCATCTCGGGAAGCCGAACTGAATAGCCGCGAAAGATCGCAAAGAACGCAAAGAGAGAAAGAGAACCGCCGAGTGGCGCGAACTGAATCCATTTATTCGTGTCCATTCGCAGCCTGTCCGCCATAGCGCTAACGGAGGAAACAGAGGAGACGGAGGGCGCGCAGCGGTAAAACGGAGTTAGTGAGGGATGGGATTTTCAGGCTTCCAAGCACTGCAAATCATAATCTTGACAATGAGACCTGGGAGTCTGCTCCGGGTACCTTGGTGGAATGCGAATCCAAGGTGCTTGAGGGAGGTCAAGTGTTAGTCGCTATTTGAGTTAATGTTTTTTTTGCGATCTTTGCGTTCTTTCGCTGCTATTCGGTTTGCCGGTGTCACCGTTCTCGGCGTTCCCGTGCGATGCCGGCGGTGTCGGCGCTCCGTCTGCGCCAAGCCTCGTAAATCTCCTGAAAGGTTTCTGTTAGTCCCTTGGTAATATCCCACGAAGGATAATGGGTTCGCATTTTCGATAGATCGGAGATGTAGCAAATGTGATCGCCGGTGCGGTTTCGATCGACATATTCATACGCCATTTTCCGGCCGGAAATTTTGGCAATGAGATCAAACGCCTCCAGAATCGATACCGAGTTTTCCCGGCCACCTCCAAGATTGTAAACCTCTCCAACCCGCGGCTGGCGAATGAATTCATCGATAAACCGGGCAACATCGAGCGAATGAATATTATCTCGAACCTGTTTTCCTTTATAACCAAAGATCTTGTAGGTTTTTTCCTCGAGATTGCACTTGATGAGATAACTGAGAAATCCGTGCAGTTCGACACCGGAATGGTTCGGTCCGGTTAAACAGCCACCGCGCAGACAACAGGTTGGCATCTGGAAATAGCGGCCATACTCTTGCACCATGATATCGGCTGCCACTTTCGATGCGCCGAACAGAGAATGGAGGCACTGATCGATGGAAAAGCTCTCTTTAATTCCAGCAGCGAATTCCGGATCGGCGTAATCCCAGCGGGTTTCTTTTTCCACCAGGTTCAGACGATTCGGTCCATCACCGTAAACTTTATTGGTCGACATATGGACAAACGGCGCTTCTGGGCACCACTGACGCGCTGCCTCCAGCAGATTGAGCGTGCCGCCGGCGTTCACATCGAAATCATCAAAGGGCCGAGAAGCTGCCAAATCGTGGCTGGGTTGAGCGGCAGCGTGAATGATCGCATCAGGGCGGATTTGCTTGATCAGATCTAAGACTGCGGCCCGATCCCGGATATCCAGCTCGTGGAGATCGAAGTTCCGATACTCCTCCCGCAACCGTTTCGTATTCCAGGAAGTATCACCCGGCGGACCAAAGAAGTCGGCCCGCGAATTGTTATCGATCCCGTGCACTTCGGCTCCTTCGGCGGCAAAGAAGGCGACTACCTCGCTGCCGATCAATCCGCCTGAGCCGGTCACCAGCAGATTCTTCATCTCACAACGAACATGCCCGATCCGGCCTCAATTGCACAGAAGGCATTCGGACATCGGAAACCAAGTTCCTCGACCGCCCGAAAGTTGAGAAAAAATCATTTATAGTAAAGAGCAGAGTATTTCTGCCGATTCGATGAATCGTTTGAACGCGCAAATTTTCTGCACGTCGAAGATTCTCGCAAAACGCACGACCATCTGAAACGATGCAATCCGTTCCCCCACCAGCATCCATTCTTCAGCAACAAAATCTTATGGAACGCTCCGGCAGGCCTACTTCGGTTCTAGGATCAATAAATAAATCGGCCGCAATCGTCCTGGTCGCCGTTTTGCAGACGGGATCGCCGGCCCGCGCTCAATCCGTCGCAACTCGGACCACGTTTGCGAACAGTATCAAGGAGCCGGCTAAGGTCATGGCGAGCATGGCTTCGGTTGCTAAGAATGTGCCAAGCGTTGTGCGGAGCGAGCTAACCGACGCGGAAACCCAGGCTATCATCGATTTTTCGATCGCGTTGAAGGTGCGGAATTTTGCCGAGCTTCGGGACCGGGTTGGAATGGGCGAAATCGTTCCGCTGCAGGAGATGGGCGCGAAATACTTTCCGACCTCTACGGCCGTGGAAAGCATTAGCAGATGGCTGGGGGCTCAAGGGTTTGAAGTTCTTCCCGCAGCTCAGTACAATTTCAGCGTTTTCGCACGCGGAACGGTTACCCAACTGCAGCGAACTTTCGGGGTCAAGTTTGCTCGTGTCCAGTTCCATGGCGAAGAGCACACCTCGGCTGTAACAGCGCCGAGTTTACCGGCTGACGTCGCCGAACCCGTGCTCAGCATCAACGGCCTACAACCGCATCTGCATCCTCTCCAGCATTCAATACGCAAAGCTATTGGCGTGGGCAAATCGATCAGCAATCAGCCTCCTTATCTCGTATCCGAGATTACCGGAGCGTACGATGCATCCAGCAATGATGGCACTGGACAGAAAATCGGCATTGTGATCGACACCTTTCCGCTAAACAGCGATCTGATCACTTTCTGGAACGACGACGGGGTGTCGCAATCGCTCGGCAATATCGAAAAGGTGCACGTGGTTTCCGGGACTTTGCCGGCTCCTTCGGGAGAGGAAACCTTGGATACTGAATGGAGCAGCGGGATCGCCTCCGGGGCGAAGATCCGGATTTACGCAACGAGGGATCTATCCTTCAATCACCTCGATCAAGGGTATCAGTATATCATTAACGATTTGTCTAACCAACCGGCGTTGCACCAACTCTCGATGAGCTACGGTTTAGGCGAGGACTATATGCCCACAGGCCAAATGGATACCGACGCCGCATACTTCGCGAGTCTTGCCGGAGGGGGAGTCACAATTTTCGTTTCATCCGGGGACGGAGGTTCAAATCCGGGCACGGATGGCCAGTACAGCCCATCCAATCCCATGCAGGTCGAATCGCCTTCCAA
>JBEEIB010000561.1:0-3588 GCA_041167675.1 Verrucomicrobiota bacterium
GCGCCTGCAACAGGTTCGACGGCAGCCGCGCCGCGCGATAACTGTCGAAATAAAAGAGCGACGCCCCAAAGGCCGGCACGGCCACCCCTTGTTGCACGGCCGTAGTTACCGCGACCCGCCAGTTATCCTGCGTTTTTTCGATCACACCGGCGAAGTAAGAGTCGAGCAGGAGATTATGCAGCCCCGGATCCCGCTGATAAGCTTCGACAATTCGGTTCAGGAAGACAGCGCGGATGATGCAACCTCCGCGCCAGATGGTGGCGATATCTCCGAAGTTCAGGTTCCACTTGTATTGAGTGCTGGCTGCTCCCAGCAACTCCATGCCTTGGGCATAGGAAACGATCTTGGAGGCGTAAAGCGCATTCCGCACCGCCGTGAGCAATTGGGCGCGATCGCTTGCGAATTCCTTCCGCTTCGGTTGCGGTAAAATTTTCGATGACTTCACCCGCTCCTCCTTGCGCGAGGAAATGACGCGCGCTTCGACGGCGGCATTGATGGTCGAGATGACGACGGATTGCGCGATAGCGGATTGGAGCGTCCAGAGACCGGTCCCTTTTTGGCCGGCTTTATCGAGGATGACGTCCACCAACGGCTTCCCTGTGTCCGGATCGATTTTGCGGAAGATCTTGGAAGTGATCTCGATCAGGTAGCTGTCGAGTTCGCCTTTATTCCATTCCGTGAAAGTCTCGGCCAGCTGCGGCGCATCCATGCCGACAACGTCTTTGAGAATGGCGTAGGCCTCGCAGATCAGCTGCATATCTCCGTACTCGATCCCGTTGTGCACCATTTTGACGTAATGCCCGGCACCGTCCGGTCCCATGTAGCGGCAGCACGGTTCGCCGTCGACCTGGGCGGCAATCTTACGGAAGATCGGCGCAATCAACTCCCACGATTCGCGCGACCCGCCCGGCATGAGAGAGGGGCCTTTGAGCGCTCCTTCTTCGCCTCCGGAGACGCCACACCCGACGAAATGAATTCCTTTTCCCTCAAGCTCCCGGCAACGGCGTTGCGTGTCGGTGAAAAGAGAATTCCCCCCATCGATGACAACGTCGCCTTTCTCGAGCAGCGGAACGACTTGATTGATGACAGCGTCGACCGGCGCGCCGGCCTTGACCATGATCATGGCTTTGCGCGGACGCTTGAGCGCGCCCACGAATTCTTCCATCGTTTTGGCGGGGTAGATGTTTTTCCCCTGGCCGCGACCGTTTGCGAATTTTTCCGTGACCTCGGTGGTGCGGTTGAATGCCGCCACGGTAAAGCCCTTCGACTCCATATTGAGGACGAGGTTTTCGCCCATGACGGCCAGACCGATGAGACCAATATCACATTGCTTCGTGCTCATTTTGAGTATCTCCTTCTTGCAGACCGCGACTGCGGCCCGGGCAGTTTAGCGAGCATGGAGAGCGCATGGCAAATCCCGTTTGTGAACTTTTATCGAGCGAGGCGGATCTGGTAGCGTCTGATGACTGGCCGGACCTTTCGTCCGGGGCGATTGTCGATTTCTGGGGGGTCGTTCGCGTCAAGGAAGGCGAGCGCGCTATTCGTGGAATCGAGTATGAGGCTCATCCGGTCATGGCTGAACATCAGCTTCATCTCATTGGGAAGGAAGCGATCGATCGCTTTGGATTAAAGCTGGCGGTCTTGCGCCATCGCATCGGATTCGTCCCGGTCGGTAAAGCGTCGCTCTTCGCGCGCGTGGCGGCTCCGCATCGAAGTGAAGCCATCCAAGCCATGGAATGGCTTGTGGGCGAATTGAAGAAAAAGGTGCCGATTTGGAAACATCCCAAGTTCGACGTAGATGGAGAGGTGCGAATTACCACTGAAACGCAAATGAAGGCCATAGGATTATGAATTGGGCGAATCGCCTCACCCTGAGTCGCCTCGCCCTCACGGTGCTATTCGTGGCAGCGCTCAATTCCTCATGGCAATATGCGCGAACTGCCGCGCTCCTACTCTTTTTGGTGGCCGGCATCACCGACTTTGTCGATGGCGAGGTCGCGCGCCGATATGGCATCGTCACGAATTTTGGCAAGCTAATGGATCCGCTGGTCGATAAAATCATGATGGCGGCAGCGTTCATTTCGCTGGTGCCCTTGAAAGCCGTGCCCGCCTGGGCGGCAACCACCGTGGTGGCTCGCGATTTTTTGATCACCGGTGTTCGCCTGCTGGCGAGTGCCAAAGGACAAGTGTTGCCGGCGGAGCAATTGGGGAAACACAAGACTTCCTGGCAGATCAGCACGGTGATTTTTTTTCTCGCCCTTCTTTCCATTGCGGAACTGCGCCATGCGAGCGACACGGCGGGATGGTGGCTGAGAGCCTGGGATGAGGCCGGCCCGATCCTGGTCTGGATCACGGTGGCCTTGACCGTTTACTCCGGACTGGGTTTCACCTGGCGAAACCGCAACCTGATCGCTTCGGATTAGGCGGGGTTGCCGGCGCTGATGTGGAGGCGCTTGTGCCAAGCGCCTGTCGATTGGATTCGGTGCGTGGCACAAACACCGCTACATCCTGGTCGCCCCTTAGAAGAATGTTTGCGGAACCTCGACGCGATCGCCCGGCTGCAACTTCACATCGAGAGAAGGATCGCGACGGAATTGGCGGACATCGTAGACCTTGACCTCGTTGCCGCGGAGCACGCGCACGCGTTTCTGGTCGGCAAAATCGTTAAACCCGCCGGCCGCATTAATGGAAGCGAGCAAGGTAATGTCTTCCGTGAAAGGAACACGCGCGGGCGTGCGCACCGCACCGCCAACATTCACAAAACGTGCCGTCGGTTGCATCAGGATGGTGATGTTCGGGTTCGTGTAAATCTTGTTGGTGCGGTAGGTCTGCTCGATCGATCGGGCCAGTTCGGCCGGCGTCAATCCTTCGGCCTTGAGCTTGTTGATGTAGGGAAGATTCACCGAGCCATTGGTGTCGACCGTGTAAGTATTGTTGACCTGCGCCTGCTCGTCATTCGGGACGCCGCCGATCTTTATTTCAATCGGATCGCCAACGCGCAGGGTGGCCTGACCGAAAGCGGCGACCGAGAGCGCGAAGACGAAAAGGAGAGTCAGGAACGCGAGACGCATCAGTATTGGTCCGGTTCGGAATGACCATTGCGGGCTGGATTGGCCGCGACCGCTTTATCGCGGGTGCCGCGGCGGCGGCCCGGCTTATCCTCGGTTTTGTAGTAACCGTAATAGTTTGTGTAGTAGTAGTAGTTCTGGTCGTGCTTCAGATCGACATTGTTCAGGACGACGCCCAGCACCGTTCCGCCCACGCCCAGGATGGCCTGTTTTACCCGGGTCAGCATGGCGCGCGGGAAGCGGCGATGTTGCACGACAATAATCGTCTGATCGACTTCACTCGCGATGACGGAGGCGTCGCTCACTCCGAGCATGGGAGGGGAGTCGAAAAAGATAATGTCGTAGCGCAATTTCAACTCCGCGATCATGTCGGACATGCGCTGGGAGTTGAGGATGCCGACCGCGTCGGACGGCAGCACCCCGCTGGGCAATACGGAAAGATTTTCGACGTTGGTTGGGACAATGACCTCATCCAGTTGCATGTCGGTGGTGAGGTAATTCGTTAGGCCATTATTATTAT
>JBEEIB010000562.1:0-2941 GCA_041167675.1 Verrucomicrobiota bacterium
GGAAAGTGTACACACTATTGGCGAGGTTCCGGTCCCCCGAAAAAAACAACCAGAGGTCCACTCATGAACAAAACCGACTATTTTCCGATTACTCGATCTCTTGCCTATGTAGCCCTGGCGGTGCGCGATCTCCCGGCAGCGATCGAAGAAGCTCAAGAAATCAATGGCTTGCATCTGGTTGGACGTAGCATCGATACCGCTTATCTGACTTCGGGAGAACGGGCGTTTGAACTATTGTTGCGATCTGGGTCTGCCACCGGGCTGCAACGAATAGGGCTGGAAGCGACGAACGAAGACTCGTTGCGCCTACTTAAAAGCAGGTTGAAAAACGGAAACATTTCCTTCAGCGAATTGTCGGATCCGTACCCTGGAATAACCAGCGCACTTAGATTTGATGGTCCCTCCGGGTACGCCTTCGAACTCGCCGACAATTCCAGCCGGTCGGAACGTTTGTCTTATAGCACTCCAGGGGTTCTACCCCGGCGGCTTGGACACGCGCTGCTAAAGGTTGAAAACCTTCAGTCGATCGAAGATTTTCTGATTCAATATCTGAATTTCCGGATCTCGGACCGTGCGCTCAACGGCGAGATTGTTTGGCTTCGCTGCAGTGAGATTCATCACTCGATTAATCTGATGAAGGGTGTTCCCGGCCTACATCACTATGCCTGGGAAGTGGACGATTGGGCGGTCTTCAAACAGTTGGGTGACACCCTGCGCGCCCACGGCCGCCAACTGGTCTGGGGACCGGGTAGGCATGGCCCTGGTAACAACCTTTTTACCTATCACGCAGATTTAAGCGGCGCTTTGGTCGAATACTTTACAGACATTCTACGCGTTGAGAGAGAAGAGAGCTACCAATGGAAAGACTGGAGCGACATTCCCGAATGGAACAACATCTGGGGTCCGATGCCTCCAGCTAACTTCCGCGATTATGGTATGCCGCTGATCGAGCGAGTTAAGCCAAACGGGTGAAAGGTGGCGACCTCTACCAAATCAACGGCAGCTACCGTCCGCGGATAACTGATCATGGCGCAACTCGAGTTTTTCTCCGATCGCGACTTGGACGGACCGAGGATAGCGAAAGATCGGGCTGATTTGCGTTCTGCTGGAAGAAAGATGGAGCAGCCATTGTTGCGGGCTTGTGCTCGTTGCACGGGCTTCAATTCGTGGAGAGATTTATGCTGAAGGAAATTAAACTAGCCACTGCACCGGTTTCCTGGGGAGTGGACCATATGGGTCGTGCCGGGTTGCCGTCCTGGCGGGAAGTGTTCGACGAAATCGCTAAAGTTGGCTTTACGTATACTGAACTTGGACCGCTTGGCTTTTGGCCGGAGGATGGGAAACTGGTAAAGGCGCAACTCGCCGCCCGGCAACTGACCTGTGTGGGAGCGGCGTTGCTGGCGTCGTTCGAAGAGGAGAGCCTTAGTGACCAGGCTCTCGATGAAGCGCGACGGCTCGCCCGGCTGATCTCTGACAGTGGTGGGAGCTTTTTGGTCATCGTCGATTGGAGCGAGAGGAGGCGTTCGACTGCCGGACGTTCTGGACGAGCATATCGATTGGAAGGCCGAGCCAAGCGCGACTTTTGGGCAAGAATTGAGAAGGTAGGTGAAATTAGCCACGAGTTCGGCGTTCAGGCAGTGGCGCATCCCCATGCTGGCTCCAATCTTGAGTTTGAAGACGAGGTAGAGGAACTGCTCGCTCACACTGCACCCGAGTTAATCCAACTGGCGATCGATACCGGACACTGCTTGTACGGTCAGATCGATCCGGCGGCGCTCTACCGGCGCCATGCTGACCGCACTCCCTATGTGAACTTCAAAGATATTTCGGCTGAACTGCTCGATCAGGTTAGAGCCGATGGAGTCGGATTCCTTGACGCGGTTGATTTAGGTGTATTTCGGCCTTTGGGAAAAGGTGATGTCGATTTCCGATCCTTTTGCGAAGCTCTGAATCGAAACGGGTTTAGCGGGCCGGCTGTGATTGAACAGGACCGTAAACCGGGCAGCCGGGAATCGGCATCGGCCGAGATGGTTGAAAGTTTGCGGTTTTTGAGTGGCCTAGGAATCAATGCCTAAATGAGTTGGATATTGGCCGCGCTATTAGCAGGTGTATACACTGCTGCTCGTTTTTTACCATTTTCCTCTGAAAATATATGCGACTTGTTTCCTACGGTACGGAATCGAGCAGGCGTTGCGGTATCCAGATCGGCGACACTGTTTATGACGCTTCGGCGGTAGCTCAGGCGGCTGGATTGGCGTTGGACTATCAGTCGACCGATTGGTCCAAAACCAAAGAAGTCATCGCCAGTGATGATCATGCTCTCCGGTTGCTGGAGACTACCGCAAAAGGCATCCAACAATCCCGGATCAACGATGGAATGGCATTAGCGCTGCATAATGTCCGGCTGGGACCACCGATCCCGGATCCGGAGAAGATCATTTGTTTGGGATTGAACTACCGTGACCATGCCAAAGAGGCAAACTTGCCGCCGCCCCAAGCTCCGATGTTGTTTGCTAAGTTTCGAAATTCTTTGATCGGTCCGTTTGACGACATTGAACTACCTTACGCGAATGAAAAGGTGGATTATGAAGCGGAGCTCGCAGTCGTGATTGGCCGTCGGGCCAAATGCGTCAGTAAGCGGGGCGCGCTGCAGTGCATTTTCGGTGCTATGGCCATGAACGATGTGAGTGCCAGAGATGTTCAGTTGGCAACGAGTCAGTGGATGGCGGGAAAAGCGATCGATACTTTCGCGCCTTGCGGCCCGGCGGTTGTCTCCCGCGATGAGCTCGGCGATATCCAAAATCTCGCCATCCAAACGCGAGTAAACGGAAAGTTGGTTCAAAACGGCAACACCAAGAACATGATTTTCGGTGTGAGTTATATTGTATCCTATCTGAGCCAATTAATGACGCTGGAACCCGGCGACATTATCGCGACGGGC
>JBEEIB010000563.1:0-8538 GCA_041167675.1 Verrucomicrobiota bacterium
CAAAAGTCTTCGCCTCCATGATCAGGGCCTGGTAGCGCCGCTTCAAGCTCAAAGCCGGTCCACAGGTGACTTGTTGTCCGATCTCGGCCAAACTAATCAAAACATTCAAGCAACCTTTTTTTGGCGCTGGGCCTTGACAAACTGGGCTTCATAGAAGCCCAGTACGAAGTGCTGGGTTATCCTTCTTAAAGAGCTATCCGTCCCGGACGGGACGATCGACCAATGCTGACAATCGCTGAGCGGCGTGCGAGACTAAAAGCCGAGCGTTTCTATCCTCCCTTACGGGGCGGACGTGTCTTTTGCATCATTCCCAGCACTTCGTACTGGGCATCTACTTTCACTGAGTCCATCCGGGATAAGTCTTCAGCGCACAATCCTACATCCCTTAAGTTGACGGGCATGGGCGGCCGTCGGATCCCCTTAGGTCCCCTAGGCGTTACCGGCCAGAGTGATCGAACGACGGGATTGGTGCGGCTGACCTAAGGGCGCAGTCGCCATCGCAAACATCATCTCGCGCCGAGGTGCTTGGGCCGGGGCGGGGCCAAGGCGACTGCGATTTCCGGTTTGTGTGAGCAGGTCGCTCCGTTCAGATTCTTAGGTTGAATGAAACAAAGTCTTCGGTTGGACAGTCGCCCCTACCGCGTTTTGAGTTGACTCGACCAGGTTGGCTAGTGCTAACATCCATATTATCAACCTCTTATACGAGGGCATAGTTATGTCATCTTCAGCTTCGTTGTCCTGGTCTTTCGACGCAGATTACCTACAGGCTTGCAATTGCGATTACGGGTGCCCATGCGAGTTTTCCGCTCCTCCGACGCCCGGTTTCTGTGAGGGCACAGGGGCGTGGCGAATCAAAACCGGCAGATGTGGGAATGTGCCGCTCGACGGCCTTTGTCTGGCTTTTGCGGCACATTGGCCAAAGGCGATCCACCTCGGCGGCGGCACTCTCACGCCGTTCATCGACGAACGGGCCAATCAAGAGCAACGTCGGGCGCTCGAGAACATCGCTTTGGGCAAGCTGGGCGGCCTGCCGTTTGAGATTTTGGCTACGACGTTCTCTACCGTTCAAGAGACGCGATTCGTTCCGTTTGAATTTCGTCTGGCCGGGCGCAATAGCGGGGCACGGATCGGAAATGACGTGGCGTTCGATCTCGAACCGGTCAAAAATCCAGTAACCGGAGAGCCGGAGTTTGTACGCATCGAACACGCCACCGGATTTATCTTTCGAGGAGCTGAAGTGGTCTCGGCGCGTGAGTTAAGGGTCTCAGCCGGCACAATTAATTTCCAATATTCCGACAAAGCAGGCTTTGTAACCGAGGTTCATTACCAAAACTAGTTACCCCTGACGTGGGGAGGAACCAGCCGCAGCGACAATGGAGAGATTGATCGAGACTCTGGTGCGGCGGGATCGTTTAGCGGTTAGCGTTGCACTCGCCGGGATTGGAGGCGTGGCGTGGTTTTATCTGATCTATGAGACCGAGAGATTCGCTGCGACTGGAATTTGCCACTGTGCGTCGATGGCCATCGGCGGACCCAATTTGGAGGCCTGGGCGCCTCAAACTTTGCTGCCTCTCTTTCTGATGTGGATCGAGATGATGGTGGCGATGATGCTTCCAGCTGTCGCGCCGCTCGTTCTTCTTTTTTCGAAGGTTGCACGCTCGCGCGCTGAGCGCGGTCAACCGCATGTCCCAACGATCTTTTTTGCTTCCGGGTATTTCGCTGTCTGGTCAGTGTTCAGCCTCGGCGCCGCAATCGCCCAGTGGACCTTGCACGGCGTTGCGCTGCTCTCACCGCAGATGGCCGCAAAAAGTTCGATTCTTTGTGGCCTACTCTTCGTGAGTGCCGGCCTATTCCAGTTTTCACCTCTCAAGAATGTTTGCCTCAATCATTGTCGATCGCCATTAACGTTTCTGATGACCGAATGGCGCAATGGGCCAACCGGAGCCTTCCGGATGGGATGGAAGCACGGACTGTTCTGCACCGCTTGCTGCTGGCTATTGATGCTCCTGCTTTTTGCGGTCGGTGTCATGAACCTTCTTTGGATTGCCCTGCTTGCGATTTTTGCTTTGTCGGAGCGCGTCGTACCAAGACGTTGGTGTATGGCGCAAGTATCGGGGCTGGTTCTCGTCGTATTGGGAACATGGATATTGCTTTACTCGCCGCCAACCGCCGGTTGATCATCGAGGGTCGCACGCCAAGACGCCAAGGTGGACAGAAAATCTCACGCCAAGACGCAAAGACGCCAAGGATTCAGAGTGGGGATATAAAGCTTTTGCGCGTTAAGACGCCCTGGAACTCAAATCGGTACAGAATGTAACCACGAACATTCGCGCAGCTCACCATTCGTCTCCGACGAGCGGTGTTCGCCTCCACTGTGGCTATCTGTTGTAAGGCGGTTTTTCTAACAACCAAATTTACCGAGTAGACGGACCTCTAGCTACTCTGAATCCTTTGCGTCTTGGCGGCTTGGCGTGAGATTTTTTGTCCACCCTTGCGTCGTGGCATGCTCCTCACAAAACCGCTCGATATAATCGCTCAACCGAAGAAACCCAGTCCTTTCGAGCCGGTAATACCGCAGCGTGGCTTCCCGCGTTTCGCTCACTAAGCCGGCTTCGCGCAACACTCGCAAATGCTGAGAAACGGCCGGCCTGCTCATGTCCAACCCAACGGCCAGCTTACCGACAGGCAGGGGACCAAACCGCAGCCGTTCGATCAGTTCGCGTCGGGTCGGATCAGCCAACGCTTGAAACAGTAATTGGTTTGCCACTCTTGCGTAAGTTTATGCTTATTTATATATAAGCTGCGTCTTACTAATATGTCAATTAAAACTTACCTATCTGTGCGCGGAAACATCCCGGTTGATCTTGACCGTCTGATTTGCTGTGCGTTTCGCGAGTGCGGAGACTAACTCGCGGCCGGAACCCCGAAATAGGAACAGCTTGTAACCAGTCCTGCCCCAGCGTGAGAACGCCGAAACCAGCCTTACCGCGCTGTCGAATATTGGAGGTTAGCTATTTCTTTGGATCGAACGACCCGGACGCCTGTCGATCTCATTTGGGCCACGGCCCGCTCTCCATCGTTCGGACCCAGATTCACTGCCCGGCAGGCGTCACGAATTACCCAAGTGCTGAGGCCGAGGCTTACGGCGTCAAGGGCAGTGAATTTCACGCAATAGTCGAGTGCTAGACCCGCGATGAAAATTTCTTTTACATCCTGTTTCACAAGGTATTCCGATAAACCGGTCGAGCGCCTTCTTCCGTTATCAAAAATCCCGCTATAACTGTCGATGTCGGGATCAACACCCTTTTGGAAAATGGCTTTGATGTGGCTCGTATCCAGTAGGGAAGAGATCTCTGCGCCTTTCGTTCCCTGCACGCAATGCACCGGCCAAAGTACCTGAGGCTGTCCGGCCAAAGTGATCATCTCCCCCGGTTTACGTCCGGGATAATTCGCCGCAAAACTGCCGTGGTTCCGAGGATGCCAGTCCTGGGTTGCAACAACTAGTTCGAACCGAGGCGCGAGCGCGTTAATCACCGGAATAACTTCATCACCCTGCCTTACGGCCAGAGCGCCACCCGGCAGAAAGTCGTTTTGAATATCGACGATAATCAGCGCCCGCATCAAGATAAGTAAATCATCAAAACGGTTAAATACCAATGCATTAGAATTATTGATACACTCAATAACGGCCTGATCTTTTGGACGCCAGCGCGGGGACTCGTGCGTCTTGGGCAAATGTGTATTAACGAGCGTAAGAATCTACTTAACAACGAATAAGCAAAAATGACGAAAACGTTTATCCCGTCGTTCTCAGTCCGCTTGCGATGGCGTTAATACAGACGAGCAAATCTGAAAAAAGCTGATCTGCCGACTGATCTCGAGCTTCGCGTGCGAGCCGCCATTGTCGCAACAATGCGACCTGTTGGACGTGAAGGGCGAGGAGAGCGTCCGCTCGAATCTGATGTGTCATGGTAAAGCGCGGCCGGCGGTCACCAGAGCGACCTCCTAGTACCTCTGGAAGCAATTTTCGGGTCAAATCGAACTCCTTTAGAATGAGCTTAAAAATGGCTTTAACTGCTTCAGTGTCAGGCGCCAGCGATGCGTAAAGTTCCATAATTGATCGCTCAGCGCTCTGCATGTTCGTCTCCGCGTTGGTCAAAACAAAGCGGAGAAACGGCGATACCCGACCCGCCTCGAGCAAGTTGGTCCATGCCGGTGTTCCAATGATTTCGGCAAGCGCGGTTCCCAGCCCAAACCATCCGGGTAAATAAAAACGCGATTGGGTCCAACTGAACACCCAAGGTATGGCGCGCAGGTCAGCCAAGGAGTGTTCGCCGGTGCGACGACTCGGTCTTGAGCCGATACTACTCAGTTCGAGAGCATCGATTGGCGTCGCGGAACGGAAAAAATCCAGAAACCCCGTCATCTCCAGAAGATTGCGGTAAGCGTTTCGACTGGTCTTCGACAAATGCGACACCAAATCGCCATTGGTTTCTTCCCGCTCCGATTGACCTTCTTGTTGTAAGGTGATCCCGGCGACGCCCGCGAGTAGAATTTCCAGGTTGTACGCGGCGGTAATCCGATTGGCGTACTTCTGCGCGATGGTTTCCCCTTGCTCCGTCAACCGAATATCACCACGCACGGTTCGATGAGGCAAAGCTTCCAGAAAACGATGGGTGGGGCCGGCGCCACGACTGATCGTTCCTCCGCGGCCATGGAAATACCGAACCTGGACACCGCTCGAATCGGATACGCGAGTAATTTCCCTTTGCGCGCAGTGCAACGCCCACTGGCTGGTCAAAAGCCCCGAGTCTTTGTTGCTATCGCTATAGCCAAGCATGATCTGTTGCACCGGGAACTCGCTGCCACGAATTTCTGCTTGGATCTGAATGCTCCGCTTGACGAAAGGGTGTTGTAGATATTGTCCGACAATATCCGGTGCGGCTTCCAGATCTTCGATCGTTTCAAACAGGGGAACGACATGGATTTCGGAGGCCGGCCCTTCTGTGGTCTCTCGCCAGAGACCGACTTCGCGTAAGAAAAGATAAACTGCGAGCAGGTCCGCTACGCCGCGGGTCATGCTCACAATCAATGAACCAATGCCACGCAGTCCGTACTTGTCTCGATAATCCTTGAGAACCCGGTAACAGCTCAGAACCGCGTCTGCCTCTGGGCCAACCGGGGTTCCGGGAGATAAGAACGGTCGCCGAGAATCCAGTTCGGCCAACAAAAATGGGAGCCGTTCCTGCTGCGTTTTATGAATAAACCGGTTTGCTTCGGGAATCCCGCCAGCAGTCAGCAATTGTTCGATCGCCAGATCGTGGAAGTGACTATTCTGCCGAATATCAAGAACTGCTCCATGAAACCCAAATACATCGATGATCCGAATCACCCGCAGCACTTCCGCTTCGGCGATCCGGCGCGCGCCCACTGCTTCCAAGGATGAAGCCAGTAAAACTAATTCTTTTCGTAAATCTGCTGCAGAAGCAAAGTGCTGTTGTGGAGGATGTTGACCGAGTTTTTTCTGTATTAAATAGGCAAAGCGTCGCCACGGCTCTTCTCGGAATAATGCGTCGTCCGGAGGAGTCGAAGTTTCCACCGAAAGCCGTTCAATCGCTTCTTCCAAATAATCGGGAGCAACCTGGTCGTTTCCAGAAAGGGTCAGCTGATCAATGAGGCGTCCAAGCGCATCGTTTAAGGCGTGGATGGCGGCGTCACGGAGATCCTGAAAGGTTGTCGCAGTCACCTCAGCTGTTACTAATGGATGTCCGTCGCGGTCGCCGCCCACCCAGGTTCCAAATCGTAGACGAGGAAGTTTATCGGCTGAAGCCAATACCGCTCGATCAAATCCGATGTCGCTCCAGGCTTGCCGCAAACGGAGATCGACATCGGCGAGCACCGCTGGAAATACGTCACGCAGGTAATGGACGATATTGCGGCGCTCCTCAAAAAGCCGCGGCTTCGTTCGATGAACCTCGCCCGTGCGCCAGAGCCGTTCCAGCGTCACCTTGATCTCATCGCGAATCGCGGCTTGTTCTTGCGGCGTATACATCCGGTTTTCGCGTTGAACCAGGAGGAGATAAAGGGAGCGGTGCTGCTCAAGTACTGCCAGCCGTTTTGCTTCAGTGGGGTGCGCGGTCAATACCGGCTCCACGCGAACGTGCGGCAATTGCTGAGCGATTTGGTCTTCCGACTGGCCGGCTTTCTTGAGTTTCTGTAGTTGGTAAGCCCAAAGGCCAGGCTCGCTGCTCAGGCCCAAGTCCGATTCCCGCAACCGCCGAACTTGGGCTGCCACATTCTCTTCGACCATATTCAGCAGCTGAAATGCGACCGAATAGGCCTGAGAG
This sequence comes from Verrucomicrobiota bacterium, assembly GCA_041167675.1. Taxonomy (GTDB): domain Bacteria; phylum Verrucomicrobiota; class Verrucomicrobiia; order Chthoniobacterales; family JAFAMB01; genus DASTDH01. Next base: position 6,348 of record JBEEIB010000563.1, read on the forward strand.
AGGCGGGGATTGGGTTGATCCGAGATCGTCACGTCGCTGATCCAGGGCAACCGTTTGGCCAGATCCGCTTCGCCCAGTTCCTCGAGCACTTCGCGAAAGCAATGCATGAGAAACGAGAGATCTTCGTGAATCTTCTCGAAGCCGCGTGACAAATAATCCGGTTTCATTGTGTGCGAGCGCTCGGAGTATCTCTCGCGGACCACGAGGCGGTGTCAATAACTTCCGCGATTGAGTCGAACTGTTATCCCGGAGCTCGAACGGTTCACAAGTTATTCACAGACTCGGATTTGCCTGGTAACCAGGCGCATAACGATAACATCATACAATAGATGTCATATAAAGTAAGATAGCAGCCGCAGCTCTAGCCTTCGAGGTCCCCAGCTGCACGTTGTGCACGTTGACACAAAACTTCGTACTTTCGCTGCGAATTCCGAGTATCAGGATAGGCGCCGGCCCCAGAAAGGCGCTCTAATCGAGTTTTAGAGCGTTTTTGTTGTTTGTGATACTTTTGATCAACTGTCCGCCAAAGTAAATTGTAGGACATTCTTGAAGTAAAGTTGTGGTCTCGCTTGCGCTGTGCACGGTCAGTTGCCGAATGGGGGTCCAGGGAGGATTTTTGGCGAGGCAAACATGGGGACTTCTCAGTCCGAACCTACCGCTGGAAATTACTCCCCTTCTCTTCATCCGGCATTTGATGCGCGTTAACGGAAAACGTCGTGCTTTTGGCCAAAATTCGGAGTGTCACCATAGCGGACCGCTTCTGAAACGTGCTCTAATCAAACTTTAGAGCGTTTTCGTCCGCCGAAGTAAAATCTAGGACGTTATGGAAGCAGACTTGTGCACATGGCGCCGTCGACCAATGAGTTGATTCGGGAATGGTCGCTAGGTTAAATCCGTGCTCGTTGATGCTGGCGAAATTGAGTAGATTGCCCAAAACGGAGGGCGCGACGAGCTTTACGCAGATGTGCCTAGCCTAGCTTCTTCACGCTAGCTTACCGGGCTATATCTGATCCATCTCAAGACTTAACCGCTTTAATACGAGAAAGAGATATCAATTATCACGCTAAACATGTGATAAGTAACTGAAGACGTTGGACCGGAATTTTCGGCTCTGGAGTCTGGCAGATATTTCAAAGCCAAGCTATAGAGTGACTCCCAGAGTTCTCGCAATTACTTCACAGGTCAATTCAAGGGAAGCCCACAGGCTGTACTCGATTCGATCTTGCCTTCCCTTGGGGCGTTAAAATTGTCTCGATAATCAGTAAGTCCCATTCTGACCAGGAAATACCAACCGCCCGAGTTGTATCTGGCGAAGTATTAATGCCAAATAATAACGCCGATCGATCCACCCACCGTGCTGCCGTCGCCAACTCCCACAGCGCCTCCTCCCTAACCCCTTGGTCCTGCGGGGCCACGAGAAGGGTCTCACTGCGGTGGCGATTAGCCCTGATGGGCTCCGCTCACGAAACGGAAAAAATCGTACGTTAGTGCGCCGGGAGATCGGCAAAGAGTAAAGAGTGAAAGTCTCTGACAGGAAAGGAATAGCAAACCAGACTGGCCCCGAGTCATGCGTAGCGCATCGCGAGGTGCGAGACGAAGCGTTGACAGGGGAACCTGCAGGCCAGCCATTGAGCCGCGAAAGCTTTAAATTAGTTCAGGGTGCCGACGCTGTTAGCGTAGCGGAAGGCAACACGGACAGGCGCGATAAAGCGAGTGCCGGTTCGGCCCTGCGTGGTCTTAGACCCTGGCATGTAGGTACGCTCTTTGCACGAGAACCGGGAGATCTCCTGCTTGGCCGCTTAAGCTGTTGTAGAGCGGTCCGCGTCGGGAAGATGAGGAATCGAAGCCGATGAAGAATGAGCAGGAGAAGTCAGACCCTTCCATAGTAGCGAAGAGGCCGGCGAACAAACCGGATATCGCAGAGGTTGACCTCTGGGGTAGCGGGGCGGAGTCGGCGGAGCCAAGGGATGGGACCGAGGGAAACACGGGAGAGCAACGCACGTGCCGGACACCGAGCCGGGAAAGCGTGTCCCAGGGGCTTGAACGTGTACGAGAAGCAGCAAAGCAAAGAAAGAAGGCGCGGTTCACCGCGCTGTTACACCATGTGACAATCGCTCTACTAAAGGATGCGTATTCCTGGCTCAAGCGGGAAGCGGCACCCGGAGTGGATGGTCGGACATGGCAGAGTTAC